>NZ_JBFTRV010000021.1:0-94281 GCF_056399665.1 Massilia sp. 01N410 | reverse complement strand
GATAGCCATGCGGCCTACCCGGCATTCGCGCGGGAGGTCGGGATTTCACATGAGGCCATCAACGCGAGCGCCGGCGAACGAAAGCGCGGTGCGCTGCACATCCAGAACGTGAACGCCTATCACAGCCGGATGCGCACCTGGCTGCTGCCTTTCCGCGGCGTTGCCAGCCGTTACCTGGACCACTACTTCGGCTGGCGCTGGGCGCTGGATGGCCAGCGCATTGCCAGTCCAGACGCCTTTTTGAGAGCGGCGCTCGGCAGATTCAACACTTAGCGCGAACAGCGCCATTTTTTTGTCAGGAGCCGCGCGCAGGCTTGGCGGCCTTCGGCGGCGCGCTGCAGGCCCGCGTGCAACGCAGGTACTTGTCGTCGCAGGCCCCGATGCGCTCGGACTGGCGGCGGTGGAAACTGTCGCTGCCGGCAGCCTGTTCCTGCACCGACTGGCCCTGGCTGTGGCTGGCCGTGTTGGCGAAGGGGTTCTTCTGCGATACCGACTCCCCGATCAGATCATCGTTGCTGGTTGCCTTGCGCGCCGTGGCCTTGCACTCCTGGCGCTCGCTGCCGCACATCGATTTGCAGAAGCCGGCATCGTCGGCGGCCCAGACGGAAGGGATGGCGGCAGCGAGGAGGGCTGCCAGGCAAACGGTGCGGATCATGATCAGGTCTCCTGAGATTGAGTGGTTAAAGTATAAACTTTCCTCAAGGTAGGGTAAGACCCAATTTGCATGATTCGTACCCGCGCACGACCGTGCGTTTGCAGCCGGCCAGATCCGGGCGTATTCTGTGCATATAACATTGCTACAAATGGAGACAAACATGAAACTTCGGCCCGCACCCGTGCACCTGACGGCCCGTTTCCATGGCCCCTTGCGCTTCGGCAGCCGCTGGCGCGGCCACGAACTAATGCTGCGTCTCTGCCAGTTGGTGGTGTTCTTCCTGCTGGCGGTGGTCGGCGGGCAGTTCATCGCCCTGCTGATCCGGCACACCGTGCGCGCGCTCGCCGCCTACTGACGCGCCCCGCTCCAGCATCTCGAAGGCGGCCATCCCGGCCAGCATCGCAGCGCTGAAGATCAGGGGCTTGATGCCGCCTGCTACCAGCGAGGCCAGCGCCGGCCCCGGGCAGAAGCCCGCCAGTCCCCAGCCGGCGCCGAACGCCAGGCTGCCGAGCACCAGGCGGGAATCGATCCGGGTGGCGGTGGGCAGTCGCATGAGGCCGCCGAGCAGGGCGCGTTCGCGCCTGCCGGCAAGGCGGAAGGCCAGCAGGCCGACCAGGTTGGCGCCGCCCATCACGAAGGCCAGCGAAGGATCCCAGTTGCCGGCGATGTCGAGAAAGCCCTGGACCTTGGCGGGATTCGTCATGCCCGCCACGATCAGGCCGATCCCGAAGACCAGGCCGACGATGAAGGCGCTCAGGACAGCCATGAGCGCACCAGGAACACGGTGACGAAACCGGCCAGCATGAAGGCGGCCGTGGCTACCAGCGAGCGCAGCGACAGGCGCGATAGTCCGCAGACGCCGTGGCCGCTGGTGCAGCCGGCGCCGTAGCGGGTGCCGACTCCGACCAGCAGGCCGGCCGCGACCAGTGTGCCGCCGCCGGCGTCGATGCGGACCGCGGGCAGGGGGGCAAACAGCCCCCAGGCCAGCGGTGCCAGCACCAGCCCGCCCAGGAAGGCCAGGCGCCAGGCGATGTCGCCCCGCGCCGGACGCAGCAGGCCGCCGAGGATGCCGCTGATGCCGGCGATCCGCCCGTTCAGCAGCACGAAAGCCGAGGCCGCCAGGCCGATCAGCAGGCCGCCCGCCAGCGCCGTCCATGGCGAGAAGTGAATCCAGTCAATCGTCATGTTCTGTCTCCTGCGGCTTGATGCAGTAGAGCCGATAGAGGACCTGCAGCACCTCCGTCGCTTCCTTGCTGGCCAGTGCGTAATAGATCTGCTTGCCCTCGCGCCGGGTGTGCACCAGCTTTTCCTCGCGCAGCACGCCGAGCTGCTGGGAGAGCGTGGGTTGCTGGATGCCGAGCATGGTTTCGAGTTCGCTGACGCAGAATTCGCCCTGGGTCAGCTGGCACAGCAGCAGCAGGCGGTCCGGATTGCCCAGCACCTTCAGTAATCCGCAGGCGCGGGCGGCGGCGGCCCGCATTTCCTCGAGATCGAGCTTGTCTTGATCTTGTGTCACCATGTCGTATCTTTGATTAGAATCTACCTGAATATATTATATGAAGATACGATCTATAATCAAATAGATTGTTGATCCTCTTCGAATATGACTGATCTCGCACTCGGCCCCTTCATGCTGCCCCTGCATACCTTGCTGGTGTTCCTCGCCCTGGCCGCGGCGCTGGTGCTCGGCGTGCGTCTGGCGAAGCGCCGGCGGCTGGACGCCGAAGGTCCGCTGTGGCTGCTGGCGGCCTGGATCCTGCTCGCGGCGCGCGCCGGCTTCGTCCTGCGCTACCACACCCTGTATTTCGCGGAACCCTTGCGCATACCCGACCTGCGCGACGGCGGTTTCATGCCGGCGGCCGGACTGGCGGCGGCCGGCGCCGCGGCTGCCTGGCTGATGTGGCGGCGCTCCGCCAGGCGGATTCCGCTGCTGGGCGCACTCGCTGCGGGCGTGCTGGTCTGGAGCGCCGGGAATGCCGCCATCAAGCAGTGGCCGCCGCAACAGCGCTTGCCGGCGGCGGAATTCGCCACCCTGGACGGGCAGGCGATGCGGCTGCCTTCCGGATCGGGCCGGCCTGTGGTGGTGAATCTGTGGGCCAGCTGGTGCCCGCCATGTCGACGCGAGATGCCGGCCCTGGCCCGGGCCCAGGCCGAGCATCCGGAAGTGGACTTCCTGTTCGCCAACCAGGGCGAATCGGCGGCCGCGGTGAAGGCCTATCTGTCGGCGCAAGGCCTGGAACTGCGCAACGTCGTCCTCGACACGACCAGGACCCTCGCCAGGCAGAGCAACTCGGTCGGCCTGCCGACGACGCTGTTCTTCGATGCGCGCGGCCGGCTGGTCGACCGCCGCGCCGGCGAGCTGTCGCCGGCGACCATCGCGCAGCGGCTCGAGACCCTGGCCCAGCCGCCGTCGGCTCAGGCGCCGGCCGCTCCCGGTCCTTCCCAGTAGCCCGGCCGGTTGTAGATCGCCTTCAGGTAGTCGATGAAATGCCGGATCTTCGCCGGCAGGTAGCGCTGCTGCGGATACACGGCCTGGATCGGATAGTCGTGCACCGCGAATTCGTCGAGCACCGTCACCAGTTCCCCGCGTTTCAGCTCGGCCTGGATCTCCCAGGTCGAGCGCCAGCCGATGCCCAGCCCTTGCTTGACCCAGCCGAACAACAGCTCGCCGTCGTTGCAGGCGAGGTCGCCGTCGACGCGCACCGCGAACAGCTTGCCGTCGCGCTGGAAGGTCCAGCCGCGCTGCTGGCCGCCCTGCAGGTTGAAGGCCAGGCAGTTGTGTCGCACCAGGTCTTCCGGCGCCGCGGGCATGCCGTGGCGCTCGAAGTAGGCCGGGGTGCCGCACACCACGCGCCGGTTCGGGAACAGCGGGATCGCCACATAGTTCGGGTCCTGTACTTCGCCGATGCGGATCGACATGTCGTAACCCTCGCGCACCAGGTCGACCACGCTGTCGGTGAAATTGAAGGACATCTTGAGATCCGGATGGATGGCGCGGAAGGCCGGCGCATGCGGCGCCACATGCGAGCGCCCGAAGGCCGCCGGCGCCGAGACGACCAGGTGGCCGCGCACCGTGCTGCGGCCCTCGCTGATGCTGTTCTCGGTGATGTCGAAGTCGCGCAGCAACTGGCGGCAGGGTTCGATGAACTGCTCGCCCAGGGCCGTCAGCGTGAGCCCGCGCGTAGAGCGGTGCATCAGGCGCACGCCCAGGCGCTGTTCGAGCGCATCAAGGCGCCGCCCCATGACCACCGGGGTCACGCCCTCCGCCAGGGCGGCGGCGGCGAAGCTGCCCTTCTCGGTGACGAGCACGAAGCTGCGGATTTCGGTATAGCGGTCCATCGGTGGCGCACTCCATACTTCAAGTATCGACAGACTCGATGGTAGCAGCAATTCAACAGTCCCGGCTTTGTCGCTATTCTGGATTCCATCATCCGATCAATCCACGGCAAGGGAGGCGACTATGGCCCGTATGAGGGCAATCGATGCGGCAGCGGCGGTGCTGCGCAGGGAAGGGGTGGGCAAGGTGTTCGGCGTGCCGGGCGCGGCCATCAACCCGCTGTATTCGGCGATGAAGAAGAGCGGCGGCTTCGAGCACGTGCTGGCGCGCCACGTCGAAGGCGCTTCCCACATGGCCGAGGGCTATACCCGCGCACGGGCCGGCAACATCGGCGTGTGCATCGGCACTTCCGGCCCGGCCGGCACCGACATGATCACCGGACTCTACTCTGCCTGGGCCGATTCGATACCTATCCTATGCATTACCGGCCAGGCCCCCCGCGCCCGGCTGTACAAGGAAGACTTCCAGGCGGTCGACATCGAATCGATTGCCAAGCCGGTCACCAAGTGGGCGGTCACGGTGCGCGAGCCGGCCCTGGTGCCGCGCGTGTTCCAGCAAGCCTTCCACATCATGCGGTCCGGCCGTCCGGGCCCGGTGCTGATCGACCTGCCGTTCGACGTCCAGATGGCCGAGATCGAGTTCGACGTCGAGACCTATTCTTCGCTGCCGGTCTACAAGCCGGCCGCCACCCGCGCCCAGGCCGAAAAGGCGCTGTCGATGCTGAATGCGGCCGAGCGGCCGCTGATCGTCTGCGGCGGCGGCGTGATCAATGCCGACGCGGCCGCCAAACTGCAGGAATTCGCGGAGATCGTCGGCGTGCCGGTGATTCCCACCCTGATGGGCTGGGGCGCGATTCCGGACGACCACCCGCTGATGGCGGGCATGGTCGGCCTGCAGACCTCCCACCGCTACGGCAACGCCACCATGCTGGCCTCCGACTTCGTGATCGGCATCGGCAACCGCTGGGCGAACCGCCACACCGGCTCGGTCGACGTCTATACCAAGGGACGCAAGTTCGTCCACATCGACATCGAGCCGACCCAGATCGGCCGCGTGTTCGATCCGGATTTCGGCATCGTGTCGGATGCCGGCGCCGCGCTCGACCTGCTGATCGACGTGGCGCGCGGCCTCAAGCTGATCGACGGCCTGCCCGACCGCGGCGCCTGGGTCGAGGAGTGCCAGGCCCGCAAGCGCAGCATGCTGCGCAAGACCCACTTCGAGGACGCACCGCTCAAGCCGCAGCGCGTGTACGAGGAGATGAACCGCGCCTTCGGGCCGGACGCCTGCTACGTCAGCACGATCGGCCTGTCGCAGATCGCCGCCGCCCAGTTCCTGCACGTCTACAAGGCGCGCCACTGGATCAACTGCGGCCAGGCCGGCCCGCTGGGCTGGACCATTCCGGCCGCGCTGGGCGTGTGCGCCGCCGACCCGCAGCGCGAGGTG
This sequence comes from Massilia sp. 01N410, assembly GCF_056399665.1. Taxonomy (NCBI): domain Bacteria; kingdom Pseudomonadati; phylum Pseudomonadota; class Betaproteobacteria; order Burkholderiales; family Oxalobacteraceae; genus Massilia; species Massilia sp. 01N410. The sequence goes on along the minus strand of NZ_JBFTRV010000021.1, from coordinate 88,846 downwards.
GTCGCCATCTCGGGCGACTACGACTTCCAGTTCATGATCGAGGAACTGGCCGTGGGCGCCCAGTTCAAGCTGCCCTACCTGCACGTGGTGGTCAACAACGCCTACCTCGGCCTGATCCGCCAGGCCCAGCGCGGCTTCGACATGGATTACTGCGTGCAGCTCGCCTTCGAGAACATCAACGCGCCGGCGCTGGAGAGCTACGGCGTCGACCACGTGGCGGTGGCCGAAGGCCTCGGCTGCAAGGCGATCCGCGTGCGCCGCGCCGAGGACATCCAGCCGGCCTTCGCCCAGGCGAGGGACTGGATGCGCGAGCACCGCGTGCCGGTGATCGTCGAGATCATCCTGGAGCGCGTCACGAATATCGCGATGGGCACCGAGATCGACGCCGTCAACGAATTCGAAGCGCTGGCCGTCAGCATCGCCGACGCGCCCACCGCCATCGCCCACACCCAGGCCTGAGGGAGAGAAGAACATGCCGAAGTTTGCAGCCAACCTGACCATGCTGTTCAACGAGATCCCCTTCCTCGACCGCTTCCAGGCCGCCGCCGATGCCGGTTTCAAGGGTGTGGAGTACCTCTTCCCCTATGCCTTCGAGGCCGGCGCGCTGGCCGAACGGCTGGACCGCCACCAGCTGACCCAGGTCCTGCACAACCTGCCGGCCGGTGACTGGGACAAGGGCGAACGCGGCATCGCCTGCATACCCGGGCGCGCGGGCGAATTCCAGGACGGCGTCGGCCGCGCCATCGATTACGCCCGCGAGCTCGGCTGCAAGCAGCTGAACTGCCTGGCCGGTATCGCCCCGGCCGGCGCCGATCCCGAGCGCGTGCACCAGACCTTCGTCGACAACGTCCGCTTTGCCTCCGTCAAGCTGAAGGAAGCCGGCATCCGCCTGCTGATCGAGCCGGTCAACAATCGCGACATCCCCGGCTTCTGGCTGAACCGCACCGGGCAGGCCATCGCCATCATCGACGAAGTCGGCTCGGACAATCTCTTCCTGCAGTACGACATCTACCACGCCCAGCGCATGGAGGGAGAGCTCGGCAACACGATCGCCAGGCACCTGGGCCGCATCGCCCACATCCAGGTGGCGGACAACCCGGGCCGCAACGAGCCCGGCACCGGCGAGATCAACTACCCCTGGCTGTTCCGTCATATCGACAAGCTCGGCTTCGAGGGCTGGATCGGCTGCGAGTACAAGCCGGCCGCGGATACCCGCGCAGGCCTGGGCTGGATCGAGGCGCTGGCCGGCTGAACCCACACGAACAACAGAGAACACACGAGGAGAACGACATGGCAAAGATCGGATTCATCGGCCTGGGCATCATGGGCGCCCCGATGGCGGGCCACCTGGCGAGCAACGGCCACACCCTGTACACCTACACCCACGGCGAGACGCCCGCCAGCCTGCTGGACGCCGGCGCGCGCGCCTGCGGCAGCAGCGCCGACGTGGCCCGGCAAGCCGACATCGTCATCATCATGGTGCCGGACACCCCGCAGGTGGAAGAGGTGCTGTTCGCGCCGGATGGCGTGGCGGCGGGCCTCAAGGATGGGCTTGACCGCGGCAAGGTCGTGGTCGACATGAGCTCGATCTCGCCGGTGGCCACCAAGGATTTCGCGCGCCGCATCAAGGAACTCGGTTGCGAGTACCTGGACGCGCCGGTGTCGGGCGGCGAGGTCGGCGCCAAGGCGGCTTCGCTCACCATCATGGTGGGCGGCAGCGAGGCGGCCTTCGACCGCGTGCGTCCGCTGTTCCAGCTGATGGGCAAGAACATCACCCTGGTCGGCGGCAACGGCGACGGCCAGATCACCAAGGTCGCCAACCAGATCATCGTGGCGCTGACCATCGAGGCGGTCGGCGAGGCCCTGCTGCTGGCGGCCAAGGCCGGCGCCGACCCGGCCCGCGTGCGCGAGGCCCTGATGGGCGGCTTCGCCTCTTCGCGCATCCTCGAAGTGCACGGCGAGCGCATGGTCAAGCGCAACTTCGCGCCGGGCTTCCGCATCGACCTGCACCGCAAGGACCTGAACCTGGCGCTGGCCACCGGACGCCAACTGGGCGTGGCGCTGCCGAACACCGCCACCGCCCAGGAACTGTTCAACACCTGCGCGGCCCACGGCGGCGGCAACTGGGACCACTCGGCCATGGTGCGCGCGCTGGAGATCATGTCCAACTTCGCGGTCGCCCAGGACGCCTGATGGAGTCGGCGACGTTCACCGATCCGCGCGGGCTGCTCGGGCGCATGTTCCAGGCCGCGGTCGACGCCGCCCAGCCGGCGCGCCGCATCCCCGCATGCCTGCCGCAGCCGCCGAAGGGACGCACGATCGTCATCGGCGCCGGCAAGGCGTCGAGCGCGATGGCGCAGGCCCTCGAGCGCCACTGGCCCGGCCCGCTCAGCGGGCTGGTCGCGACGCGCTACGGCTATGCCGTGCCATGCGAGCGCATCAGGATCGTCGAGGCGGCGCATCCGGTGCCGGACGCCGCCGGCCTCGAAGCGGCGCGGCAGATGCTGGAGACGGTGCGCGGCCTGGGGCCCGACGACCTGGTGATCTGCCTGATCTCGGGCGGCGGTTCGGCCCTGCTGCCGCTGCCGGGCGACGGCATCACGCTGGAAGACAAGCAGGCCATCAGCCGCGCGCTGCTGGCCTGCGGCGCCAGCATCACCGAGATGAATTGCGTGCGCCGCCACCTGTCCGCCATCAAGGGCGGGCGCCTGGCCGCGGCCTGCCATCCGGCGCGCGTCGTCAACCTCTTGATCTCGGACGTGCCCGGCGACGACCCGATCGACATCGCCTCCGGTCCCACCGTGGCCGACCCGACCACCTGCCTTGACGCGTTGGCCATCGTGCGACGCTACGGCATCGAGCTGCCGGCCGGCGCCCGCCGCCTGCTCGAAAGCGGTGGAGGCGAAAGCGTCAAGCCGGGCGACCCGCGCCTGGCGAAGGTCAGCACCCGCATGATCGCCTCGCCGCAGATGGCGCTGGAAGCGGCGGCCGCGGTGGCGCGCGAGGCCGGCGTCACCCCGCTGATCCTCGGCGACAGCATCGAGGGCGAGGCGAGGGAAGTCGCCAAGGTCATGGCCGGCATCGCGCTGCAGGCGCGGCGCCATGGACAACCGCTGGCCGCGCCCTGCGTACTGCTGTCCGGCGGCGAGACCACGGTGACCCTGCGCGGCCAGGGCCGGGGCGGACGCAACGTCGAGTTCCTGCTGGCCCTCGCGCTGGCGCTGGACGGCGCCTCCGGCATCCACGCGCTGGCGGCCGACACCGACGGCGTCGACGGCGCGGAAGAAGTGGCCGGCGCCTTCATGGCGCCGGATACCCTGGCGCGCGCCTGGGCCAAGGGAATGCCGCCGCGCGACAGCCTGGACGATAATGATGCCCATACCTTCTTCGGCGCGCTCGGCGACGCCCTCGTCACCGGGCCGACACTGACCAATGTAAACGACTTCCGGGCGATACTGCTCGTGTAAGCTGCCCAAGCGGCACCCGCTTTCCTCCATTGGCAGGCGCGGCGCAGCAGCGCTGTACCTGCCTTTTTCGACAGGACTTGCCATGCTACGTCAACGCCGTTCCCGCATCCTCGCCACCCTCGGCCCCTCCAGCGCCACCTACGAGCGCATCCATGCGCTGGCCGTCGCCGGCGCCGACGTGTTCCGCCTGAACTTCAGCCACGGCTGCCATGCCGACCACGCCGCGCGCTACGCCACGATCCGCGAAGTGGAGCGCGAACTGCGGCGCCCGATCGGCATCCTGATGGACCTGCAGGGCCCGAAGCTGCGGGTCGGCCGCCTGGCCGGCGGCAAGGCGATGCTGGAGGCCGGCAAGCGCTTCCGGCTCGACCTCGACCCGGCAAGCGGCGACGCCGCACGCGCCGAGCTGCCGCATCCGGAAATCTTCGCGGCCCTGCATCCCGGCACCGAGCTGCTGCTGGACGACGGCAAGCTGCGCCTGCGCGTGGACGCCTGCGGTCCGGACCATGCCGAGACCACGGTGCTGGTCGGCGGCCCGCTGCTGGAGCGCAAGGGCGTCAACGTGCCGGGCGTGGTGCTGCCGATCTCGCCGCTGACCGCCAAGGACCGCGCGGATCTCGCCTTCGGCCTGGAGCTGGGCGTCGACTGGGTCGCGCTGTCCTTCGTGCAGCGCCCCGACGATATCCGCGAGGCGCGCGCGCTGGTGGGCGACCGCGCCTGGCTCATGGCCAAGCTGGAAAAGCCGGCCGCCATCGATGCGCTGGACGAGATCGTCGCGCTGTCGGACGGCGTCATGGTCGCGCGCGGCGACCTCGGCGTGGAACTGCCGCCGCAGCAGGTGCCGGTCCTGCAGCGCCGCATCGTGCACGCGGCGCGCGCGGCCGGACGCCCGGTGGTGGTGGCCACCCAGATGCTGGAATCGATGGTGACGGCGCCGGTGCCGACCCGCGCCGAGGTGTCGGACGTCGCCAGCGCGATCTATGAGGGCGCGGATGCGGTGATGCTGTCGGCCGAGTCGGCGTCCGGCCAGTATCCGGTCGAGGCGGTGACGGTGATGGACGACGTGATCCGCGAGGTCGAGAAGGATCCGCGCTGGCGCATCGGCCTGGACGCCAGCCACACGCCGGCCGAAGCGACCACCGCGGACGCGATCTGCTGCGCCCTGCGGCGCGTCGCCAGCCTGCTGGCGCCGGCGGCCATCGTGGCCTACACCACGAGCGGCGCGAGCTGCCTGCGCGCCAGCCGCGAACGCCCGGCCGCGCCGATCCTGGCCCTGACCCCGAATCCGGCGATCGCGCGCCGCCTGGCGCTGGCCTGGGGCGTGCATCCGTTGCCTTTCGAGGAAGCCAGGACCCTGGGCGGCATGGTGGCCGATGGGGCGGTGGCGGCCGTGCAGCATGGGCTGGCCGGACCGGACGACGACGTGGTGGTGGTGGCGGGATTCCCGTCGGGGCGGGCCGGTAGCACCAATCTGCTGCATGTGGCGCGGGTGCGCGAGGTGATTTAACGCCGTCGTTCCCGCGAAAGCGGGGATGACCTGAGACCCCTTGGGTTCCCGCCTTCGCGGGAACGACGTGGGGTGCCGGGACAACGGTTTTAATCCAGCAGGTCGAACAACGCCCGCGCAATCACCTTGGTCGCACGGCGCAAATCCTCCAGGTCGATATGCTCGTCCGCCCGCTTGGCATTGCTTTCGCCCACCGTGCGCGGGCCGGCGCCATACAGCACGGCCGGAATGCCGCGCTCGCCGAACAGGCGGGCATCGGTGTAGAGCGGGGTGCCGGCGGCCTCGATCGGCTCGTCGAACACGGCGCTGGCATGGCGCGACAGGGCGTCCACCATCGGCTGGTTGCCCGGCAGGGGCTTGAGCGCGTTGGCCAGCAGCAGGCGGCGGATCTCGATGCTGATGCCCGGGAAGCCGGCCACCGCTTCCTGGATCAGCTTGCGCAGCGAGGCTTCTACTTCCGCCGGGTTCTCTTCCGGGATCATGCGGCGGTCGAGCTTGAGCACCACCTTGCCCGGTACCACATTGGTGTTGGTGCCGCCTTCGATCAGGCCGACGTTCAGGTAGGGGTGGTTGATGCCCTTCACCTGGCTGCGGGTCTGCTTGTAGATGCGGTTCTGGTCGTACAGGGCGACCAGGATGCGGGTCGCGGCCTGCAGGGCGTCGACGCCGGTCTCCGGCACCGCCGCGTGGCCCATCTTGCCGTTGACCGTGACTTCCATCTGCAGGCAGCCGTTGTGGGCGGTGACGACCTGGTAGCTGAAGCCGGCCGCGATCAGGAGGTCCGGCTTGACCAGTCCCTGGTCCAGCAGCCAGCCCGGACCGAGTTCGCCGCCGAATTCCTCGTCGTAGGTGAAGTAGAGTTCGACACCGCCTTTCAGCGGGGCGCCCAGCGCTTCCAGAGCGCGGGTGGCGAAGGTGAAGGTGGCGAAGTCGCACTTGCTGACCGCGGCGGCGCGGCCGTACAGCTTGCCGTCGGCGATCTCGGCGCCGTAGGGCGGATGGGTCCAGCCTTCGCCCGGCGGCACCACGTCGCCGTGGGCGTTCAGGGCGATGGTGCGGCCGTGACCGTACTGGCGGCGCACCACCAGGTTGGTGATGGTCTGCAGGCCGGCCTGCTCGACGACCGGCGCCGGCACCGCATGGCGTTCGGCGACGAAGCCGAAGCCCTGCAGCAGTTCGGCGGTGCGTTCGGCGTGCGGCGCATTGTTGCCCGGCGGGGTGTCGGTGGGAACGCGCACCAGCTCCTGCAGGAAGCGCACCTCCTCGTCGAAGTGGGCGTCGATCCAGGCGTCGAGGTTCTCGTAAGGGGCAGCGGTGTTGGTAGTCATGTCGGGTCCGTGGCAAGTTGGTCGAGCAGGGTGGAGAAGGCGCGCACGCACAGGTCGGCGTCGTCGTTGGTGATGGATTCCAGCGGGTTGTGGCTGATGCCGGCGTTCAGGCCGCGCAGGAACAACATGGCCTGCGGCATCATCCGATGCAGCATCATGGCGTCGTGGCCGGCGCCGCTGGGCATGCGGAACACCGGCAGGCCGAGGGTCTCGACGGCGCGTTCCCAGCGCTGACGCCAGACCGGGTCGCAGGGTGCCGCCGCCGCGCGCATCGATTCTTCGAGCGTGTACTGCAGGCCGCGGCGGGCGCAGATCTCGCGCAGTTTTTCTTGGATGTCGCGGGCGCAGGCGTCGCGGACTTCATTCGTGGTGGCGCGCACGTCGAGGCTGAAACGGCAGCGTCCGGGCACCACGTTGATCGAGCCGTTCGGCACTTCCAGCATGCCGACGGTGGCGACCAGGTCGGGTACCAGCGCGCCACGCTCCTCGGCGTACAGCACCAGTTCGGCGGCCGCGGCGGCGGCGTCGCGCCGCATCGTCATCGGCGTGGTGCCGGCATGGCTGGCCATGCCGACGATCTCGCCGAAGAAACGCACGCTGCCGTTGATCGAGGTGACCACGCCCAGCGGCAGGTCGGCGTCGTTCAGCACCGGACCCTGTTCGATATGGGTCTCGACGAAGCCGAGGTAGCCGGCCGGGTCGCGCTTCAGGGCCGCGATGTCGTCCACCTTCAGGCCGGCCTGCTCGATGGCCGCGCGCATCGTGACGCCGTCGGCGTCGGCCTGTTCGAGCCAGTCGTGGTCGAAGCTGCCGGTGAGGGCACCCGAGCCCAGGAACACGGCCTTGTAGCGCTGGCCTTCCTCTTCGGCGAAGGCGACCACCTCGATGCCGTAGCCCAGGCGGCGTCCCTGGCGATGCAGTTCGCGCACGCAGGCCATCGGTACCAGGATGCCCAGGCGGCCGTCGTACTTGCCGCCGTTGCGCACCGTGTCGTAATGGGAGCCGGTCATCAGGCGCCTGGCTCGCGGGTCGGCGCCGTGGTAGACACCGACCACGTTGCCGACGGCGTCGATGCGGACCTCGTCGAAGCCGCAGTCCTCGCGCATCCAGCGCGCCAGCTGGGCCGCGCAGGCGCGGTGGGCGTCGGTCAGGTAGGTGACGCACAGCTCGCCGCGTTCGGCGTAGCCGGGGTCGCTGTGCACGGCCAGTTCCTCGGCCCAGTCCCACACCAGGTTGCCGAGCACGGGTTCGTGGCCGAACTTGTCGTTCAGGCGGATCTCGGCGATGCGGTGGATGTTGCGCAGCGCCTCCGACAGCTCGAAGTCGGGCTGGTTGTTCAGCCGGCGGGCGAAGGTGGCGATGATCTCGCGCTTCGGGAGACCGGCGCCGCGCGGGCCGCGCACCGCGAGGATGAAGGGGAAGCCGAATTTCGCGTTGTAGTCGGCATTGAGCTGCTGGATGGTGGCGAATTCCTCCGGCGTGCAATCGGTCAGGCCGGCCTTGTTCTGCTCATTGGTCGATTCCGCCGTCAGCGCTTTCGACACCATGGCCTTGCCCGCCAGTTCCGGGTGGGCGCGGATCAGGCCCAGCTTGGCTTCGCCGGGCGCGCTACGCACCGCCTGGGCCAGCGCGAGCTTCAACTGCGCCAGGCTGGAGAAGGGCCGCTGTTGCCAGGCGCGCGCGGCGATCCAGGGCGAGTGTTCGTAGACGCCGTCGAGCAGGGCGGTGAATTCCGCCTCGTCGGCGGCGTTGAGTCGTTCGAGGGTCAGCATGTTTACTCCCAGGGAAAGGCGGTGGCCGGGTCGTAGGGGTGGGCCTGTTTCCAGTGGCGCGCGATGTCGATGCGGCGCGCGACCCAGACGCGGTCATGCTGCTGCACGTGGTCGAGGAAGCGCTGCAGCGCGCGGAAACGGCCGGGCCGGCCGAGCAGGCGGCAGTGCATGCCGATGCTCATCATCGTGGGACGCTCCGCGCCTTCCGCGTAATGCACGTCGAAGGCGTCGCGCAGGTAGGCGAAGAAGGGATCGCCGTGCGAGAAGCCCTGCGGCAGGGCGAAGCGCATGTCGTTGCAGTCCAGCGTATAGGGCACCACCAGCTGCGGTACCTGTTCGCCGTCGCTGCGGCGCACCCGCATCCAGAAGGGCAGGTCGTCGCCGTAATAATCGCTGTCGTATTCGAAGCCGCCGTAGTCGGCCACCAGGCGCCGCGTGTTCGGGCTGTCGCGACCGGTGTACCAGCCGAGCGGGCGCTCCCCTAGCAGGCGCTCGATGGCCTGCATCCCGAGCGCCATGTGTTCGCGCTCGGTGGCTTCGTCGACGTTCTGGTAGCTGATCCAGCGCCAGCCGTGGCAGGCGATCTCGTGCCCCAGGTCCTTGAAGGCGGCGGCGACGTCCGGGCAGCGCTCGAGCGCCATGCCGACGCCGAACACGGTCAGCGGCAGACCGCGCTGTTCGAATTCGCGCAGGATGCGCCAGACCCCGACCCGCGAGCCGTATTCATAGATGCCTTCCATGCTCAGGTGGCGGTCGGGGAAGGCCGCCGGATTGAACATCTCGGACAGGAACTGCTCGCTGCCGGCATCGCCGTGCAGCACGCTGTTCTCGCCGCCTTCTTCGAAATTCAGGACGAATTGCACGGCGACCCGGGCCTGGCCGGGCCATTCGGCATGCGGCGGCTTGGGGCCGTAGCCCTTCAGGTCGCGTGGGTAGTGTTGGCTCATGGAGTCCCTTTCAGTGATTCAGGATGTTCGCGAGGTCGATCCGCTGCGGATCGAGGTCGAGGTTGCGCTGGACGTTGCCGAGATGCTTGTCGACCAGGCGCACGGCGGCGCGCACGTCGCGCCGCTCGAAGGCATCGACGATGGCCACATGCTCGCCGTGCGATTCCTCCGCCGACTGCGAGGACTGGCGCATCAGCGCGATCAGCGAGGAACGGGTCAGCAGTTCGCTCAGCATCTGCTCCAGCACCTGGTTGCCCAGCATCCGTGCCAGCACGATGTGGAAGTCGGCCAGCAGGCGGGTCCGGCCGGGCACTTCCGCATTGTTGACGGCGGCGCGCTCCTGTTCCAGGTGGACGCGCAGCTGGCGGATCTGCTCGTCGGTGATGGTCGCGCACAACTGTTTGGTGACGGCGGTTTCGAGGATGGCGCGCACCTCGAAGACGTCACGCGCTTCCTCGGCGGTCGGGGTGGCGACGAAGGCGCCCCTGGCCGGCTCCAGCACCACCAGGCGGTCGCGGCTCAGCTGGTTGAAGGCTTGCCGCACCACGGTGCGCGAGACCTCGAAGATATCGCCGATCTTCTGTTCGGACAGTTTGGTGCCGGGCATCAGGCGGCGCTCGGCGATCGCATTGGTAATCGAGTCGACGATGCGCTGGGTGGCGCTGGTGGGCGCATCCCCGACCTCGAGCTCGGCGCCGGACGAGGCCGGGACGTCGAGCTGGGGCGGGACGATCTTGAGCGGCGGGCGGGAGCGGGTCATGGTTCGGCAATCGAATAAATAGTTGACATCGTGTTTGAAGTGTATACACTTTTTTTAAAAATGAAAACAGAAAGTGTATGCAATCCTGCATGCACCCTTATCTCAAAGGAGAACCATGGGACACCTCAGCACCCACGTGCTCGACCTCATGCACGGCTGCCCGGCCGCCGGCATGCGCGTCAGCCTGCAGGCGATCGACGGCGCCACCGCGCGCACGATCAAGACCCTCACCCTGAATTCCGACGGCCGCACCGACGGCGGTCCGCTGCTGGACGCCTCTACCATGGCGGCCGGGCGCTACCGCCTGGTGTTCTCGGTGGCGGATTACTTCCGCGGACGTGGCGTCGCGCTGCCGGAGCCGGCCTTCATCGACGAGGTGCCGATCGATTTCGGCATCGCCGACGCCAACGGCCACTACCACGTGCCGTTGCTGGTCAGCCCCTGGGCTTACTCGACTTACCGCGGTTCGTAGCGCGTTCAACGCACGATAAGATTTTTATATCCAAACATAAAAGAATCGTATACAGTTGTTTGCGTCGCCGCGGAGCGCATCGGCAGGCGGAAGTGATCCCTGCCGATGGTTGCGATGATTTGCCCCTCACAGAGCCCGCTGTGGTGATGGGACAGTACGGAGCTTTGCCGTACTCTCTTTTCGCTTGAGGCTCTATGGAAACCTATCTGCTCGACTGGGCCAACCTGTTGCTGCGTTGGACCCACGTGATCACGGCGGTCGCCTGGATCGGCGCATCCTTTTACTTCGTCTTCCTCGATAACTCCCTGCACAAGCCCACCGCGCCCGACCTCGTCGAAAAAGGCGTGGACGGCGAACTCTGGGCCGTGCACGGCGGCGGCTTCTACCACCCGCAAAAATACCTGGTCGCACCCAAGGCCATGCCCGAGAACCTGCACTGGTTCTATTGGGAGAGCTACGCCACCTGGCTGTCCGGCTTTGGCCTGTTCACGGTGCTCTACCTGTTCAATGCGGGCACCTTCATGGTCGACAAGACAGTCCACGACTGGTCGTCCGGCGCCGCCGTCGCCACCGCGCTCGGCTTCCTGGCCGCCTTCTGGTTCGTCTACGACATCATCTGCCGCGCCTTCGGTCGCAGGAAGAACGGCGACCTGATCGTCGGCGCCTGCGTGTTCGTCTTCGTCGTCTTCGCGGCCTGGCTGGCCTGCCAGTTGTACGCGGGCCGCGCCGCCTTCCTGCTGGTGGGCGCGATGCTCGCGACCTCGATGAGCGCCAACGTCTTTTTCTGGATCATCCCGGGCCAGCGCAAGGTGGTGGCCCAGCTGAAGGCCGGCCGGCCGGTCGACCCGATCTACGGCTGGCGCGCAAAGCAGCGCAGCGTGCACAACACCTACTTCACCCTGCCGGTGCTGGTGGCGATGCTGTCGAACCACTACGGCTGGCTGTACTCGGGCCGCAACAACTGGTTCGTGCTGGTGCTGCTGATGCTGGCCGGCGCCCTGATCCGCCACAGCTTCGTGGCGCGCCACAAGGCCCTCGTGCTGGGCAAGCGCGTCCCCTGGGAACACGCGGTCGGCGGCGTCGCCGCCCTGCTGGCGCTGGCCGTCTGGCTGGTGCCGACGCCGGAAGCCGAAGCGCCGATGGTCGCCAGCGCGCCTGCCTCCGCCGCTCCTGCCGCCACCGCCGCAGCGGCCGGCGCCACCGCCCACCAGGTCAGCTTCCAGCAAGTCAAAGGCGTGATCGACCAGCGCTGCGTGATGTGTCACTCGGCCCAGGTGCAGAGCAAGGGCCTGGCCTTCGACAATCCCGCATCGATCAAGCGGCACGCGCAACAGATGTATCAGCAGGCCGTGGTACTGAAACTCATGCCGTTGAATAACGCCACGCAGATCACCGCCGGAGAGCGGGACTTGCTGAAGCGTTGGTACGAAGAGGGCGCCCCGGTGGAGTAAACATCCGGGATGGCCAGCAGCATGCATTCTTTGGTTTCGGACGTACGTCAATAATAATCAGGAGACAAGCATGAAACACCAGAGCCGCCATCCGGTGGATGAAAGACTACCCCTCGGGAGATTGACCGCCCTGGGGCTGCAGCATGTGCTGGTCATGTACGCGGGCGCCATCGCGGTGCCCCTGATCGTGGGCCGCGCCCTCAAACTCTCGCCGGCGGAAGTCACGATGCTGATTTCGGCCGACCTGTTCTGCTGCGGCCTGGTAACCCTCATCCAGTCGCTCGGCCTGTCTCCATGGTTCGGCATCAAGCTGCCGGTCATGATGGGCGTGACCTTCGCGGCCGTCGGCCCGATGGTGGCGATCGCGAATGCCGTCCCCGGCGTCGACGGGGCAAGGGCGATCTTCGGCGCCGGCATCGGCGCCGGCGTGCTGGCGATCCTGATCGCGCCGCTGATGAGCCGCATGCTGCGCTTTTTTCCGCCGGTCGTCACCGGCACCATCATCCTGGTCATCGGCGTCAGCCTGATGCGGGTCGGAGTGGGCTGGGCGATGGGCGGCCCCGATTCGGCGGCCCAGAGCGTCGACGTGGCGCGCCTGGCCGTGATGGTCGACGATGCCAGGGCGACTGCCGCCGCTGCCGCCGCGGTGGCCCCCGAACAGGCGGTGGCGCCGGCGCTGAAACTGGCCGGCCCGGTGCCGATGACGCCGAACCCGTCCTATGGATCGCTAGACAACCTGGCGATCGCCGGCTTCGTGCTGCTGGTGGTGCTGGCGTTGGTGAAGTACGGCCGCGGCTTCATCTGCAATATTTCGGTCCTGCTGGGCATCGTGGCCGGCTGCGGCGTGGCCTACAGTGCCGGCAAGATGCACTTCGATAAGGTCGGCAAGGCCCCGTGGTTCGAGATCGTGACCCCGTTCGCCTTCGGCATGCCGACCTTCGACATCGTCATGATCCTCACCCTGACCGTGGTCATGATGGTGGTGATGATCGAATCGGCCGGCATGTTCCTGGCCCTGTCGGACATGACGGGCAAGGAGATCGACCGCAAGAGCCTGGCCGCGGGCCTGCGCACCGACGCCCTGGGCACCCTGCTGGGCGGCGTGCTGAACACCTTCCCGCACACCAGCTTTTCGCAGAACGTCGGCCTGGTGGCCGTGACCGGCGTGAAGAGCCGCTGGGTCTGCGTGGCGGGCGGCATCATCATGATCGTGCTGGGCATGCTGCCGAAGATGGCCTCGCTGGTCGAAGCCATTCCCCAGTTCGTGCTGGGCGGCGCCGGCCTGGTCATGTTCGGCATGGTGGCGGCCGCCGGCATCCGCATCCTGACCCGGGTCGATTTCAAGACCAACCGCTTCAATCTCTACATCGTGGCGCTGTCGATCGGCTTCGGCCTGATTCCGCTGGTGGCGCCGCGCTGGGCCCAGCAGATGTCGCACAGCCTGCATCCGCTGCTGGAATCCGGCATCCTGCTGACCGCGCTCGCCGCCGTGGCGCTGAACCTGTTCTTCAACGGCACCCGAGGCATACCTGAAGAATCGCATGAGGAAGTGGAACCGATGGCACAAGGGAGCAAGGCATGAAGCGCGCGGTACTGACATTCGCATTGATGGCCGGCGCGGCGGCGTCAAGCATGGCCGCCGACTGGAGCGATACCTCGATCGCCTACCGCACCGGCACCCGCTTCGCCGAGCCCTTCAACGCCAACGACATCCGCAAGGACATCGTGCAGTTCACGCATGCCAGCGGCTACAAGTACGGCAGTAACTTCGTCAACCTGGACATCCTCCTGTCCGACAAGACCGATCCCTCGTCGAAAGGGGCGAGCTCCGGCGCCCAGGAGTTCTACGTGGTCTACCGCCACACGCTCGAATGGGGCAAGCTCACCGGTGCGCCGGTGCGCTTCGGCCCGGTGCGCGACCTGGGCCTGACCGGCGGCTTCGACGTCAACACCAAGACCGACGCCGGCTACAACTCCAAGAAGCGCATGCTGGTGCTGGGGCCGACCCTGATGTTCGACGTGCCCGGCCTGCTCAACGTCGGCGTGTATCAGCTATGGGAGAGCAATGCGCCCTACAGCAGCTTCACCCAGGTCAGCACGCCGCGCTACCACTACGATCCGCACCCGATGCTGGGCGCGGTCTGGGCCTTCCCGCTGGGGGCCACCAGGCTGTCCTTCGAAGGTTATGCCAACTTCATCGCCGCCAAGGGCCAGAACGAGTTCGGCCGGGGTACCAAGCCCGAGACGAATATCGACATGCAGCTGATGCTCGACGTCGGCGCGCTGCTCGACACCAAGCCGAAGCGTTTCCGCGCCGGTATCGCCTACCAGTACTGGCGCAACAAGTTCGGCAACGACAGCAACACGATTCCCGGCGCGACGGCCAGGACGCCGATGGTCAAGGCCCAGTACCACTTCTAGTGCTTGGTCACGCCGCGGCCGGTGCCACCGAGGCGCCGTCGATGCGGTGGCGGGCGAGGGCGGCCGCCACGAAGCCGCTGGCTTTCATGTGTTCGACGAAGCGGGCGAGGAAGGTGGCGGCTTCCGCGCCGCGGCTCTTCGGCGTGCCCATCGCCTGCTGGATGACCATGAAGTGGCCGTCAAGCAGGCGCAGCCCGCCGAAGCGTCGCGCATCCGCTTCCAGCTGCTGCTTCACCCCGGCCGCGACTTCCGCCCCCAGTTCCATGAAGGTGTCGACCACGGTGGGCGAGGTCGGCGCCCGCAGGATCCGCGCATGCGCCAGCGTGCGGCTCAGGTGGAGATCGTAGGCGCTGCCCTTGCCGACCACGACGCGGTTTGTCTCGGCGTCGACTTCCTCGTTCGCCTTCAGCGGCGAATCCTGTTTCATCAGATAGCAGCCTTCGATCAGCACATAAGCGGCGCTGAAGGCGATGTTCGCGCCGCGCAGCGGGTCGATGGCGAAGAAGCCGATGTCGGCCTGCTCCGAGGCGACCGCGTCGACCGACTTTCCGGCCGCATCGACGACCACCAGTTCCAGTTCCGCGCCCAGCAGGCGCGCGAATTCGCCGGCGAGGTCGACGGATACGCCGCGGGCGCCGCCATCCTCGCCCTGGCAGGCCAGGATCGGGTTGCCTAGGTTGATGGCGGCTCGCAGCTTGCCGGTGGGGGCAAAGGCGGAGCGGATGGAAGGAGTAGTGGTCATGGCGCACCGGTTGATGTTTCAAGAACCTGTCCAATCGCGTCGCCGCATAGCGCCACCTGGGCCGCATCCTCCTGCAGCAAACGCAGCCTTCGCTGCAACGGCGCCCAGCCCGGCCATTCCGCGATCCAGACCGTCGCTTCGCCGGCAGGCGCAAGGCCGGCCTGCGGCGCTTCCCCGAGTGTGGCACGGACTTCGGCGAACATGCGTTCGAGCGCGGCATCGACCTCGGCGCGCGGCAGGTTCTCCGCGTAGCGCTGCAGCAGCAGGCGCAGCGCCGCCATGTGGGCCACCAGCAGGTAGTTCTGCACCGTGAAGCGGGCCAGTTCGGCCGGGGCGCGCCGCTTGCCGGCCGGCTCGTCCAGCATGCGGCCGAGCGCCGCGCTGAGGGCCGCCAGGCTGTCCATGAAGCGCTTGCGGGCGATCCGGTAGTGGAAATCGTCGCCGTTGCGGCGCCGCAGGAGTTCGCCGGCGGCGTCCACGTATTTGCGGTTGGCCTCGCGCACCGCGTCCACCAGCAGCGGCAGGTTCTGGTATTCCCAGTTCGGCAGCACGTAGCTGAAGAAGGTGGCGATCAGGGTGCCGACCACGGTGTCCAGCAGGCGTTCGCCGATGGCGCCGCCGCCGTGCGGCACCGTCAGGCCGATCAGCAGCAGGGCCTGGACGCTGGCGGCGATCGCCGTGTAGCGGTATTTCACGTACAGGAAGGTGGGTCCGGCCGCGGTGGCGACGAACAGGAATCCGAACAGGATGGCCGGCGCGTGGACGAAGTGCAGGATCACGGCGGTCAGCATGCAGCCGATCAGGGTGCCGGTCAGGCGGTCGGCGCGGCGCTGGCGGGTGATGCTGAAGCTGGGCTTGAGGACCACGGCGATGGTCAGCGCGGTCCAGTAGCCGTGCGTCTTGTAGGGCAGCCATTCGGCTGACATGAGTCCGACCGAAATCGCCATCGCCACCCGCAGCGCGTAGCGGAAGGTCGGCGAGGTCCAGCGCAGGTTCGACAGCAGGATGCCGATGTTGTAGCGCTGCTGGGTAAGGAGGGGCGTGAGGTCGGCGTCGCGTGCCGTCGGCAGCTTGCCATGGGGCGCCTGGCTGGCCGCGTGCAGGCGCGCGATCATCGCGATCAGCTCGCGGATCTTGTTGGAGGTGGCGCGCAGCACGGCCTGGGCGCCCCCGGCCGGGCCTTCGCCGGGGGGCAGGGTGCGCAGGGCCTCCTCGAGCGCGCGCAGTTCCGCGCGGTAGTCGGTGGCGGCCCAGGAGGGCCGGTTGCGCGTCATCGCATAGGCGACCGATTCGATGTCGCGCGCGGCCTTGCCGATCAGGTCGCCCAGCAGCGGCAGGACCGGGCCATCGGCGAAGTACTCGCGCAGCAGGGCGTAATCGGTGTGGGTCGACAGCACCAGTTCGTACAGGTCGAACATGGCGTAATGGACCTGCACCAGCACCGCTTCGTCGGGCCTGGGCCGGCCGCGCAGGATCAGGTCGCGCGAGGCCTGCTGGCGCTCGGCCAGCACGCTCTGCTGGCGCACCAGCTTTTCCAACTGCGCCGGCAGCGGATTCGCCAGGTCGTAGCAGCCGGCCTTGTTGCTGGTATAGGCCGCCAGTTCGTACAGCGCTTCGGCCAGCACCTGCTGCTTGAGACGGCGCCGCAGGATCCACACGACCACCATCGCATAGGCCATGTAGCCGGCGCCGCCCAGCAGGAACAGGCCGCCGTGCCGCAGCGCCTGCAACGGCGTGGCCGCCGCCTCGCTCGACAGCATCATCACGAACAGGGCCACGAACTGCAGCGGCATCGCCTTCCTGCCGTAGACCACCATCATGCTGGCCAGGAAGGAGACCAGCACGATGACGCTGCGCAGCAGCCAGGGCACCGGCGAACAAAGGCTGACCAGCAGCGCCACCAGGGAGCATGACAGCACGCCGGCCAGCATCTCGTTGAACTTGTGGCGCAGCGGGCCGGGCATGTCCATCAGGCTGGTGCACAGCGCGCCGATGGCGACCGCCATCGCGGCCGGCAGGTCGGCGGCGAGGTAGGTCAGGTAGGTCAGTCCGACGATGCCGGTGGCGATCCGCAGGCCGGTGTAGAAGTAGTGGCTGAACAGGAAGGTGCGCGGTGCTAGGGTGTAGTGCATGGGATCGAATGGGCCGCGCCTGCCAGGAGTCGGGTAGGCTTTGCTGGCGATTCTAGCAAAAAACGCCAGCCGGGCCGGCCCATCGCACAGCCATTCGTGTCCGTATTTACGCTGGCAGGAAGCGCCGCAGCAGCGCCGTGAATTCCTCCTCCGCCTCGATACTGGACAGGTGGGAGGCGTCGAGCACCGCCAGCTGCGCTCCAGCCACCTGGGCGGCCAGCCATTCGCCGTCGGCCACCGTGGTCACCGGATCGTGGCGGCCGGCGATCACCAGCGTCGGACTGGCGATGTCCTGCACCTGTTCGCGCAGGTCGCAGCGGGCAAGCGCATCGCAGCAGGCGGCATAGCCCTCGGCGTCCTGTTCGCGCAGGCGCCCGATCAGGTGGCCGACCACACTGGGCTGGCGTGCGATGAAGGGGGCGGTGAACCAGCGCGATGCGGCGCCGTCCGCCATGGCGCCCATGCCTTCGACGCGGACCAGCGCGGCGCGCGTCGCCCAGCCATCCAGGTTGCCGATGCGGGCGGCGGTATTCGCCAGCACCAGCTTGTGGACGCGCTGCGGCGCATGGATGCCGAGCCATTGGCCGGTCAAGCCGCCCATCGAGATCCCGCAGAAGTGCGTCCGCGTGATGCCGAGATGGTCGAGCAGGTCGAGCACGTCCAGGCCCAGGCGCGCGATGCCGGCCGGACCGGTTCCGCGCACGGAACCACCGTGTCCGCGGGTGTCGTAGCGCACCACATAAAAATCCTCGGCCAGCGCCGCGGTCTGCGCGTCCCACATGCCCAGGTCGGTGCCGAGGGAGTTCGAGAGGAGGAGGCAGGGTTTCCTGCGGTCGCCGTCGGTCCGGTAGTACAGCCGGCCGTCATCGAGGTGTGCGTAAGGCATGCGATCTCCTCAGCCAAGGTCGCCGCCGGCCACGGGCAGGACGGTACCGGTGATATACGAAGCCTCGCGCGAGGCCAGGAACAGGATCGCACCGACCTGCTCGTCGATGCTGCCGTAGCGGTGCATCAGGCTGGTGGCGACGGTCTGGTCGACGATGCCCTGGTACCACGCCTGCTCCGGTCCGCTGAGCGGCTCCGGGTTGCGCGGCACCTTGCGCGGCGGTGCCTCGGTGCCGCCGGTGGCCACCGCGTTGACGCGGATGTTGTCGCCGGCATGCTCGAAGGCCAGGCTGGCGGTCAGCGCGTTGACGCCGCCCTTGGCCGCCGAGTACGGGATGCGGTAGATGCCGCGCGTCGCCACCGAGGACACGTTGACGATGGCGCCGGCCTGGCGCCAGATCATCGACGGCAGCACGGCGCGACAGCACCACAAGGTGGGAAACAACGAGCGCCGGATCTCCGCTTCGATCTGCCACTCCTCGTACTCCTGGTAGGGCTTGGCCCAGATGGTGCCGCCGACGTTGTTGACCAGGATGTCGATCCGGCCGTAGTCGTCGAGCGCGCGCGCCATCAAGGCTTGTGCGCCGTCCCAGGTCTCGAGGTCGACCTCGGCTACCACGACTTGCGCGCCAAGCGCGACTGCCTCCTGCGCGACTTCGTTGACCAGCGCCGAGCGGTCGGCCAGCACCAGCTGGGCCCCTTCGCGGGCGGCGGCCAGCGCCACCCCGCGGCCGATGCCCTGGGCGGCGCCGGTGACGACCATGACCTGGTCCTTGAAACGGTCGGGATGCATCATGCGGCGACTCCCTGGCCGGCGGCGGCGCTGGCGGAAAATTTCTCGAAGTAGAAGTTGGCCGGCTTCACGCCCGTGGTTTCCAGCCAGCCGCGCACCGCCTCGACCATCGGCACCGGGCCGCACAGGTAGACGTCGACGTCGCCGCCGTTCATCCAGCCCGCCTCGACGTGGGCGGTGGCATAGCCCTTGCGTGGGTGGCCGCTGCTTGCCGCGGCGACGCAGGTCAGGTACTCGAACTGCGGATGGGCGGCGGCGATGCGGTCCAGGTGGGCCAGTTCGACCAGGTCGTGGTCGTTCGTCACCGCGTAGACCAGCCTCACCGGCTGCGTGAAGCCCTTGGCGGCGAGGACGTCCAGCATGGACAGGAAGGGCGCGATGCCGGTGCCGCCGGCCAGCATCAGCAGGGGACGCTGGACCGGCCGCAGGTAGAAGCTGCCGAAGGGACCGCTGAAGGAGACTTGCTGGCCGGCCGCGGCGCGCTGCGCGAGGTAGCCGCTCATCAGCCCGTCCGGCACGTTGCGCACCACGAAGCTGGCGAGGGCCGCGCCGGGCGCGGAGCTGAAGGAATAGGAGCGGGTCTCGCTCGTTCCGGGCACCGTGACGTTGACGTACTGGCCCGGCAGGAAGTCCAGCAGATCCGGCTGGTCCAGCGCCACCGAGAAGCGGATGGTCGAGGGCGAGAGCTGCTCGACGGCGGCGAGCCTGCCCTGGTATTCCGCGACGCCGGTGCGGCAGGCGCCCGAGGTGGCGGGAATCTTCACCACGCAGTCGGAGGTCGGCCGCATCTGGCAGGCCAGCACGTAGCCGGCGGCGGCATCCTTTTCGTCCAGCGCGTCCTCGATATAGCTTTCGGGCGGCATCTCGTACTGCCCCGACTCGCACAGGCCGCGGCAGGTGCCGCAGGCGCCGTCGCGGCAGTCGAGGGGAATGTTGACCTTCTGGCGGTAGGCCGCGTCGGCCAGTTTTTCGTTGTCGTTGCAGCTGATGAAGCGGGTGACTCCGTCTTCGAACTGCAGCGCGATCGTATGCGTCATGATCGGCTCCTGCTTTGCATGTGCGTTGCTTAGATGTGGTAAATGTCGATGACCTGGCTGATGTAGTCGTTCTTCAGGACGACGTACTTGTCCAGGATCTGCGGACGCGGACCGGAAAAATCGATCGCGTAGCGCGACATGCCGAAATAGCTGTGGTTCGTGTGGTAGCGGTGGCTCAGCGTGTGCCAGTTGAAGCGCACGGTGAGCACGCCGCCGTCGACCCGTTCGAGTTCGACGTTGGCGATGTTGTGGCTGGTGCGGGTGTCGGGAATCGTCGCGCTGGAGCGCTCGGTCTTGATCCGGAACACGCGGTCTTCCAGGCCCTGGCGGTTCGGGTAGAAGATCAGCGAGATCTCGCGCTGCGGATCGGTGACCAGCTTGCCGTCGTCGTCCCAGGACGGCATCCAGAAGCGGGCGTCCGGGTGGTAGCACTCCAGCCACTCGTCCCACTGCTCGTCGTCGAGCAGGCGGGCTTCGCGGTAGAGGAAGGCGAGGATGTCCTGCATGCCGGCTGCGCTCATTTCGTCTCTCCCTGTGCGTCGATGGCCTTCTTCATGACGTCCAGCCAGTAGCGGTGCTGCACCGTGTACAGGCCTTCGTCCTCGGTGCGCACGCCGCTCATCAACGGTCGAAGGCCGATGTCGCCGGCGGCCGGATCGGCGCCCGCGATCCAGTGGGTGGCGCCGCGGCACATGTCGTTCCAGGGCATCGCCGCGCCGGCATAGCCCTGCTGGCAGGCGCGGAACTCTTCCAGGTCGTCCGGGGTCGCCATGCCGCTGACGTTGAAGAAGTCTTCGTACTGGCGGATGCGGTGGGCGCGCGCCTCGTCGGATTCGCCCTTCGGCGCGATGCAGTAGATCGTCACCTCGGTCTTGTCCACCGACAGCGGGCGCAGCACCCGGATCTGGGAGCTGAACTGGTCCATCAGGTAGACGTTCGGGTACAGGCAGAGGTTGCGCGAGCGCTCGACCATCCAGTCGGCCATCGGCTTGCCGTGCTTTTCGGCGTATTCCGCATGGCGCCCGAAGTTCGGCCGGTCTTCCGGATTCGCCCACTGCGACCACAGCAGCATGTGGCCGTGCTCGAAGGCGTAGAAGCCGCCGCCCTGGCGGCCCCAGTTGCCGGCATCCATGGCGCGGACCTTGTCCTCGCGCGCCTGTTCGTCCTTGCGGTGCCTGGTGGTGGCGGCGTAGTTCCAGTGCACGGCCGTGACGTGGTAGCCGTCGGCGCCGTTCTCGGCCTGCAGCTTCCAGTTGCCGTCGAAGGTGTAGGTGGAGGAGCCGCGCAGCACTTCCAGCCCTTCCGGCGACTGGTCGACGATCATGTCGATGATCTTGCCGGCTTCGCCCAGGAACTCGTCGAGCGGCGGCACTTCCGGGTTCAGGCTGCCGAACAGGAAGCCCTTGTAGCTGGCGAAGCGCGCCAGCTTCTTGAGGTCGTGCGAGCCCTCCTTGTTGAAGCATTCCGGGTAGCCGGCGCTTTCCGGGTCCTTCACCTTCAGCAGCTTGCCGCTGTTGTTGAAGGTCCAGCCGTGGAACGGGCAGGTATAGGTCGCCTTGTTGCCGCGCTTGTGGCGGCACAGCTGGGCGCCGCGGTGGCTGCAGGCGTTGATGAAGGCATTCAGCTCACCCTGTCGGTTGCGCGCGATGAAGACCGGTTGGCGTCCGATGTGGGTGGTGTAGTAGTCGTTGACGTTCGCGACCTGGCTCTCGTGGGCGAGATAGATCCAGTTGCCTTCGAAGATGTGCTGCATCTCCAGTTCGAACAGGCCTTCGTCGGTGAAGGCATTGCGGTGCAGGCGGTACTGGCCGGTGGCGGCATCCTCCACCAGGTAGTCGTCCAGGCTCCTGGGCTTGAACGCGTTGACGGGACGGATCGGGATCATGGCGGGTCCTCAGGCGGCGGCGCGGTTGCGCTCGACGATGGTGCTCGGCGCGGATTCGGTGTCGCGGTACAGGTGGAAGTCGAAATCGATCGAGGCGAAAGGCTTGTCCAGGCGCTTGGCATCGATCGCGGCCGGATCGTCGATGCGGGCGATGGCGGGCACCAGGCCTTCGCGGCTGGCGAAGGCGAAGTCGTCCCACAGGTATTCGTCGCCGTCGATGTTGATCTGGGTAGTCAGCTTGCGGTGGCCGGGTGCGCTCACGAAGAAGTGGATGTGGGCCGGGCGCTGGCCGTGGCGGCCGAGAAGATCGAGCAGTTGCTGGGTGGTGCCGTCCGGCGGACAGCCGTAGCCGACCGGGATGATGCTGCGGAACTGGTAGCGGCCGTCGGCGTCGGTCACGATGGTGCGGCGCAGGTTGAAGTCGGACTGGGTGCGGTCGAAGAAGGAATAGTTGCCCAGCAGGTTGGCGTGCCAGACTTCGACCTTCGCGTTCGGCAGCGGCTTGCCTTCCTGGTCGAACACCGTGCCCTGCATGAACAGGGTCTCGGCGCGGTCGGACTCGCTGCCGTCGTCGAGGCGGGCGAAACCCACGCTCTCCGGCGCGCCGGCCACGTACAGCGGGCCTTCGATGGTGCGCGGGGTGCCGCCTTCGAGGCCGGCCTTTTGTTCGGCCTCGTCGGCGCGGATGTCGAGGAAGCGTTCCAGGCCCAGGCCTGCGGAGAGCAGGCCCAGTTCGTTGGCCGCACCGGCCGCCGACAGGTAGGCGATGCCGTGCCAGAACTCGGTCGGCGTGATGTCCAGGTCTTCGATCGCCTTGCACAGGTCGCCCAGCAGGCGCTGCACGACCTGCTGCACGCGCGGGTTGGCGGGGCGGCTTGCGGCGTCCACGATCCAGTTCTTTACCAGGGTGTCGATGTCTGCGTGATTCATTGCGGTCTCCTTCGTGTTATGGGCTTACTGGTCGTTGCTGCGGATCGAGGACGGGTGGCGGCACAGCGGCATCACCTCGATCTGCATATAAGGGAACAGCGGCAGGGAGGTCAGCAGCGCGTGCAGCTCCTCCACGCTGCCGACGTCGAAAACGCTGACGTTGGCGTACTGGCCGGCGATGCGCCACAGGTGGCGCCACTTGCCTTCGTGCTGCAGGCGCTGGGCGAGTTCCTTCTCGTCCTGCTTGAGTTTCGCGGCCTGCTCGGGCGGCATCGCCGGCGGCATGTTGACGTTCATTCGTACATGGAACAGCATCAAGGTCTCCTTGGGTGTCTCAGTTGCGCTGCATCCGGCGCAGTTTCTCGATATCGATCTCCACGCCCAGGCCGGGGCCGCTCGGGACCTGCAGCATGTAGTCGCGGTAGACCAGCGGCTCGCGCAGCACTTCCTCGGTCAGCAGCAGGGGGCCGAACAGTTCGGTGTCCCAGGCCAGTTCGGGGAAGGTGGCGCAGAGGTGGGCGGTGGCCGCGGTGCCGATCCCGCCTTCGAGCATGGTGCCGCCGTACAGGCCGACGCCGGCCAGGCGCGCCACGGTGGCCACTTCCAGCGCCGGCAGCAGGCCGCCGGACTGGGCGATCTTGACCGCGTAGACGTCGGCCGCATCCATGCGCGCCAGCGCCAGCGCGTCGTCCGGGCCATGCAGGGCTTCGTCGGCCATGATGGCGACGTCGAAGCGCTGCTTCAGGCGGGCCAGGGCGCCGGCGTTGACGGCCTTCACCGGCTGTTCGATCAGGTCGATGCCGCCGGCTTCCAGCGCCGCGATGCCGCGCACCGCGTCCAGTTCGCTCCAGGCCTGGTTGACGTCGACCCGCACGCTGGCGCGCTCGCCGAGGGCGCGCTTGATCGCCAGCACGTGCTTGACGTCGTCCGCGACGCTGCGCAGGCCGATCTTCAGCTTGAAGATGCGGTGGCGGCGAATCTCGAGCATGTGCTCGGCCTCGGCGATGTCCTTGGCGGTGTCGCCGCTGGCCAGGGTCCAGGCCACCGGCAGCGCATCGCGCACCCGGCCGCCCAGCAGTTCCGAGAGCGGCACGCCGAGGCGGCGCGCCTGGGCGTCGAGCAGGGCGGTCTCGAGGGCGCATTTGGCGAAGCGGTTGCCCTGGATGATCTTGCGGATCTTCGCCATGGCCTTGGCCGGCTGCCGCGCGTCCATGCCGACGAGCAGGGGCGCGATGTGGGTGTCGATGTTCACCTTCACGCTTTCCGGGCTTTCGTCGCCGTAGTTCAGGCCGCCGATGGTGGTGGCTTCGCCCCAGCCTTCGATGCCGTCGCCGCAAAGGACGCGCACCAGCACCAGGGTCTGGGTGCTCATCGTCGCGACGGACAGCTTGTGAGGCCGGATCGTCGGCACGTCGACGAGGATGGTTTCAATAGTTTGAATCATATTTATTTCGTATAATGCGCTGAGGTGATGACACGATATTCCTGCGAATAATGGCCGTCCAACACCGTTTTGGTATCCCTTTAATACCTGTAAGGTATGGTTATGGAATTGCGACACTTGCGGTATTTCGTTGCGGTGGCAGAAGAACGGAATTTCACGCGCGCGGCCGAGCGCCTGCACATCGCCCAGCCGCCGCTCAGCCGGCAGATCCAGCAGCTCGAGGAATACCTGGGCGTGGCGCTGATCGAAAAGGGTTCGCGGCCCCTGAAACTGACCGAGGCCGGACAGTTCTTCCTGGCGCATGCGAAGCCGTTGCTGGACCAGGTGCGCGACCTGAAGGCGATGACCCAGCGGGTGGGCAAGCTGGAACGCACGCTGTCGGTGGGATTCGTCGCCTCGACCTTGTACGGCCTGCTGCCCGACATCATCCGCCGCTACCGCGAGCGCCATCCCGAGGTCGAGGTGACCCTGCAGGAGATGACCACGGTGGACCAGTTGAAGGCGCTGAAGGAGGGACGGATCGACGTCGGCTTCGGCCGCATCAAGAGCGAGGATCCGAGCATCCGCCGGATCCGGCTGCGTGACGAAAGGATGGTGGTGGCGCTGCCGTCCGGCCACCGGCTGGCGCAGCGCCAGGAAGGCCTGCGCCTGGTGGACCTGCTGCATGAACCGCTGCTGGTCTATCCAAAGGCGCCGCGGCCCAGCTTTGCCGACCAGGTGCTGGCAGCGTTCAGCGAGGCGAACTTGATGCCGGACCATGTGACCGAAGTGCGCGAACTGCAGATCGCGATGGGGCTGGTGGCCGCCGGCCAGGGCATCTCGATCGTGCCGGAAAGCGTGCAGGGGATGCACCACCGGAACGTGGCCTACCGCGCGATCGAGGACAAGCACGCCTTTTCGCCGGTCCTGTTCAGCGTGCGCCACATGGACCGCTCGCCGGAACTGGAAAACATGCTGGCGGCGGTGTACTCGATCTACGACGACATGGGCCTGCACTACGAGAAGGAAGGCCTCTGACGCCGGCCCGGCGATCGAGTGGGCCTGATTCAGGCCGCCACGGAAATCCCGGCCGCCCTCGCGGCAAGGCCGCGTAGCCATTCGAGCCCCGGCTCCTTGTGGTTGCGCGGATGCCAGGCCATCGCCAGCGCGAAGGGCGGCGCATCGAAGGGCAGTTCGAACATATCCAGCCGGTCCGCGTACCCGGCCAGCAGGCCGGCCGGCAGGGTCGAGACATAGTCCGATTTGTCCAGCACAGCCGGCACCATGCCGAACTGGGGCACCGACAGCGCGAGATTGCGCCGGTATCCCAGCTGTTCCAGGGTTTCATCCATATACCCGTGCAAGGGCCCGCGCAGCGGCGAGGCCACCACATGGCGCAGTCCCAGGTAGGTTTCGAAGTCGAGTGTTCCGGTGCCGCGCGGATGACCCTTGCGCTGCGCCATCACGAAGGGCTGGGTCAGCAACACACGCACCTTCGCACTTTGGGGAATCGCGCGCTGCGCGTCGATCAGGAGGTCGATCTCGCCTTGCTCCAGGAGGGTTGCGGCCGCCCCCGGCTCCGTCATGCTCATCGCGATCTGCACGCCCGGTCCGGCACTGCAGCCCAGCAGTTCGATCAGCGGAACGCCGACCAGAGTGGTGGCGTTGTCGCCGAGCGCCACCTGGAAGGTGCGCCGTGCCGTATGCGGGTCGAAGCCGGCTTCGCTGCCGAGTACCGCGCCGAGGTCGGCCAGCGCCTTGCGCAGCGGGGTCCGAAGCGCCAGCGCGCGGGCCGTGGCCGTCATCCCGCGCCCGCTCTCCGCCGGCAGCAGCAGCGGATCGCCGAACAGCTGGCGCAGCCGCGCCAGCTGGGCCGACAGCGCAGGCTGGCTGATGTGCAGCCGCGCGGCCGCGCGGGTCACGTTGGATTCGGCCAGCAGCGCGTCGAGCGATACCAGCAGGTTCAGGTCGACCGACGAGATGTCTTTGATATCCATGCTGGTTATACGTCCTATGATTTTGTTTGATTTCAATTATAGGTGACGCAGGCCTATAGTGGCTAGGTCACTCTTATATAGGACTCAGCCATGAAAACCCAACGTGTACTCGTCACCGCAGGTGCCTCCGGGATCGGCCGTGAGATCGTGCGCGCCTTTGTCGCTCAGGGCGCCGAGGTGTACGTCGTCGACCTGAACGCCGCCGGCCTCGCCGAGCTGGCGAAGGAATCCGGGCGCATCCATACCGCCGTGTGCGACATGTCCAGCCGCAGCCAGATCGAGGCCATGGTGCCGGCGGCGGCGGCGGCGCTCGGCGGCCTCGATGTGCTGGTGAACAATGCCGGCATTTCCGGTCCGACCGCGCCGGTTGAAAGCTTCGACCCCGACGCCTGGGACAGCGTGATGCAGGTGAACGTGAACGGCACTTTCAACGTCACCCGCCTGGCGATTCCCTACCTGAAGCAGTCGGATGCCGGTTCCATCATCGTGATGTCCTCGGTGGCCGGCCGCTTCGGCTACCCGAACCGCAGCGCCTACTCGGCCAGCAAATGGGCGCTGATCGGCTTCACCAAGTCGCTGTCGCGCGAACTGGGCGCCGACGGCATCCGCGTCAACGCGATCCTGCCGGGTGCCGTCGCCGGCGAGCGCATCGAAAACGTGCTGGCCGGCCGCGCCGCCATCAGCGGCCGTCCGGTGGAGGAAGAACGCCGTGCCGCCATGGCGATCCAGTCGCTGCAGCGCTTTGTCGACCCGCGCGACATCGCCGCCCTGGCCGTATTCATCAGTTCCGATGCCGGCAAGTCGATCTCGGGCCAGATGCTGCCGATCGATAACGACATCCAGACCGCAAGCTGAAAAGGAGAACCACTATGTCCACCACCACCACCACCGCCTCTCTGCGCGAGCGCCTGATCGGCGCCTGGAAGCTCGTCTCCTACGTCGAACAGCCGGTTGACGGCTCGGCGCCTTTCTACCCGTTCGGCGAAACGCCGCAGGGCATCATCATGTACACCCCGGACGGTTTCATGTCGGCCCAGCTGTGCCATGCGCAGCGCACGCCCTTCGCTTCCGGCGACTGGTTCAAGGGCACCCCCGAGGAATACGAGGCCGAGGCCAGTTCCTATATCGCCTATACCGGGCCCTTCCACGTCGACGAGGAACTGCAGTCGCTCACCCACAGCATGTTCATTTCGCTGTTCCCGAACTGGAAAGGCCAGACCCAGCCGCGCGTGGTGAAGATCGAGGGCGATTACCTGTATCTCGGCACCGCCAGCCCGATCCAGTCGCAGGGCAAGACCGTGAACTCCGCCCTGAAGTGGAAACGTGCCTCGGCCGCCTGACATGACCCAGCCTTCGATCCCGAACGGCAAGCGCTGGCTGTACCTGGCTACCGCGGTGCTGACCCTGATGTGCACCGGCTCGATCTATGCGTTCAGCGTGTTCTCCGGCCCGCTCGCCGCCGCGCGCGGCTGGAGCGTGGCCCAGGTCACGCTGGCCTTCACGGTCAACACCGCGGTATGCCCGATCCCGATGATCCTGGCCGGCAAATGGGTCGACCGCGGCTATGCCCGCGCCAGCATGATGCTGGGCGGCTGCATGTTCGGCCTGGCCTTCCTGATCATTGCATACGTGCCCAGCCTGAGTGCGCTCTACCTCGGCTACGGCGTGCTGGGCGGAGTCGGCATCTCGCTCGCCTATGCCGGCGCGCTCGGCAACGTGGCGCGCTATTTCCCGGACAAGCGCGGCCTTGCAACCGGCCTGGTCACTGCCGGCAACGGCGCCGCCGCGCTGGTCACGGCGCCGCTGGCGGCATCCCTGATCGCCTCCGGCGGCGTGCTGTCGGCCCTGCGCATCCTCGGCATCGGCTTCTTCGTGGTGGCGCTGGCATGCGGCCTGCTGACGAAGACCGCGCCGCCGGGCTTCCGGCCAGCCGGCTGGACTCCGTCGCAGTCCGGCGCCGCATCCGGCGGCCTGGACTGGCGCGAGATGCTGGCGACGCCGGTGTTCTACCTGCTGCTGGCGCTGCTGGCCTCGGGAGCGATGTCGGGCCTGATGATCGCCGCGAACGCATCGCAAATCGGCCAGAACATGTTCCACATCAGCGCCGGTGTCGCTGCCGCCTGCGTCGGCCTGTACGCCGCCAGCAACGCGCTTGGGCGCTTCTTCTGGGGCGCGGTGTCTGACCGCATCGGCGGAGCAAACACGCTGGTCTTCATCTTCGTGCTGGTCGCCGCCATGCTGGGCGTGCTGGCGGCGTCGACCTCGGTCAGCGGCTTCATCGTCGGCATGTGCGGCATCGGCCTGGCCTTCGGCGGCGTGATGGGCGTGTTCCCGTCGCTGGTGGCGGCGCGCTTCGGCCTCCGGTATTTCGGCGAGAACTACGGAATCATGTTCTGTGGCTATGCACTGGCGGCCTTCTGTGGCCCGCGCCTGGGCGCCTCGATGGCAGCCCTCAACGGCGGCGACTTCAGCAAGGCCTTCCTGGTGGCCATCGCGGTCTGCGTGGTCGGCCTCGGCCTCGCGCTGGCGCTGCGCAGCCTCGGACGCCGTCCGCGCAGCGCCGCCGCGTAGGCGGCCCGCCATTCGCCTCATCCCGCTTCATCCGAAAGAGAGTATCCATGTCACATCGTATTGTCATCGTCGGCGGCGGCGCCGGCGGGCTCGAACTCGCGACCCGCCTCGGACGCACGCTCGGCAAGCGCGGCCGGGCGGCCGTCACCCTGGTGGACGCCCAGCTGACCCATGTCTGGAAGCCCTTGTTGCATGAGGTCGCGGCGGGTTCGCTGAATGTGCCAGCGAACGAGCTGAACTACGTCGCCCAGGCCAAGTGGAACCACTTCCGGTTCCTGCATGGGCGCCTGACGGGTATCGACCGCGCACACCGCATGATCCGCCTGAGCCAGGTGCTTGACGATGGCGCCGCCGTACCCGACGCCGGGATCGCCTACGATACGCTGGTGATCGCCGTCGGCAGCGTCGCCAACGATTTCGGCACGCCCGGCGCGGCCGAGCACTGCATCTTCCTGGATACTCCCGAGCAGGCCGGGCGCTTTCACCGCCAGCTGCTAGGCCATTACCTGCGGGCCCAGACCAGCGCCGCCACGGACGCCGGGCTCGGCATCGCCATCGTCGGCGCCGGTGCGACCGGCGTCGAGCTGGCCGCCGAGCTGGCCAACGCGGCCCGGGAGCTGCCCGCCTACGGGCTGAGCGCGATTCGCCCGGAGAATGTCCGCATTACCGTGCTGGACGGGGCGAAGCGGGTGCTGCCGGGGCTAGGCGAGCGCATCGGCCAGGAGGCGCACCGGACACTCCAGAGCCTGGGGATTGCCGTCATCACGTCCGCGCGGGTCACGGAAGTCACCGCCGACGGCATCCGCACCGCCGACGGCGGCCTGGTCGAGGCGACCCTGAAGGTGTGGGCGGCGGGGATCAAGGCGCCGGCCTTCCTGCGCGGGCTGGACGGCCTGGAGACCAACCGCATCGACCAGTTGGTGGTGCGTCCGACCCTGCAGACCACCGGCGACGACGACATCTTCGCGCTCGGTGACTGCGCTGCCTGCGAGCTCGGCGACGGCAGCGGGCGCAACGTGCCCCCGCGCGCCCAGGCGGCCCACCAGCAGGCGGCGCTGTTGGCGCGCAACATCCAGGCCAGGATCGCCGGGCGCCCGCTGGCGGACTACCGCTACCGCGACTACGGTTCGCTGGTGTCGCTGTCGCGCTTCAGCGCGGTCGGTAACCTGATGGGCAACCTGATGGGCAGCATTCGCGTGGAAGGGCGGCTGGCCCGCCTGTTCTACGTTTCCTTGTACCGCATGCACCAGCTGACCCTGGGCGGCATGCTGCGCACCGCGCTGCTGATCCTGAGCGACCGGATCAGCCGCCGCACCTCGCCACGGCTGAAGCTGCACTGAACCATGAAACTGCCTGTCATTTCCCTGCTCGCACTCGCACTCGCCCAGGCCTGGGCGCATCCGGCCCGCGCGGAAGCGCCGGCGTCCGCCGTCGATACCCTGGCCGCGCACGGCGTCACCCTGCGCGCGCTGTACGTCAACGAGACGGCCGGCAATGTGTCCGGTGGCCTGGAGCGGGGCGCTGCGGTGTCCCACTACCTGCTCGGCGGCGCCGACGTCGACCTCGGCAAGGCGGCCGGCTGGCGCGGCGCGATCCTGCACGCCAACGTCATCGCGATCAAGTCGCGCGGCCTCAACGAGGACTACATCGGCGGCGGCATCGACACCCAGGAAAACTACGCGCCGTTTCCCTTCGTGCGCTTCGCCGACCTGTCGCTCGAACAGACCCTGCCGCTGGGAAAGACCGCCACCTTGCAGCTGCAGGCCGGGCTGATGGGCGCCTCGGCCTACTTCGCGCGTTCGCCCTATGCCTGCGAGTTCATGAACCACGCGTTCTGCGGCGCGATCTGGGGCCTGGGCCAGGACAGCGGCACCGCCAACGCGCCGCTCGCGACCTGGGCGGCGCGCGCGGTGGCACGTTCCGGCCATGGCTATGCCCAGGCCGGCCTGTTCATGAGCGACACCAACGTCACCAGCCCCGACGCCCACCTGTTCGACTTCAACAAGACCCGCTACACCGGCCGCAACTGGCTGTTCGAGGCCGGCCACGAGACCGGCCTGGCCGACGAGGACAAGCCGCATTATGTCCGGCTGGGCGGCTGGTACCTGCATGCGCCGCGCAACGACGTCTACTACAACGCGCAGGGGCAGTCGTATGCGCGGGAAGGCGGCGGGCACGCCGTCATGCATTACGGTTCGGGCGCCTATCTCACGGCCGGCAAGGTGATCGCCAGGACGGATCCGCACGGCAGCGCCAACCTGGCCGTGTTCGGGAGCGTGCTGCGCAGCTTCAGCGGCGGCGAGCCGATCGCCTCGGCGCTCAAGCTGGGCATCGTGCAGAGCGGCACCTTCGCGTCGCGCCCCCACGATGCTTTCATGGTCGGCGTGGCCGACACCCGCTACAGCCGCTCGCTGGGGCGCTTCCTGGCCGAGAAACGTGCGCTCCTGGGCGGCACCGGGGCTCCCGACCGCCATGAGTACACGCTCGAGGTCGGCTACCGGGCCGAGCTGATGCCGGGCGTCATGCTGACCCCCAACATCCAGTACGAGATCCATCCGACCACCCGCGGCTTCGCGACCGCGGGACGGGACATCGGCGATCCGCTGGTGCTCGGCCTCAAGCTGACCGTGGATCTCGCGCGGGTCGGCGGTTTTGTGCGCGCGCCACGCTGAATCGCCCCTGTCTATACTTGGAGCTGCGCCGGAGCTCCGGTGCGGATTCCGGGGAGTCGTCATGGAAAATCGCCTCGGGCAAGGCGCCGGCCAGGTGCTTGCCCCCCTGAAGCAAATCTTGTCGGCGCTCGAAGCGCTGTACACCGACGTCCACGCGCATCCCGAACTGTCGATGCAGGAACACCGGACCGCCGGACTGGCCGCCGAACACCTGCGCGCGGCCGGCTACGAAGTCACGGCCGGTGTCGGCGGCACCGGCGTGGTCGGGGTGCTGCGCAACGGTCCCGGCCCGACCGTGATGCTGCGCGCCGACATGGACGCGCTGCCGGTCAAGGAAATGACGGGCTTGCCGTATGCGAGCACGCTTGATGCCGTCGACCGCGAGGGCCGCACGGTGCCGGTGATGCACGCCTGCGGCCACGATATGCACGTGGCCTGGCTGGCCGGCGCCGCCAGCCTGCTGGCGCAGGGACGCGCGGCGTGGAGCGGCACGCTGGCGGCCGTGTTCCAGCCGGGCGAGGAAACCGCCGAGGGCGCGCGCGCAATGCTCGACGACGGCCTGTACAAGCATTTCCCGAAGCCCGATGTCATCCTCGGCCAGCACGTGATGGTCGCGTCGGCGGGCGAGGTCGGCGGGCGTACCGGCACCATCACCTCGGCCGCCGACAGCCTGCAGATCCGCCTGTTCGGCCGCGGCGCGCACGGTTCCATGCCGCAGGCGTCGATCGACCCGGTGGTGATGGCGGCGGCGACCGTGATGCGCCTGCAGACCATCGTCGCGCGCGAGCTGTCGCCGAACGAGGCCGCGGTCGTCACCGTCGGCTCGCTGCAGGCCGGCACCAAGGAAAACGTGATCCCGGACGAAGCCCTCATCAAGCTGAACGTGCGCAGCTACGACCCCAAGGTGCGCCAGCGTGTGCTGGACGCCATCGCGCGGATCGCCAACGCCGAGGCGGCAGCCTCTGGCGCCCCGCGGCCGCCCGAGATCACCACGCTGGACAGTTATCCGATGGGAGTCAACGACGATAGTGCGGGCGAACGCGTCGGCAACAGCTTCCGCGACTACTTCCCCGCCGCCCGCGTGCATCGGACCGGCCCCACCTCGGCCAGCGAGGATTTCGGCTCCTTCGGCCAGGCCTGGCAGGTGCCGGCCGTGTTCTGGTTCGTCGGCGGCACCGATCCGGACACCTATGCGGCGGCCAAGGCGTCAGGTGAGGTCAACAAGATCCCGAGCAATCACAGTCCCTATTTTGCGCCCGTGATCCATCCGACCCTGGAGACCGGGGTGGAAACCCTGGTGGTGGCGGCGCTGGCCTGGCTGGGGAAAGGCGTTGCCGCCGCGCCGGCGTGAGCTCAATCGCGCAGCCGCTCGGCGGCGAAGGCGCGCAATACCGCCATCACCGGCGCCTCGGTACGGCCGGCCAGGGTGACGTAGGCGAAGCGCGCATTCGCCTCGAGCCGGGGCCGCACCGGCAGTTCGACCAGCCGGCCCGACTCGATGCCTTCGCGCGCCGCCGCCGCCAGTCCCAGGAACACCGCCTGCGAGCGCTCGACGGCGCCGATCAGGCTGCCCACGTCCTCGCACTGCAGCGTCGTCATGTGTTCCGGGTCGGCCTGCGGTCCGTAGAGCTCGGCCAGCAGGCGGGCAATTTCGTCCGACAAGGGCGCCGACGCGATCGGGTAGGCCAGCGCCTGCGCCAGCGTCACGCTGGCCAGCCGGGCCAGCGGATGATCGGCGCGGCAGACGAAGCAGGTGCGCAGTTCCCCCACGATGTCGACCCGCAGGTCGGCGGACGGCGCGACGCTGCGGGCATCGACGATCAGCGCGTCGAGGCGGTTGGCGCGCAGCTGCATCAGCTGCAGTTCGGTCGGGCCGCGCGTGATGGCGACCTGGACTTTCGGATGCGCCTGCGCCATATGGCAGAGCAGGGGTGTCATCAGCATGGCGCCGGGGTTGGCGCCCATGCCGATCCGCATCGACCCGCCTTCGCCCTGCATGAACAGCTCGGCACTGCGGCGCAGCTCGCCGGCATCGCGCACCAGCCGCTCGGCGCGCGCCACCACGTCCTTGCCCAGCGGCGTCAGTTCGTTGCGCTTGCCGATCCGGTCCAACAGGGGCGCGCCGAGTTCTTCTTCGAGGGCCTGGATGCTGCGGCTCAGGGCCGATTGGGTGATGAACAGCTGTTCCGCCGCGCGGCTGAAGGAGCGCGTGCGTGCCAGGGCCAACAGGTGCTCGAGTTGCTTGATGTTCACGTTATGCAAAGAATGAATGACATTCAGAAAAATAATGCATTGGACACATGGATGCGCGAATCGTACCATGGCCGCGTTTCCTGCAGTCGCCCATAGCGGACCCTGAATGACCCTGCTTCACACGATTTACCTGGTCGCCATCGCCGCCGAAGCGGCGTCCGGGGCCCTGATGGGCATGCGGCGGCGCATGGACCTGTTCGGCCTGTGCGTGGTGGGCACCGTCACCGCCCTCGGCGGCGGCACCATCCGCGACATCATCCTCGGCCACTATCCGCTCGGCTGGGTCGCGCATCCCGAATACCTGGCCTTCACGGTCGGCGCGGCCATTGTCGCCGCCCTGCTGGCGCGCCGTATGCACAGGCTGAAGACCGCCTTCCTGTGGATGGACGCGCTCGGGCTGGTGGCGTTTACCGTGATCGGCTGCGATATCGCGGCCTCCACCGGCGCCAACCCGGTCGTCGTGATCCTGATGGGGATGACCACCGGGGTGTTCGGCGGCCTGCTGCGCGACGTCCTGTGCAACCAGGTGCCGCTGGTGCTGCGGCGCGACCTGTACGCCACCGTCTCGCTGGTGACCGGCATGCTGTACGTCGGTCTCCTGCACGGCGGCGTCGGTGCCGGGCTCGCCACCTTCAGCGCCATCGGGACCGGCTTTGCCCTGCGCCTGCTGGCGATCCGCTTCGCGCTGGCGTTGCCGGTGCTGGAAGCGGATCTCAGTTCCTTCGACGACGGGCTCGGCGAGCACCACTGAACCATGCGCCCGGTTTGCCAAGATCCGCAGGCCTGGCGTTCGCGCCTGGTGCTGTTCCTGATGTTCGCGGCATTCGCCGTGCTGGCCGGGCGCGCGGTCTGGTTGCAGCTGGTTTCCGACGAGTTCCTGCGCCAGCAGGGCGCGGCGCGGCAGGTGCGCACGCAGGAGCTGGCGGCCAGTCGCGGACGCATCCTCGACCGCAATGGCCATGTGCTTGCGATGTCGCTGCCGGTCAAGGCGGTATGGGCGGTGCCCGACGAGGTGCGCGGCGCCGCTCCGCAGCAATTGGACGCGTTGGCGCGGCTGCTCGGCCTGGGCCGGGTGGAGCTGGACGCGAAGCTCGCTTCGCCGCGCAGCCTGGTCTACCTGAAGCGTCAGGTGGAGCAGGATAGCGCCGAGCGCATCCTGCGACTGGGCATCCGCGGCATCGAGACGCGCGGGGAATACAAGCGCTACTACCCCTGCGGCGAGCTGACCGCCCACGTGGTGGGCTTCACCAGCATCGAGGACGCCGGGCAGGAAGGCATGGAACTGGCCCACCAGGCCAGCCTGGCCGGCGCCGCCGGCAGCCGCCGGGTGCTCAAGGACCGCCTCGGCCACCTGCTCGAGGACATGGGCACGACGCGCCCGGCACGCGACGGCAAGGACCTGACGCTGTCGATCGACCGCAATATCCAGCACATCGCGCAGTCGCACCTGAAGGCGGCGCTGGAAAAGCACCAGGCCCGGGCCGGCGGCATCGTGGTGCTCGACGTGCGCACCGGCGAGGTGCTGGCGCTGGCCAACCTGCCGAACTACGACCCCAACGACCGCGGCCGCCTGACCGGCGCCCAGCTACGCAACCGGGTGCTGACCGACACCTTCGAGCCGGGATCGGTGATGAAGCCCTTCACCATCGCCCAGGCCCTCGAGAGCGGCCTGGCGACGCCGGACACCATCGTCGAGACCGCGCCGGGCAGCCTGTCGATCGGCCGGGCGACGATCCACGACGCCAGCCGCCACGGCGCCCTGACAGTGGCGGAAGTGCTGCAGAAATCCTCCAACGTGGGCACCGCCAAGCTGGCGCTGCGGATGGCGCCGCGCGAGATGTGGGCGCTGCTCACCAGGGCCGGCTTCGGCCAGGCGCCGGCGCTCGGCTTCCCCGGCAGCGCGGCGGGAAGGCTGCGGCCTTACGCCGCCTGGAAGCCGATCGAGCAGGCCACGATCAGCTACGGCCACGGGGTCTCGACTTCGCTGATGCAGATGGCGCAGTCCTACCTGATGTTCGCGCGCGACGGCGACGTGGTCCCGGTGACGCTGCTGAAGGCGGACGCCGCGCCGCCCGCCCAGCCGGTGATCTCGGGCGCGACCGCGAACGCCGTGCGCGACATGATGGAGCGCGCCGCCGGACCCGGGGGCACCGCGCCGCGCGCCCGGATTCCGGGCTATCGCGTGGCCGGCAAGACCAGCACCGCCCACAAGGCGGTCGGCGGCCGTTATACGAATACCTATGTCGCCGCCTTCGTCGGCTTCGCGCCGGCGTCGGCGCCGCGCGTGATCGTTGCGGTCATGATCGACGAGCCCTCGGCCGGCGGCCACTATGGCGGCACGGTGGCGGCGCCGGTATTCGCGGCGGTCGCGCAGGACACGCTGCGGGCGCTCAACGTGGCCCCCGATGCGCCGGTCAACGACATTCTCGCTCCCCTCGAGGCGGGCGACGAAGAGTCCTGAGCGCGGCGCCCGCCGCGGACGCCGGACAACAGATCCCGCCGATCGGCGGTCTTTTGTTGACGGGACGCCTCCGTTCATACTACATTGCCTTCCCTCCCGCAATTGCCGCATGGAAAGCAATATGAGCAAGGAAGTACCGAACCGGCAGGTGCCGCCTTCGCCGGAAGACGGCATCCATGACTTCGCCGCCGCCTTGCTGGTGCAGCTGGTCGTTCCGGCGTTCGTGCTCGACGCGCAGGGGCGGGTGGCGATCTGGAACCATGCCTGCGAGCGCCTGACCGGCATTCCGGCGGCCGAGATGGTGGGGACGGCCAATCACTCGCTGGGCTTCTACCATGCGGCGCGGCCGACGCTGGCGGACCTGATCCTGAACGGCCGCATCGAGGACGCAAAGACCCTGTACCGGGTCTATGACGACGGCCAGCAGCGGGGCACCGTGAGCGGAGCGGGGTGGTGCGACATGCCGCGCACCGGCGAGCGGCGCTTCCTGGTGATGGATGCCGGCCCGGTCTACAGCAGTTCAGGACAGCTGTTCGGGGTGCTCGAGACCTGGCGCGACATGACGGTGCAGAAGGAAGCGCAGCTGGCGCTGGAACGCCTGGTGATGCGCGACGGACTGACGGGCATCGCGAACCGCCGCTGCTTCGACGAGACCCTGCACAGGGAATGGGAGCAGGCGCGCCGGAACGGCCATCCCCTGTCCCTGCTGCTGCTCGACGTCGATCACTTCAAGCATTACAACGACAGCTACGGTCATCCGGCGGGCGACGAATGCCTGCAGCGGGTGGCCGCGATCGTGGCGAAACAGGTCCGGGTCTACGATCTGGCGGCCCGCTACGGCGGCGAAGAGTTCGCGGTTATCCTGCCGCAGCAATCCCTGGCCGGCGCCGCTGCCGTCGCCGAGCGGATCCGCGCCGCCGTCGAGCAGAGCGCGCCACCCGACCCGGCGCAGGCCGGCGGCAAGGCCACCGTCAGTATCGGTGCGGCCACCTTCGCCGGCAACGAGCCGTCTTCGCCGGAGGCACTGCTGGCCCAGGTCGATGCCGCCCTCTACCGGGCCAAGCGCGAAGGCCGTAATCGCGTCGTGCTCCACGGTTCTTGAGGCATGTCGGGATAATCGTCGTAGAATCGGCCAAATTGTTTCACTTGCCGAGATGATGGACAAATTCCAGGAAATGAAGGTGTTCTCGGCCGTGGTCGAGGCCGGGAGCTTCACCGGTGCTGCGCACGCGCTGGCGATGTCGAAGGCGGCGGTGTCGCGTTACGTGGCCGAGCTCGAGCAAAGGCTGGGCGTGCGCCTGCTGCACCGGACCACGCGCAGGCTGTCGCCGACGGCGGAAGGCGAGGTCTTCCACGCCCGCTGCCGCGAGCTGCTGGAAAACCTCGACGAAGCCGAGGCCGAGATCACTTCGCGCAGCGGCGAGGCGAGCGGGCTGCTCAAGGCAAACGTTCCGGTCAGCTTCGGCCTCATGCACCTGGCGCCCCTGTGGCCGGCGCTGATGGCGCGCCACCCGGGCCTGGCGCTCGACGTCACGCTGTCCGACCGGGTGGCCGACCTGGTCGACGAAGGTATCGACCTCGCGGTGCGCATCGGGCAGTTGCCGGCATCCTCGCTGGTCGGCCGCAAGCTGGCGTCGACGCGGCTGGTCCTGTGCGCCTCGCCCGCCTATCTGCAGGCGCGCGGCGAACCCACGCGCCCGGACCAGCTGCCGGCGCACGACGTGATCTCGTACAGCCTGTTCTCGGCGGGCGAGCACTGGCGCTTTGCCGGACCCGCCGGCGAGGTGACGGTGAAGGTGTCGCCGCGCATGCGGACCAATAGCGGCGACACCTGCCGCGCCGCCGCGCTGCAGGCCCAGGGCATCATCCTCCAGCCCAGCTTCCTGGTCGGGGCCGACCTGGCGGAGGGCCGGCTGAAGGAGATCATGCCGGACTACCGCGCGGACACGCTCGGCATCTACGCGGTCTACCCGTCCAGGAAATTCCTGGCGCCGAAGGTGAGAGTGGCGATCGATTTCCTCTCCGAGGTGTTTGCCGCGCCGGTCTGGGGCGATTAAATTGGCAATTGTTCCACTTTCAGGAACAGTATTGTGAGCTTTGACCCGTTTATTCCAGCGATCGGGAAGATTACACTGGAGGCTGTTGATCGAACGAGGTAAGACATGAACAGGCTTCCCACACTATTCGTTTCCCATGGCTCGCCCATGCTGGCGCTGCAGGACAGTCCCGCGCGCCGCTTCCTGCAGGAGCTCGGCAAGTCCCTGCCGCGGCCGCGGGCCATCGTGGTCGTCTCCGCGCACTGGGAGACCGCCAACAGCCCGGCGGTGAGCCTGGCGCCGCAGCCCGAGACCATCCACGACTTCGGCGGCTTTCCGCGCGCCCTGTTCGAGATGCGTTATCCGGCCCCGGGCGCGCCCGAGGCCGCCGAGCGCGCCGCCGCGCTGCTCGAGGCGGCCGGCATTCCCGTCGGCCGCAGCATGCAGCGCGGCCTCGACCACGGCGCCTGGGTGCCGCTGCGCCTGATGTATCCGGACGCGGACATTCCCGTTGCCCAGCTGTCGGTGGTGCGCGGCGCCAGCCCCGCGGTGCACGAGCAGATCGGGCGCGCGCTGGCCGCGCTGCGTGACGAGGGCGTGCTGGTGCTGGCCTCCGGCTCGCTGACCCACAATCTGTACGAGTTCCGCGGCCAGCATCTGGACGCCCCGGTGCCGCACTGGGTGGCGGAGTTCGAGGCCTGGATGAAGGCGCGCCTGGAGGACGACGACCGGGCCGCGCTGCTGGATTACCGCCGCGCCGCGCCCTTCGCCGCCGAAAACCATCCGACCGACGAGCACCTGCTGCCGCTGTACGTGGCGATGGGCGCGGCGGGACCCGGCGCCAGGGCCAGGCAGATCCACGCCAGCTACGAGCATGGGATACTCGCCATGGACGCCTACGCTTTCGAATGAAGAGAATGAAAAGGAACGATATGTCCGACACGCTGGCTGAACTTCTCACGGACCCGGTGTCCGGGCTCGCCTACCGCATCCGCCCGCCGCAAGCGGGGCAGGGCGCCGCTCCCTGCCTGCTGCTCCTGCACGGCGTCGGCGCCAACGAGTCGGGATTCGTCGAGATGGCGCGCCGGCTCGATCCGCGCATGGCCGTGATCCTGCTGCGCGGCCCGCTGGTGTTCGCGCCCGGCCGCTTCGGCTGGTTCCAGGTGAAGTTCACGCCCACCGGACCGGCCATCGACCCCGACCAGGCCGAGGAGTCGAGGCTCAAGCTGCTGCGGTTCATCGGCGAGCTGCCGGTGGCGCATGGCGTCGACCCGCAAAAGACCTGGATCGCCGGCTTCAGCCAGGGCGGCATCATGAGCGCCAGTGTCGGGCTGACGGCGCCGCGCAGCGTGGCCGGTTTCGGCCTGCTCAGCGGCCGCATCCTGCCCGAGATCCTGCCGCTGGTGGACCGCAGCGATCCGCGGCTGGGCAGGCTGCAGGCTTTCGTCAGCCACGGCGTGGGCGACCAGACCCTCGGCATCCATTTCGCCCACAAGGCGCGTGCGCTGCTGGAGGAGTTGGGGGTGCCGCTGGAATACCGCGAGTATGCGGCCGGCCACGTGCTCGACGGCGACATGGTTGGCGACTTCCAGCGATGGTTGGGAGAGCGGATCGGCTAGATCCTGATGGTGCCGGTGACCGGAATCGAACCGGTACGGGTTGCCCCGGCGGATTTTAAGTCCGCTACGTCTACCAATTTCGTCACACCGGCGTAGTGTGAATAGCCCTTGCAGGCGGGCGCCGAATTCTAGCACAGCCGCTCCCGCCGCGGGGGCGATTCGAAGTCAAACAGGCAAGATCGTCGAACCCGGGCGCGGGCGGCGGCCGGCGGCCAGCATGACCACGCCCAGCATCGCCAGATGCGTCAGCGAGGACAGGGCCGGCCCGAGCAGCGGATCCAGCAGCTCGATGTTCGCGACCCGGTCGCCCAGCTGGCCGGCGAAATTCCAGCCCCAGTGCAGCCCGACCGCGGCCCACAGCGAGCGGCTGTAGTACAAGGCGGCCGCATAGGCGAGGCCGAAGCAGAAGATCCGGCCCAGTTCGAGCGCGCCTTCCTGGAAGCGGTAAATATGATTCAGGGTGAACAGCAGGGCCGAGCAGACGATGAACAGGCGCCGCCGCGACAGCGCGGGCAGGGCGCGCATCAGGAAGCCGCGGGTGACGATGTCCTCGGCAATCGAGGGGATGAAGGTTTCGGGCAGCAGGGTCAGCACGGACAGCAATATCGCGCCGGCCGTCAGCCCCGGCGGGAAGGCGATGCTGTAGATGCCGGCGCCACTGCCGACGGCCAGCGCCGTGATCTTGGCCAGCAGCGCCAGCGCGAAGGCCACCACCAGCAGCAGGCCCCAACCCGGCCGCAAGCCCAGGTACCAGGCGCCCAGCCCGGGGTGGCCGAGCCAGCGGCCCACCAGCCAGGCGACCGGCAGGAAGGCGATCATCAGCGCGGCCTGGACCGGGAAGCTGTGCAGGATGTGGCCGCCCAGGCCCTCGGGCAACTGGTAGGCGGTGAACAGCAGCAGGAAGGCGAGCGCCAGCCGCCCCTTCGAGGCGGGCGCCGTATGCATGCGGTGGTCGGGCCGGGTCGTCATGGTATTTACGCTGAAAATCATTAAGCTTATGTTAATGATGCCTCGTCGTCAACGCAGTCCTTGCTTTTGAAGAAGCATGCAAGGTGGTAGCATGCGGGTCCAGTTGTTGCTGCAAGGACCAGAATTGAATATCACGATTAACGACGAACTCCGTAGCTACGTCGACCCCCTCACTCCCGCCGAACACGAAGCCCTGGAACGCAGCCTGCTTACCGAAGGATGCCGCGAGGCGCTGATCCTGTGGCGCGACGTGCTGATCGACGGCCATAACCGC
The DNA here is from genome assembly GCF_056399665.1 of Massilia sp. 01N410. Classification (NCBI taxonomy): domain Bacteria; kingdom Pseudomonadati; phylum Pseudomonadota; class Betaproteobacteria; order Burkholderiales; family Oxalobacteraceae; genus Massilia; species Massilia sp. 01N410. The sequence continues at coordinate 48,042 of NZ_JBFTRV010000021.1, read as the reverse complement.
TACGCCATCTGCACCCAGCACGAGATCCCGTTCCGGACTGTCCAGAACGACAATTTCGACTCGATCGAAGACGTCAAGCTGTGGATGATCGACAACCAGCTGGCGCGCCGCAGCGTCACCGATTTCCAGCGCGGCCTGATGGCCCTGCGCAAGAAGGAGATCCTGGCCGCGCGCGTGGTGCAAAAGACCGACGACGACCTGCAGACCGAAGCCGACCAGGCCGTCCCGTTCGCGCCGCCGTGGAACACGCGCCAGGAGGTGGCCCGCGCCGCGCGCGTATCGGCCAACACCATCAGCCAGATCGAGCGCATCCAGAAGACCGCGGCGCCGGAACTGGTGGACGCGGTGCGCAGCGGCGCCATCTCGATCAGCTCCGCCGCCAACGTCGCCTCGCTGCCGAAGGAAGCCCAGGTGGCGGCGGTCGCCGGCGGAAAGAAGGAACTGCAGCAGGCCGCACGCCAGGTGCGCGAGCAGAAGAGCGCCGCCAAGCCGAAGAAAGAGGCCGAGTTCGAGACGCCCGAAGACCAGATCAAGGCCCTCAAGGCCCAGGTGGCCGAGCTGAAGGACCGCGTCGCCACCCTGATCGGCGAAAACGATGTGCTGAAGCAGAAGCTGGTGCACCTCGGCGCCGCCTGAGCGCGCGGGCGATAACCATAACGATAACGATAACGGCATCCCCAGGAGACCAATGATGCAGACTTCCCGCCTGTTCGCCTCGACCGCCATGAGCCTGGCCGTGCTGGCTGCCTTGCCGCCGGCCGCGGTTGCTGCCACCGCTGCCACTGCGGCCGGGCCGAAAGCCGCGGTGCAGTCCGCCGCGCAGTCTGTCGCCCAATTCTCGCCCGCCGAACTGGCGCGCCTGAAGAAGGCCGCCCAGCGCGTGACCATCCTGCGCGACAAGTGGGGCATCCCCCACGTGTTCGGCAAGCGTGACGCGGACGCGGTGTTCGGCATGGTGTTCGCCCAGGCCGAGGACGACTTCAGCCGGGTCGAACTCAATTACATCAATGCGATGGGACGCCTGGCCGAGGTCGAGGGGGAATCGGCGCTCTGGCGCGACCTGCGCATGAAGCTCTACATCGACCCGGCCGACCTGAAGGCCAAGTATGCGGCCAGCCCGGCCTGGCTGAAGAAGCTGATGAACGGCTGGGCCGATGGCCTGAACTGGTACCTGGCCAGCCATCCCCAGGTGAAGCCGAAGCTGCTGACCCGCTTCGAGCCCTGGATGGCGCTCAGCTTCAGCGAGGGCAGCATCGGCGGCGACATCGAGTCGATCAACCTGAAACAGCTCGAAGCCTTCTATGAAAAGCGGCCGGCGCCCGCGCTTGCCATGTCATTCGCCATGGCCGACCTGGGCAAGGGTTTCGACAAGGAGCCGCAGGGGTCGAACGGCTTCGCGATCGCGCCCCGGCTCAGCGCCGGCAAGCACGCGCTGCTGATGATTAACCCGCACACCTCGTTCTACTTCCGTCCCGAAGTCCACATGGTCAGCGAGGAAGGCCTGAACGCCTACGGCGCCGTGACCTGGGGCCAGTTCTTCATCTACCAGGGCTTCAACGAGCGTCTCGGCTGGATGCATACTTCGGGCGGCGGCGACGTCATCGACGAATACCTGGAAACCGTGGCCGAGCGCGACGGCAAGTTCTACTACAAGTACGGCAACGAAGAACGCCCAGTGCGCAGCAGGACCATCGTGCTGCCGTACAGGACCGCGGACGGCATGGCCAGCCGCAGCGTCACCGCCTACTTCACCCACCACGGCCCGGTGATCCGGGAAGAGGGCGGCAAGTGGGTGGCCGTCAGGATGATGGACGATCCGGTGCACGCCCTCGAGCAGTCCTATGGCCGCACCAAGGCGCGCGACTACGCCGCCTTCCTGAAGGTGATGGACCTGCGCACCAACTCCTCGAACAACACCGTGTACGCGGATGCCGACGGCAATATCGCCTACTTCCACGGCAACTTCATCCCGCGCCGCGATCCGCGCTTCGACTGGACCCATCCGGTCGACGGCAGCGATCCGGCCACCGAGTGGAAGGGCCTGCACGAGGTGAAGGAAACCATCACGGTCTTCAATCCGAAGAGCGGCTATATCTCGAACACCAACAACTGGCCCTGCACCGGCTTCGGCGCCAGCAGCCCGGACTGCAAGGCCTACCCGAAATATATGTGGTCGCTGCCGCAGAACGCCCGCGGCGTGCACGCCGAACGCGTGCTGCACGACGCGAAGGACCTGACCCTCGACAGCCTGATCGGCAAGGCCTACGATCCCTACCTGACCGCCTTCGAGCCGCTGGTGCCGGCCCTGGTCAGGGACTGGGACGCGCTGCCGCAGGGCGACGCCCTCAAGGCGCGCCTGGCCGAGCAGGTGGCGCTGCTCCGCGCCTGGGACCTGCGCTGGGCTGTGGACTCGGTCCCGACCTCGCTGGCGGTCTACTGGGGCCAGGACATGGTCAAGCAGGCGGCCCAGCGCGCCCGCGCCCAGGAAACCCCGGTGGTCGACTTCATCCAGACCCGCCTGAGCGCCCAGGAACGCCTGGCGTCGCTGGCGCGTGCCTCCGACAAGCTGCAGGCCGATTTCGGCAGCTGGAAGACGCCTTGGGGCGAGATTAACCGCTTCCAGCGCATCAGCGGCGAGGTCGACCAGCACTACGACGACAGCAAGCCCAGCATCCCGGTCGGCTTCAGCTCGGCCAACTGGGGTTCGCTGGCCTCCTTCGGCATGACGGCCAAGCAGACCACCAGGCGCATCTACGGCGACCGCGGCAACAGCTTCGTCGCCGCCGTGGAGTTCGGTCCGCGCCTGCGCGCCAAGAGCATCCTGGCGGGCGGGGAAAGCGGCGATCCGAAGTCGCCGCACTTCAACGACCAGGCCGAGATGTACAGCCGCGGCCAGTTCAAGGACGTCCTCTTCTATAAAGAGGACATCGAGAAACAACTCGAGCGCAAGTATCACCCGGGACAGTAAGACGTTCTGAGCCGCCCCTGCGCGCACTTTTATGCACCGCAAGGTGGGCGTAAAACGGCTGTTGGCACGATTGCAACATGGCTTGTATTCCTGATATCTACTGATGCCAGCCCAAAGGCTGTCCGATCGATGTCTCGACAACAGGAGTGCAATCGTGCCTACCAAAATGTCTCTGCTGAAACCCTTCTGCGCCGCGGCCTTGCTGTGCGCGGCCGCGGCCGCCCAGGCCGACATCACCGTCTACACCAGCCAGGCCGAGTTCCTGGCCGCGGTGCAGGCGCCCGGCGTCGACACCTAAGACGACCTGACGGTCACGCTGTACGGCGAAACCCTGACCCGCAGCGCGGGCGCCTATACGTATAACGCCTACTCGGCCACCGGCCTGTACGGCGCGGGCGGCGACGGCGGCGATTTCTGGCTGTCGAATAACACGCCGATCGCCCCGATCGTGTTCTCCAACTTCAGCGGCGGGGTGAGCGCCTTCGGCGGCAACTTCTTCGGCTCCGACGTCTTCGGCCAGTACACCACGGGCAACCTGATCCTCACGGCCATCGACGGCAGCGCGCTCAGCTATGGAGTGGCCGGCGCCGCGACCACCGACTTCCTCGGTTTCGTATCGACCGTGCCGCTGGCGGCGGTCACGATCGCCACCGACGGCGGCGTCGGCGTCTGGCCGACCGCCAACAACGTCGTGCTGGCGGTGCCGGAGCCGGCCACCTACGGCATGCTGCTGGCGGGGCTGGGCCTGGTCGGCCTGATGCGCCGCCGCAGTCGCTGAGCGCTGCGCCTTGGGCGCCGCCCGGAGGCCGATTCTGGTGCCGGGCGGTTTTCCATTGGCGGTCCGCTTGCTATAATTTTGCAAGTTAACAAGTCCAGTGGGACACAGGCGGAACGCGCAGTGGCAAAACTCTATTTCAGGTATTCGGCGATGAACGCCGGCAAATCCACCTCGCTGCTGCAGGTGGCCCACAACTACGAAGAGCAGGGCCAGGGAGTCCAGCTGTACACGGCCGCCATCGACAACCGCTACGGCGTCGGCTTGATCACCTCGCGCCTGGGGCCGCAGCGCGAAGTCGGCCTGTTCGACCAGGACACCGATTTCCTTGCCAGCGCCCCGGACGTCGCCTGCGTGCTGGTCGACGAAGCGCAGTTCCTGACCAAGGAGCAGGTGGTGCAGCTGCACCGCCTGGCACAGGTACGCGGCGTGCCGGTGATCTGCTACGGCCTGCGCAGCGATTTCCGCGGCGATCCCTTCCCCGGCTCGGCCTACCTGCTGGCGCTGGCCGACGACATCGAGGAAATCAAGAACATCTGCACCTGCGGCAAGAAGGCGACCATGAATATCCGCGTCGACGCCGAAGGCCACCGCATCCGCGAAGGCGAGCAGGTCAGCATCGGTGGCAACGAAAGCTACCGCCAGGCCTGCGGGCGCTGCTTCTACAAGGGCTGAGGGAAGCGCCGGGATGGCCGACATCCTGCTCTACCTGGTGCCCTCGCTGGCGCTGGCCTTCCTGATCTGGATGGTGACCTCGCTGCATCCGCTGTTCTTCGTGTTCAGCGCGGTCGGCACCCTGTGCCACGAGCTGGCGCATTTTGCGGTCGGCCTGCTGCTGGGCGCCGACCCGACCGGCTTCTCGATCATCCCGCGCCGCCAGGGACGCACCTGGGAGCTGGGCTCGGTCACCTTCGCCAACCTGCGCTGGTATAACGCGGCCCCGGCCGCGCTGGCGCCGCTGCTGGTGCTGCTGGTGCCGCTTGCGGTGGCCTGGTGGCGCACCCGCGGCGCCTGGAGCTTCGGTCCGGCCGACCTGGCCCTGACCCTTCTGCTGGCGCCGCAATTCCTGTCCTTCTGGCCGTCCCCGGTGGACTGGCGGCTGGCCGCGCGCAGCTGGCCCTGGCTGGTGATTATCATGGTGACAGCGATCGCCATGTTCTGGTTCCGACCGAGTCTGTTTCAATTTGTAAAAGCCTGAGCTTCGCTGGGTGGCGCAGACTTAAGCTCGGCTGAATATGCGTGCAGGCCGACTCTACGTCGCCCTGGTATCCTGTAGAATTGGTCGCACGAGAGAATCCGCCCGGAGAAACGAACAATGAAGAAGCAGATGTTGATGGTTGCGCTGGCGTTGGCCTTTTCCGCCCACGTCGTCACGGCGCAGCCGGAAAAAGTGCAGGCCAACGCGGCCCAGACCAATGCGGCCCAGACCAACGCGGGCCCGCTGAAGCCGACCGCTGCCCAGACCCAGGCGGCGCTGTGGGCATCGCGCGTGCTGGCGCGCTACCACTACAAGGCGATGCCGCTGGACGACGTGATGTCGGCCAAGATTTACGACAACTACTTCAAGACCCTCGACAGCGAGAAGCTGTATTTCACCCAGGCCGACCTCGACCAGTTCGCGCCGGCCCGCACCAAGTTCGACGACGCCATCAACAACGAAGACCTGACCCTGCCGTTCCAGATCTTCAACGTCTACCAGCAGCGCTTCAGCGACCGCATGGCCTATGCGCGCGAACTGGTCCAGAAGGGCAATTTCGATTTCACCACCAACGAAACCCTGCAGATCGACCGCGAGAAAGCCCCGTGGGCGAAGAACGAGGACGAAGCCCGCGACCTGTGGCGCAAGCGTGTGAAGAACGACTGGCTGCGCCTGAAGCTGGCCGGCAAGGACGACAAGGGCATCCGCGAGACCCTCGACAAGCGCTATGAGGGCTACCAGAACCGCCTCAAGAAGCTGAACAACGAGGACGTGTTCCAGATGTTCATGAACGCCTACGCCACCGCGATCGAGCCGCACACCAACTACCTGGGCCCACGCTCGGCCGAGAACTTCGACATCATGATGCGCCTGTCGCTGGACGGCATCGGCGCCGTGCTGCAGTCGCGCGACGATTACACGGTGATCCGCGAGGTCGTCCCCGGCGGCCCGGCCGACAAGTCCGGCAAGCTGAAGGTCGGCGACCGCATCGTCGGCGTCGCCCAGGGCAATGGCCCGTTCACCGACGTGATGGGCTGGCGCATCGACGACGTGGTGCAGCTGGTGCGCGGCGAACGCAACTCCACCGTGCGCCTTGACGTGCTGCCGGCCGACGCCGGCCAGGACGGCAAGCACGTCACGATCCCGCTGGTGCGCCAGAAGATCAGCATGGAAGAACAGTCGGCCAAGAAGCAGATCATCGAAGTGAAAGAAAACGGCGTCAAGCGCCGCATCGGCATCGTCTCGCTGCCGACCTTCTACCAGGACTTCGAGGCCCGCCGCAAGGGCGACAAGGACTTCAAGAGCGCAACCCGCGACGTCCAGCGCATCCTGGGCGAACTCAAGAAAGAGAAGGTCGACAACGTCCTGATCGACCTGCGCAACAACGGCGGCGGCTCGCTGATCGAGGCGGTCGAACTGACCGGCCTGTTCATCGACAAGGGTCCGGTGGTGCAGCAGCGCACCGCCGAGGGTCGCATCGACGTCGAGAGCGACACGAATGCCGGCCTGGCCTGGGACGGTCCGATGGGCGTGCTGATCAACCGCGGTTCGGCCTCGGCGTCCGAGATTTTCGCCGCCGCGATCCAGGATTACGGCCGCGGCATCGTGATCGGCGAGCCCAGCTTCGGCAAGGGCACGGTCCAGACCCTGATCAACCTCGACCGCTTCTCGCAGAACGACAAGATGAAGTACGGCGAGCTGAAGATGACCATCGCCCAGTTCTTCCGTATCAACGGCGGCACCACCCAGCTGCGCGGTGTGACGCCGGACATCAAGCTGCCGGTGACCTCCGATGCCGAGAACTTCGGCGAGTCGTCCTACGACAATGCGCTGCCCTGGGTGCAGATCAAGCCGGCAACCTACCTGCCTGCCGGCGACCTGAAGGAACTGATCACGCCGCTGCAGAAGCGCCACGATGCCCGGGTCGCCAAGGACAAGGAATTCCGCGATATCGAGCAGGACATCGCCGAAGCCCTGAAGCTGCGCAAGGATAACGTCATCTCGCTGAACGAAGCGGTGCGCCGCAAGGAACGCGAGAACCAGGAAGCCAAGGCCCGCCTGCGCGAATCGCGCCTGGCGGACGCCCAGGACCCGGGCAAAGCCGACGAGCCGGTGGCCGGTCCGGGCAGCAAGGAGCAGCGCGCCAAGGCGCCGAACCCGACCGCGCCGAAGAAGAGCAATGTGGTGCTGAAGGGCGCGCCGCGTGCCGACGACGGCCTGCAGGGTGACGAGCGCAGCCTGGCGGCGGAAATCGCCGCCGAGAAGGCCGCCAAGAATGCCAAGGACGTCTACCTGCAGGAAGCCGCCCATATCCTGGCCGACGAGGCCGGCATGCTGAAGGCCGATACGCGTATGGCATCGCGCACCATGCCATACATGTCAGGATTGAAACAAAGCGGCAACTGAGTCGTTATTGATAAGGTAATATCTGATTTTGCTGTCGGACTACTCCGACAAGGCCCAAAAAACAGGCTGTTCCCTAGGGAGCAGCCTTTTTTTATGCGTTTCAATTGAAATTTGCCCTTCTTGCATTCGTGTTATGGTTACTCAGCAATTGTAGTAATCATAATTTTAACATTCAGTAAGGAGCGCGAAATGACAATACGTTATCTCATCGGGGCAGCCTTGATGGCCGGTGCATGCGTGGCGCATGCAGACGTCATCCCGGCAGCGGGCGGCGCCGGCATCGTCAACGGCAGCAATGTTGCCGGCGCAGTGGGTGACTCGAGCGTGATCGCCGGGGTCAACCGCGGCGCTGGCAGCGACGCCCTGGTCCAGGCCCTGTACCAGAAAGTCAGCGCCAGCGTCGGCAGCGACATGAAGGTATCCCTGCGCCAAGGCATCGACGGTGTCTATGTGACCGGCCTGAGCACCGCCAAGGCGGCCGCCCTGGCGGGCGACGGCATGTCGGTGGTGGCCACCCCGGACGGCTACAAGATCGTCGACAACTCGGGCGGCAATTCCGGCGCCGGCAACTCCACCGCCGGCGGCGGCGCCCAGGCCGGTAACAATGGCGGTGCCAACAGTGGCATCACCACCCCGAACACCGGTGCGCCCACCGAAACCGGCGCCAACACCGGCACCGACAAGCTGACCGGCAACGGTAATACCTCGACCGAGGGCGGTATCGGTGGCTCCGGCGGCAACGGTGGCATCGGCGGTAACACCGACATCAGCATCGGCATCGGTAACGGTAACGGTAATGGCAGCGGCAACCTGGCCGACGCCACCGACCTGCCGGAACCGTCGACCGTGGCGCTGATGCTCGCCGGCCTGCTGGGCGTCGCCGGTCTCGGCCGTCGTCGCGCGCGCTGATCCAGGAGCGCAGGCAACACCTCTCCAGCGGGCTGCGGCCCGCTTTTTTTTCGTCCAAACGGCTGAGCAAATTCGGGTACAATCTTTGGAACGATCGTGCTTTTTTGGCGCGCCGCAAAGAACAACGAGGAGACCCCATGGACCTGAATTACACGAGCGAAGACCTGGCCTTCCGCGACCAGGTACGCGCCTTCCTGGAGGCGGAGCTGCCGTCCGACCTGCAGCACAAGGTGCTCAACCACCTGCGGCTCGGCAAGGACGACTACGTCCGCTGGCACAAGATCCTGGCGCGCCAGGGTTGGGTGGCGCCGGGCTGGCCGAAGGAATACGGCGGTCCCGGCTGGACGCCGGCGCAGCGCCACATCTTCGAGGAAGAATGCGCGCGCGCCGGCACGCCGCAAATCATGCCCTTCGGCGTGAACATGGTGGCGCCGGTGATCATGGCTTTCGGCAGCCAGGCGCAGAAGGACACCTACCTCCCGCGCATCCTGTCCTGCGAGGACTGGTGGTGCCAGGGCTATTCCGAACCGGGCGCCGGCTCCGACCTGGCGTCGCTGAAGACCACCGCCGTGCGCGAGGGCGACGAATACATCGTCAACGGCCAGAAGACCTGGACCACGCTGGCCCAGCACGCCGACATGATCTTCTGTCTGGTGCGCACCGATCCGGGTGTGCGCAAGCAGGAGGGCATCTCCTTCCTCCTGATCGACATGCACAGCCCCGGCATCACCGTGCGGCCCATCATCATGCTGGACGAGGACCACGAGGTGAATGAGGTCTTCTTCGACAACGTGCGGGTGCCGGCGGCCAACCTGGTCGGCCAGGAGAACCGTGGCTGGACCTACGCCAAATACCTGCTGGGCCACGAGCGCACCGGCATCGCCGCCGTCGGCCGCTCCAAGCGCGAGCTGGCGCGCCTGAAGCGCCTGGCCGGCCGCGAGCAGAAGAACGGCCGTCCGCTGATCGAGGATCCGCTGTTCGGCGCCAGGGTGGCCGAGCTCGAAATCGAACTGATGGCGCTCGAAACCACCGTGCTGCGCGTGCTGGCGCAAGCGGACAAGGCGCCGGGACCGGAAGCCTCGGTGCTGAAGGTGCGCGGCACCGAGATCCAGCAGCGCCTCACGGAACTGATGGTCGAAGCCGCCGGCCCGATGGCCTTGCCCTTCGACGAAGCCTACCTGGAGGGCGAGCGCGAACACAGCGTCTTCGACGACGATTTCGCCGCGCCGCTGCTGTCCCACTACTTCAACTATCGCAAGACCTCGATCTACGGCGGGTCGAACGAGATCCAACGCAACATCATCTCCCAGATGATCCTGGGCCTGTAAGGAACGCTTGTAAGGAAAATGAGCATGGACTTCGCATTCAAGGAAGAGCAGCTGCAACTGGCCGACGCCCTCAAGCGCTGGATCGCGCGCGATTACGGCGTCGAGGCGCGCCGCGAGATCGTGCGCTCGTCCGCCGGCACCTCGGAACAGGCATGGGCCACGATGGCCGAGCTGGGCCTGACCGCGCTGCCGGTGCCGGAAGAGCAGGGCGGTTTTTCAGGCGACGCCGTCGACATGTTCGTCGTGATGCAGGAGCTGGGCCGCGGGCTGGTGGTCGAACCCTATTTCGCCACCGTGCTGGGCGCCGAATTCCTGCGCCTGGGCGGCGGCCACGGGGCCCTGCTGGAACGGATCGCGGCGGGCGAACTGAAGCTGGCCTGCGCGCTGGGCGAACGCCAGTCGCGCCACGACATGCGCGACATTGCGACCCGCGCCGAACGCGACGGCGGGGGCTGGCGCCTCAGCGGCGAGAAGAAAGTGGTGCTGCACGGCGCCCAGGCCGGGATGCTGGTCGTGTCCGCACGCAGCGGCGGCGGGCAGCGCGGCGAGGACGGCATCGCCCTGTTCGCGGTACCGGCCGATGCCGAAGGCGTGCACGTCACCGAATACCGCATGCTGGACGGGCAGCGCGCCGCCGACGTCCGCCTGGACGGCGTGCGGGTCGACGCCGCGGCCGCGATCGGCCAGCCCGGCGCCGGCTGGCCGCTGCTCGAAGCGGCCCTCGACTACGGCGCCGGCCTGCTGTGCGCGGAAGCCGTGGGCGCGATGGACGCGCTGTTCGCCGCCACCCTCGAGTACCTGAAGACGCGCCAGCAGTTCGGGGTCCCGATCGGCAAGTTCCAGGCCCTGCAGCACCGCATGGCCGACATGTACATCCACCTCGAGCAGGCCCGTTCGATGGCGTTGCTGGCGGCCGTGCGCCTGCGCGGCGGCGAAGTGGCCGCGCGCCGGCAGGCGGTGTCGGCAGCCAAGTACCGGGTCGGCCAGGCGGCGCGCTTCGTCGGCCAGCAGGCGGTCCAGCTGCACGGCGGCATGGGCGTCACCGACGAACTGGCGGCGGCCCATTACTTCAAGCGCCTGAGCACGATCGAACTGACGCTGGGCGATTCGGACCACCACCTGGCGCGCTTCATGGCGCAGCCGGATTTCACCGGCCAGGCGGCGGCAGCGGAGGCGCCATGAGTGCCGAAAACAGCATCGACTGGTATTTCGAAGACTTCTTCCCGGGCCAGGACATCGACCTCGGCACCCGTGCCGTGACCGAAGAGGAGATCATCGCCTTCGCCTCGGCCTACGATCCGCAGCCCTTCCACGTCGACAGGGAAGCGGCCTCGCACTCCATCTACGGCGGCGTGATCGCCAGCGGCTGGCATACCTGCGGCATGATGATGCGGATGGTGGTCGACGGCCTGCTGGCGAAGTCCACCAGCATGGGTTCGCCGGGCCTCGACAGCGTGCGCTGGCTGGCGCCGGTACGCGCCGGCGACACGCTGAACGTGCACTACCAGACCACCCGGGTCAAGGCCTCGAACACGAAGCCGGACCGCGGCGTGGTGTGGTCGAAGTGGGTCGCGATCAACCAGCACGGCGAGACCGTCTGCACGGTCGAGGGCATGGGCATGTTCAAACGGCGTCCGGCCGCCTGAGGCCCCGTCAGCCGGCGCTGGTCCGGTACTGGTTGCGGCCGCCGGCCTTGGCCTGGTAGAGCAGGGCGTCCGCCACCTGGACCAGGTCGGCGGGCCTGCTGTGCTCGCCCGGAACCATCGACGAGATGCCGATGCTGACCGTCAGGCGCGCGCTGGTGGGCGAGGCCGCGTGCGGCAGGTCCAGCACCTCCAGCTCGTGCATCAGGCGCCGCGCGACGCCGGTGGCGCCCACTTCGTCGAGCTGGGGCAGCAGGATCGCGAATTCCTCGCCGCCGTAGCGCGCCACCAGGTCCTGGGTGCGGCCGGCGGCGCGCCGCATCGCGCCGGCCACCTGCACCAGGGTGGCGTCGCCGGCCGGATGGCCGTAATGGTCGTTGTAGAGCTTGAAGTGGTCGATGTCGACCAGCAGCAGCGACACCGCTAGCTGCGCGCGGCCGCAGCGCCGCCATTCCGTCTCCAGGCGCTCGTCGAAGGCGCGGCGGTTCGCGACCCCGGTCAGGGCGTCGGTCAGGATCAGTTCGCGCAGGGCATCGCGCTGGCGCTTGACGGTAAGCTGGGTGCGTACCCGCGCGCGCACCACGGCGGCGTTGACCGGCTTGCTGATGAAATCGGCGGCGCCGGCGCCCAGGGCGCGGGTCTCGTCCTCCGGCGACTTGAGGGCGGTGACGAAGATCACCGGGATGTCGCTGGTCTCGGGCGCGGCGAACAGTTCGCGGCACAGGGCATAGCCGTCCATGCCGGGCATGACGGCGTCCAGCAGGATCAGGTCGGGATGCTGGGTGCGGGCGATCTCGAGCGCGCGCGGACCGTCCATCGCGAACAGCACCTCGTGCTCGTCCTGCAGGGCGGCGTGCAGGATCTGGATGTTTTCCATCGCGTCGTCGACCACCAGGATGCGACCGTTGATGGCCATGTCGGTCCAGCTCATGCATCCTCCTCCTTGATCCTCAGTGTCCCTGCCAGTTGCTCCACCAGCGCGGCCGCGGTTTCGAAGCGCAGTGTGGCCACCGCCTCCGACAGCGCCGGCAGGGCCTGCGGCGCCAGCCGTGCGAGGGCCGGGCGCAGCGACTCGAACTGCGCCATCGCCTTCATGTTGTTATTTTGTAGCAAATCGCGTAAATGCGCCAACTCGTCCTGGACGGTCGGCCGTTCCAGGCCGGCGTCGGCAATGCCGGCCTGCGGCGGCGCGGAGGACGCCTCGGCCGGCAGCTCGCGCGCGGCTTCCAGCACGGTCGTCATCGCGCCTTCCAGCCGCGCCAGGCGCAGTGCCAGCGCAGCCTCGTCCTCGAAGCGAAGCGCCTGTTCGAGGTCGAGCGCGCGGCTGGCCAGTTCGGTGGCGCCGAGGTTGGCCGCGACCCCGCGCAGGCGGTGGATCAGCTGGCCGGCGCGGACCCGGTCTCCGGCGGCCAGCAGGGCGCGCACCTCGCCGATCACTGGGCCCTGCGAGCTTTCGAAGCGCCTGAACACGGCGGCAAAGCTCGCAAAGCTGCCGCCGAAGCGCGGCAGGGCGGCCTTCAGGTCGATGCCGGCCAGCAGGCCCGGCAACATCACCGGCGCCGCGCCGACCGGGTCCGCCTGGCCGTCCTCGCCGCGGCCGGTGCGGCGCCGCAAGACCTGCACCAGTTCGTCGACGTCGATCGGCTTGGCCAGGTAGCCGTCCATGCCGGCCTCCAGGGCGCGGCGCCGGTCTTCCTCCATGGCGTTGGCCGTCATCGCCAGGACCGGCAGCGTTCCATAACCCATGGCGCGGATCGCGCGCGCGGCCTCGAAACCGTCCATCACCGGCATCTGCAGGTCCATCAACACGGCGTCGTAGTGGCGGCTGCCGTCGGCCAGCATGCTGATCGCCTGCTGGCCGTTGCCGGCGAAGTCGGCCTCGGCGCCGGCGTGCTGGAGCACGAAACTGGCCACTTCCTGGTTCAGCAGGTTGTCCTCGGCCACCAGCACGCGCAGTCCGCTCAGGCGGCCGACCAGCGATGGCGCCGCCGGCCCCCTCTCGCCCGCCGCCCGGCCGTCACGCAGCTCGGCCAGCGCGTCCTCCAGCGTGGCCGGGGTGAAGGGCTTGCCGAGCACGGCGTCGACTTTCAGGTCGGCCGTCAGCGCATCCAGGCGCTCGCGCTCGGGATCGGCCGCCAGCAGGGCGCAGCGCGGCATCGCGAGCGCGCCGTCGCTGCGCGCGAAAGCCAGCACCGAGGCGCCGTCGAGGTCGGACATCGCGCTGTCGATGAAGGCCAGGTCGAAGCGGCGCGTACCGCGCAGCAGGGCCAGGGCCTCGGCGCCGGTGGCCGCGCGTTCGACGTCCCAGCCGCGGCCTTCGAGGGCTTGCGCTAGCGCTTCGCGGCTGCTGGCGTTGTCGTCGGCCACCAGCACGCTCCTGGCATCGCCGGGCGCCGCCAGCGCTGGCGCCGCGCCGCCGTCCAGCCCGAACCAGGCGGAGAAGCGGAACCGGGCTCCCTTGCCGGGCACGCTGTCCACGCGCAGGTCGCCGCCCATCAGCTCCACCAGGCGGCGGCTGATCGCCAGTCCCAGGCCGGTGCCGCCGTACTTGCGGCTGGTCGAGCTGTCGGCCTGCGAGAAGGCTTCGAACATGCGCTGCTGCTGCTCCGGCGCGATGCCGATGCCGGTGTCGCGCACCTCGAAGGCCAGTTCGGCCCGGCCGTCGCTGCTGTCGGCCAGCCCGATCGACAGCACGACCTCGCCGCGTTCGGTGAACTTGATCGCATTGCCGACCAGGTTCAGCAGCACCTGCTGCAGGCGCATCGGATCGCCCACCAGGCGCGGCGGTACGTCCGGCGCCACCGCGAACACCGGCTCGATGCCCTTGTGCCAGGCGGCGGCGGTGCCCAGCACGGCGACGCTGGCCAGCACCTCGTCGAGGCGGAAGCCGGTGCGTTCCAGCACCAGCTGGCCGGCTTCGACCTTCGAGTAATCGAGCACGTCGTTCAGCATCGACAGCAGCGACCTCGCCGCCATCTGCATCCGCGTCACGTAGGCGCGTTCGCGCCGTTCCAGCTTCGCCTCTTCGAGCAGGCGTGCCAGGCCGATGATGGCGTTCATCGGCGTGCGGATCTCGTGGCTCATATTCGCCAGGAACTGGCCCTTGGCGCTGCTGGCCGCTTCGGCGGCGTGCAGGGCGTCCTCGAGGCGCGACTGGGTGCGTTTCAGCTCGGTCACGTCCGAGTGCAGCATGTAGAAGCCGCGCACCTGGCCGGCATCGTCGAAGTCCGGGATATAGCTGCCCCAGGCCTGGATCGGCTCGGCGCCATCCCGGCGCTGCAGCTGGCGCTCGAAGAACTGCGGCTCGCCGGCCAGCACCCGGTCCAGGTAGGGCCGGACCTGGGCCATCTGGGCATCGTCCAGCAGCTCCTGGGCCGTATGGCCGATCACCTCGGCGGCCGGGCGGCCCAGCCATTCGAGATAGGGGCGGTTGGCGAACTGGCAGCGCAGCTGGGCGTCCCAGTAGCCGACCAGGGCCGGCAGGTGGTCGGTCACGGTGCGGATCATGCGTTCGTTCTGCTCGATACGCTGGCTGGCGGCGCGCAGGGCGGCGTCGGTCTGGACGCGCGCCGTGATGTCGCGCACGGTACCGTGCACGATGCCCTTGCCGCCGATCTCGACGCTGTTGAGCAGTACGTCGGCATGGAACAGGGTGCCGTCGCGGCGCATGTGGATCCACTCGAACTGGCAAAAGCCGGTGTCGATCGCGCGCCGCATGTATTCGTGGGCGAGCTGCTCGGAGCGGCGGCCGTCCGGCTGGAATTCGGGCGAGACGCTGGCCGGCGACAGCTGCAGCAGCTCGGCCAGATCGGCACAGCCGTACAGCTCCACCGCGGCCCGGTTGGCGCTCAGGTAGCCGGCGCCGAGGGCCACCAGCACGTGGGCGTCGGCGGCGCCTTCGAACAGGGCGCGGAACAGGGCCTCGTTGTCGCGGTTGCGTTCTTCCTGGCGTTTGCGCTCGGTGATGTCGAGCACCACCGCATTGATGCCGACCATCTCGCCGTCGGCATCGTAGACCGGATAGTAGCTGGAGATCCAGTGCCGCATCACGCCCGGTTCGGCCGGCGGCTCGCCGCTGTCCTCGACGTCGATCAGCGGACGCTTGCTGGCCAGGACCTGGCGGTAATGCGCCTCGATCGCCACCCCGCGCTCGCCGAACAGTTCCGGCAGGGTGCGGCCGATATGGGACGCGATCGGGATCCCGTTCACCGCCGCCAGGTAGTCGTTGATCATGATGATGCGCAGGCCGCGGTCGAGGAAGGCCAGGCCCACCGGCGCGCTGGCGTAGACATTGGCCAGCAGGGCGCTGGAGCGCTGCAGCTCGCTGGTCCGGGCCGCCACCAGGGCTTCCAGGCCCTGGCGGTATTGCAGCAGGTCGCCCTCGACCTTGCGCAGCGCGCGCGCCACCGTGGCGGCTTCCTGGGTTCGCAGCACAGGAATGTGAAGCGCGCGGCCACGTCCGAGATCGGCCGCCGGTTCCGTCAGGGCGCGGACGTCGCGCGCGATCGAGCCGCCGATGCCCCAGGCCAGCAGCAGGCTGATCGCCATCAGGAAGCCGATGCCGGCCAGGGTCGCGCCGGGCGAACGGCCCAGCAGGTCACGCGCGGCGTCGCGCGGAAAACCGATGGTGACGGTCCAGCCGTGCAGGGGCGTGCCGGCATAGGCGGCGTTGAAGATTCCCTGTCCCGGGCGCGACAGGGTCACGTTGCCGCTCGGGCTGCGCAGCAGGGCATCGCGCAGCTCGGGTGGAATCGGCGAACCGATCCCGCGCACCGCCTCGCCGCTGCGCGCCACCATCCGGCCGTGGTTGTCGTAGACGTAGGCATCCCAGCCCACGGGCAGCTGCTGGCCGGCCAGCAGTCCGACGATGCGGCGCGGGCGCTGCTCGACCGATAGCGCATACGCCACCTTGCCGTCGCGCCAGACCGGCACCGCGATCGAGATCACCCAGGGCTGGGTGGCGTTACCGCGGTGCAGGCCGGATGTGACCGCATCGCCGGTCTCGAACACGCGCCGGACGTCGGCTTCGTTGCCGCTGGTGGTCAGCGGCGTGCCCCAGGGATGGCGGGTGTCGAGCAGGTCACGGCCGTCGGCGCCGCTCAGCACGAAGGCGTAGACGGGGAATTCCGGCCGCAGCAGGCGGCGCGCGACGGCATGGAAGGTGGCGAGGTCGCCGGCCGCCAGGCTGGGCTGGTTGGCGAGGGCGCGCGCGGCGGTCTCGCCGCTGTCGAGGTCGCGGTCGACGGCCGCCGCCAGGGCGCGCGCGATCATCTGCGCATCCTGGACCACGTGCTGGGCCTCGCGGCGGTCGGCATCGCGCGCGAAGGTGAAGTAGCCGAGCAGGATCGGCAGCGCGCAGGCGAATACCAGCGTGATCAGCCGTGAGCGGATCGAAGGAAGAAAACGTCGTTGAAACAGCTGCACCGCAAACCCCGCCTGCTACGCGGAGCCCATGCGCCGCCATGAAGCGATGTTATCAGCTATATTTTGCCAGCTCCAGTTTGGCGATCGCGTTGCGGTGGACTTCGTCCGGACCGTCGGCCAGGCGCAGCGTGCGGTTGCCGGCCCACTGGTAGGCCAGCGGGAAGTCGTCCGAGACCCCGGCCGCGCCATGCGCCTGGATCGCCCAGTCCAGCACTTGCTGGGCCACGGTGGGGGCCAGCACCTTGATCATGGCGATCTCGGACTGGGCCTGCTTGTTGCCGACGGTGTCCATCAGCCATGCCGTCTTCAGGGTCAGGAGGCGCGCGGTATCGATGCGGATCCGGCTTTCGGCGATGCGTTCGCGCCAGACGCCCTGTTCCGAGATCTTGCGGCCGAAGGCGACCCGGCTGTCGAGGCGCCTGCACATCAGTTCCAGCGCACGCTCCGCGACGCCGATCGCACGCATGCAGTGGTGGATGCGGCCCGGTCCCAGGCGGCCCTGGGCGATCTCGAAACCGCGCCCTTCGCCCAGCAGGATGTTCGACGCCGGCACGCGGACGTTCTCGAACAGGATCTCGCAGTGGCCGTGGGGAGCGTCGTCGTAGCCGAACACGGGCAGCGGGCGCCTGATCGTGATGCCGGGCGTATCGCTCGGGACCAGGATCATCGACTGCTGCTGGTGGCGGGCCGCCGCCGGATCGGTCTTGCCCATCACGATGAAGAGCTTGCAGCGCGGGTCGCCGGCGCCCGAGATCCACCATTTGTGGCCGTTGATGAGGTAGTCGTCGCCGTCTCTTTCGATGCGGGTTTCGACATTGGTGGCGTCGGAGGAGGCGACGTCGGGTTCCGTCATCGCGAAGGCGGAGCGGATCTCGCCGTTCAGGAGCGGTTCGAGCCACTGGCGTTTGTGTTCCTCGGTGCCGTAGCGTTCGAGCGTCTCCATATTGCCGGTGTCGGGCGCGGAACAGTTGAAGACTTCGGGCGCCCACGCGACCCGGCCCATGATCTCGCACAGCGGCGCATAGTCGAGGTTGGCCAGGCCCTCGGGCGCACGTTCGGAGCGCGGCAGGAAGAGGTTCCACAGGCCCTGTTGGCGGGCGATCGGCTTCAGGCTCTCGACCAGGGCGGTCGGGATCCAGCGGTTTCCCTGCTGCTGGCCGTTGCGGTCGACTTCTTCCTTGAAGGCTTTCTCGTTGGGGTAGATGTGATCATCCATGAAGGCGAGCAGCCTGGATTGCAGGTCCTTGCAGCGGGTGGAGTAGTCGAAGTCCATAAGTGTTCCCAGTATGTTGTTTCCCGCGCAGGCGGGAACCCAGGTTCAGCAAGCAGGCTCTCAGCGCTTTTAGCGGCTGCGCATCGCAAACTGCCAGGCCATCTCCGCCATCGGCCGCGCAGCCTTGCCGTTCTCGAGCGCCTGGGCGCTGGAAGCGGTGCCGTCGACATAGCGCTTCATGATGCCCTGCATGATGCCGGCCAGGCGGAACAGGTTGTAGGCGAGATAAAAGTCGAAATCCTCGCGGCGGATCGTGCGGCCGGTGCGCCGGCTGTAGGCGGCGATGTACTCGTCCTGGCTTGGAATGCCCAGGGCGGGTAGGTCGAGGCCGGCGATCCCGCGGAACTTGCCGGGCGGGATATGCCAGCTGAGGCAGTGGTAGGAAAAATCGGCAGCCGGATGGCCCAAGGTCGACAGCTCCCAGTCCAGCACGGCCAGGATGCGCGGCTCGGTCGGGTGGAAGATCATATTGTCGAGACGGTAGTCGCCGTGCACGATGGACGTATCGTCGCCGGGCGGGATGTGCTGCGGCAGCCAGGCGATCAGCTTGTCCATCGCCTCGATCGTCTCGGTTTGCGAGGCCTGGTACTGCTTCGTCCAGCGCTCGATCTGGCGGCCGAAGTAGTTGCCGGGCTTGCCGTAGTCGCCCAGGCCGATGGCGGCGTAGTCGATCGTGTGCAGCTGGGCGATCACGCGATTCAGTTCGTCGTAGATGGCGGCGCGCTCTTCGCGGCTCATGCCGGGGAGGGACTGGTCCCACAGAACGCGGCCTTCGACGAATTCCATCACGAAGAAGGCGCGGCCGATGATCGATTCGTCCAGGCACAGGGCGTACTGGCGCGCGACCGGGAAGCCGGCCTTGTGCAGCGCGTCCATCACGCGGAATTCGCGGTCGATGGCATGCGCCGAAGGGAGCAGCTTGGCCGCGGGGCCGGGCTTGGCGCGCAAGACATAATGACGGCCGCCGGCGGACAGCTTGAAGGTCGGATTCGACTGGCCGCCCTTGAACTGCTCCACCGCCGGCGTGCCGCCGGGGTAGTCTTCCACATGCTGCTGAAGCCAGGCGCCGAGGGCTGCGCCGTCGAAGCGCTGGCGTTCGGATACTGGCTTGGTGCCTATCATCTCTTCGAACATCGTGTCTCCCTTAGTGCCGTCGTTCCCGCGCAGGCGGGGGCCCATGCTGCTTTTTCCGCTAAATAATAGCGCAAGCCAGAACGAGCGTGCTTTTTTAACGCGACTTGCGGTACTGCTCGAACAACAACTCCATGGTGGTCGCCCGCGCCTGCGGCTGCAGCGGCTCCGGCGGGCTGTGGTTCACGCAGCGCACCACCCAGTCGCGCTCATCCTCTCCGACGTCGAGCGCATTGATGCATCCCGGCGCCTGCGCAAGGCCGCCCAGGAAAAGCCGCTGGCCGGTGAGTGCCAGCGACAGGATCGCGCAATTGACGCCGCCGTGCAGCACCAGCAGCACCGTGTCCCAGTCCGCATCGGCACGCAGCCGCTCGATGGCCGGGTGGACGCGGTCCATCAGCTCGCCCACCGACTCGCCGCCCAGGAAGCGCTGTCCGGCCGGCACCAGGCCCTCGAAAGCCCCGGTGAAGGCGCGTTTCAGCTCGGCGGTCGGAATCTTGGACAGCCGGCCACCGCGAATCTCCTCCAGTTCCGGCCAGATCTCGGGTGCGATCGCCTGCCCGGTCACCGCCAGCACCCGCGCCGCGGTCTCGACGGTACGCGGCAGCCCGGAAACGATCACGCGGTCGAAGCGCACACCGGCAGCAGCAAAAGCAAGACCGGCCGCATCGGCCTGCGCCCGGCCATCCTCGTTCAGCGGCACAGTCTCCGGAAGGTAGGGCTTACCAGCGGTATCGAAATAAGTAACGCTGCCATGGCGCATCAAAAAAATCCGCCGGCGTACGGCACGACGCATGCGTCCTCCATCTATCAAAAATTCGGGGTCAGAGCACTTTATTCGCTAAGTTCGGGGTCAGAGCACATTTTCGGGCAATGTCCTTTACTCACTTCTCAGCCAGTCGCTTCCACGATGGCGGCGCCGGCTATACAGGGGGCGGAGAAGTAATTGTGTCTTTGGGGCAATTTCCTCAAAAAGTGCTCTGACCCCGAATTTGGTGAGAAAAGTGCTCTGACCCCGGTTTGGTGTTGGTCATATTACATGGCGAATACGCTTGACGTTACGTATGGACGACAGAACTTAATTCCATGAGTCAATGTTTGGACTTTCTGTTTTACAATTGAAGGACTAGTCCTACAAAACGTTAAAGGGTGTCATGGCGAGGCCAGAAAAAGTCCGGCTTGGGGAAATCCTGGTGCAACAGAAGCTCCTGTCGGAAGAGCAGCTGAATGCGGCGCTGGGTGACCAGAAGCGCACCGGGCGCAAGCTGGGCCGGGTGTTCGTCGAGAGCGGCTTCGTCACCGAAGAGCAGATCTCCGGCGCACTGGCGCGCCAGCTCGGCATCCCTTACATCAATCTCAAGTTCTACAACATCAACCAGGACGTGGTCCGGCTGATGCCCGAGACCCAGGCGCGGCGCTTCCGTGCGCTGGTGCTGGAAGACCGCAGCGAGACCGTGCTGGTCGGTGTCTCCGATCCGACCGACCTGTTCGCCTACGACGAGATCGCGCGCCTGCTCAAGAAGACCATCGAGCTGGCGGTGGTCAACGAGACCGAGGTGCTGCAGGCGATCGACCGCATCTACCGCCGCACCGGCGAGATCACCGGTCTGGCGCGCGAGCTGGAGCAGGACCTGGGCGACACCACCTCGGTCGACTTCGGCGCCCTGGCATCCAACTCCGGGCTCGAAGAAGCGCCGGTGGTCAAGCTGCTGCAGTCGGTGTTCGACGATGCCGCCCAGGTGCGTGCCTCCGACATCCACATCGAGCCGCAGGACGGCCGCCTGCAGATCCGCTTTCGCATCGACGGCGTGCTGCACCTGCAGACCGAGGCCGACATCAAGATCGCGACCCCGCTGGCGCTGCGCCTCAAATTGATGGCCGACCTCGACATCTCCGAGAAGCGCCTGCCGCAGGACGGCCGCTTCGCGGTCAAGGTCCGCAACCAGCGCATCGACGTGCGTATCTCGACCATGCCGACCCAGTACGGCGAATCGGTCGTCATGCGTCTGCTGAACCAGGTCGGCATGAACCTGCGCCTGGACGCGATCGGCATGCATCCGCGCCTGGTCGAGCGCTTCCGCGCCATCGTCCAGCGCCCCAACGGCCTGGTGCTGGTGACCGGCCCCACGGGTTCCGGCAAGACGACCACGCTGTACAGCGCGCTGGCCGAACTCAACTCGGTCGAGAAGAAGCTGATCACGGTCGAGGACCCGGTCGAATACCGCCTCCCGGGCATCAACCAGGTGCAGGTGAACGACAAGATCGAACTGAATTTCGCCCGCGTGCTGCGCAGCGCGCTGCGCCAGGACCCGGACATCGTGCTGGTCGGCGAGATGCGCGACCAGGAGACCGCTCAGATCGGCCTGCGCGCCGCCATGACCGGTCACCTGGTGCTGTCGACCCTGCACACCAACGATGCCGCCAGCACGCCGCTGCGCCTGATGGACATGGGCGTGCCGCGCTACATGGTGGGCGGCTCGCTGCAGGCCGTGCTGGCGCAGCGCCTGGTGCGCGTGATCTGCGAGAGCTGCGCCCAGCCGTATGCGGCGCCGGCGCCGGAGCGCGCCTGGCTGCGTGCGGAACTGGGTGACCGCGCCGAGAGCGTGCCGCTGTTCCACGGGCGCGGATGCTCGCACTGCAACGGTACCGGCTACCGCGGCCGCACCGGCGTCTACGAGTTGCTCGAGATGACGCGCGCCGTGCACGAAGCGATCAACCATCCGGACCCCGGCCATTTCCTGAAGGCGGCCCATGCGGAGATGCGCGGCGAGACCCTGCGCCGCAGCGCGGTGCGCCTGGCGGTGCAGGGCAAGACCACGGTGGGAGAAGCCATGCGCGTCAGTAACCAGCTCGAGGACTAAAGCGTGCCGTTCTTTGCCTACAAAGGCCGCAACGGAAGCGGCGAACTGGTGGCTGGCGTGCTCGAGGGCCTGGACGCCGGCGCGGTCGCCGACCAGTTGTTCGGCGGCGGCGTGACCCCGATCGAGATCAGCCCGACCACGCGCAAGTCGGCCTCCGTGTCCGGCGGCGAAGAGGACGGCCTGTGGGCGCGCCTGACGCGCAAGAAGGTGACCTCGCTCGACGTCCAGCTGTTCAGCCGCCAGATCTATACGCTGCTGAAGTCGGGCGTGCCGATCATGCGCGGGCTGGGCGGACTGCAGGAGTCGGCCGTCAACAAGAGCTTTGCGGTCGTGATCCGCGACCTGCGCGAGTCGCTCGACGCCGGCCGCGAACTGTCGACCGCGATGCGTCGCCACCCCGAGTGCTTCTCGCCCTTCTACCTGGCGATGGTGCGCGTCGGCGAGATGACAGGGCGACTGGAGGAAGTCTTCCTGCGCCTGTTCGATCACCTGGAGTTCGACCGCGACATGCGCGAGCGCGTGAAGACGGCGCTGCGCTATCCGAGCTTCGTGATCATTGCGATGGCGGTAGCGATGATTGTCGTGAACCTGTTCGTGATTCCGCAGTTCGAGAAGGTCTTCAACAGCTTCCACGCCGAGCTGCCGCTGATGACGCGGATCCTGATCGGCTTTTCGCGTTTCACGGTGGCGTGGTGGCCGGCATTCGGCGTCGCCGCCGCAGGCATGTTCTTCGGCTTTCGCGCCTGGACCCGTAGCGGCGCCGGCAGGCTGGCCTGGGACCGCTACAAACTCCGCCTGCCGATCGCCGGCAAGATCGTCCACAAGGCGACCATGGCGCGCTTCGCCCGCAGCTTCGCGCTGTCGATCCGCAGCGGCGTGCCGATCGTGCAGGCGCTGACGGTGGTGTCGCAGACCGCCGACAACGCCTACCTGGCGATGCGCATCGAGCAGATGCGCGACGGCGTCGAACGCGGCGAGAGCATCCTGCGCACCGCCACCAATGCGCAGGTGTTCACGCCGATCGTGCTGCAGATGATCGCCGTCGGCGAGGAATCCGGCTCGCTCGACGACCTGATGGACGAAATCGCGATGATGTACGAACGCGAAGTCGATTACGAACTGAAGACCCTGTCGAGCCAGATCGAGCCGATCCTGATCACCTTCCTCGGCGTGATGGTGCTGGTGCTGGCGCTGGGTATCTTCCTGCCGATCTGGGACCTGGGCAAAGCTGCCCTGCACAACAAATGAAGCCAGGATTTCCACACAAAGCCCAGCGCGGTTTCACGCTGCTGGAATTCGCCGCCGTGATGGTGGTATCGAGCATCGTCAGCGCCGTCGCGCTGGACCGCTTCGAGTTCTACCGCGAGCAGGCCGAGATCGCGGCGGCGCGCCAGGTCGTGGCTGCGCTGCGAACCTCGCTGCAGGTACGCAGCAGCCAGCTGATGTCCAGCGGCCGCGACCAGGAGCTGCAGCGCCTGGCGGCCGACAATCCGATCAAGCTGCTGGCCTGGAAGCCCGCGAATTACCTGGGCGAATACTATGCGCCCGACCCCAGGGAGATCGGCGCTCCGGGCTGGGTGTTTGACCCGCGCGACAAAACTCTTGTGTATTTACCCAAAAACACTGAAAGTTTTTCCTTTAGTACATCTAGATTGCTTAGATTCAAGGTAGAATTTCTGCGCGCAAGCAAGAAAAGCCTGGCCCTGAATCAAGTCAGCGGATAGGCGGTCTTAAACCACCACGAGCGGCGTCGAAACCGCAAAACCTCACTTCATTCGGAGAGTTTGATGAACAAGAATATCAAGGTCCAGGCGCAGGGCGGTTTCACCCTGATCGAACTGATCGTCGTGATCGTTATCCTGGGCATTCTGGCGGCGACTGCGCTGCCGAAGTTTGCCAACCTTAGCGGCGATGCTCGCCTGGCCAGCGTTAACGCGGCCAAGGGTGCGCTGTCTTCCGCGGCCGCCATCGTTCATGGCAAGATCCTGGTCAACCCTGGCGTGGTGTCGACCGCTGCGACACCGAACACGGTGCCGGTCGAGGGCGTGAATATCGAAGTGGCGAATGGCTACCCGATGGGAACGACTGGCGGCATCCTCGCCGCAGCCGGCATCTCGTCCAACGATTACACTGCGTACAGCGCTACCGAAAACGCCAGCGCCACGGTGAAGCCGGCCACTACCGGCAGCCAGATCGCCCTGGTGCCGAAGAGCCTGGCCGGCAACGCCAACGCGACCAAATGCTACGTGCTGTACACCCCTCCGGCCACCGCGACAGCCGCGCCGACCGTCACCGTGGGCACGACCACCGCAAGCGACTGCGAATAATCTTCGTTCCGGGATCGGCGCTCGCCGATCCCGTCCTCCTGGCCCGATCCCCTAGTAGCAATCCCCGCCAGCCGGCGTCATGCACACCGTCGCCACCCGCCGCCGCTCGGTATAGTCCACCTGCGCACTACTGCCATTGTCAGGGCACGACCCCGAGCTGCCGTTGCAGGCCACCGCCTCGACCTGGTACAGGTTCTTGACTACCACGTCGCCGCTGACCGGATCCTGCCCCTCATTGTAGCTCGTAGGCTTGCAGCGCACGGTGACCAAAAAGCCGCTGTCCTTCTGGAAGTCGTTCAAGTCCTCCTTTGCCGCGCAGCCCTGCGCGTTATTCATTTTCAGCTGGTAAAACGCCCATTCGAGACCGGCCCGCGCCGCCTGGCTGGCGCGCGCACCGAGCGCCGCGCCGGTGGCGGCATTCGCCTGGCTCGTGTTCAGGCGCACGATGGCGGTCGCCATACCGGCCATCAGCACCAGCAGGATGACGGCGGCGATGTAGGCGAAACCGCCCTGTGTTCGCAACATCGGCGGACGTTTCACGGCATGTTCTCCACTTGCGAGCCGACCGTGAGCGTGACGGTTTCGCCGTTGTCGGTGAGTGTCAGTTGCAGCTGCGCGAAGCCGCTCTGCGCGGTCGCGCCCTGGCTGGGGTCGTAGGCGAAGTTGCAGTTGCCGACCTTGGTGCTGACGATTGAGCTTTTGCCGCCAGGGTAGATCGCGTCGCTGCCGGTGGTGACCGGGCAGCTCTGGGTGCCGCTGAAGCCATAGCCGACGATGCGGGTCAGGGTGCGGCTGCCATCCTGTGCCGGTGCGCTGCACATATAGGTGACTGCCTGCAGGGTATTCGGCACGATGTAGAAGCGGCCGCCCTCATACCCATAAGGGAACTGCTTCGCTGCCTGCAGTGTGATGCGGGACGTCCCGAGCTTGGCGGGCGGGGTGGTGACGGATTCGACCTGGCCTCGGCTGACGCCCGTATAGACGTCGGCAGTGTTCTGGTTGCCGATCACGACCCAATCGCCTTGCACCGGCGTGGTGGTAAAGAGCGTGAGCACGTCGAAGGCCACGGATGGCTGGGTCAGGTCGAGCCACTTCGACGGGTTCCCCGGATTGTCCTGGTCCCACTGCGTATCGGCGGCCGTGCGGAAGCGACCGCCATCGCTGCTCGGCACCATCTCCAGGCAGGATGCGCCGTTCGCGCTTTGCGCGGGCAGCAGGCGCAGCGAGTTCGGCACCGCGGTGTGGATCTCCGTGACCATGCGACGCAGGGCAGTGTCGGCCATGTGGGTCAGGTTGGCGCGCCGGCCCACCGCCAGGTAATTCTGCAGAGCGGGACCGAACTGCATCGCGAAGATGCCTGCGATGATGCCGGTCACCGTGATCACGACGACCAGTTCGACGAGGGTGAAGCCGCGTTCCTTGTTCATGGGGGTGTGCGCCATCCGGTGAGGACGAAGGCGTCCTCGGGCCTGGCGTCCATCTTGTAGGTGACGGTGATCGTGATCTTCAGATTCGGTGTGCCGGCTCTCAGCTTCGAGAGCGTGTCGTCGAGGGGTATGCTGACGGTCACGTTGTACGACTCCAGGCCGGCGATCGGATTGTTCCTGGCGTCGCGGATGCCGGACAGGTTCTTTCCATAGCCGTCGAAATCCCTCACATCGATGAAAGTATCGCGCACGATGGGGTTATAAGCGGTGGTGTTCAGACCGTAGGGCCTGAGCAGGATCTCGCCCATCAGGCTCTCCGCGATCGCCACCTTCTGCTGCAGGATCAGCGGGTCGGCGCTGGCGCGGTTGCCGGTGCTGAAGGCCGCCACCAGCCCGCCCAGGGCGGCGGCGATGATGACCATGGCGATGATCAGCTCGACCAGGGTGACACCGGCGCTGCGCCGGCGCATCCGCACCCGAGCGCGGTTATTCGACATAGCCGGTGCCTCCCGCGAGCGTGATGACGCGCTGGGGCGAGCCTTGCGCGGAAATCGTGATCTGCGCGGTGTCGATCAGGGTCTTGCCGTCGACGTCAGAGCTGATGTCGCCGTTCGGCTGGAAGTACAGATTGCCGCTCAAGCCGCTGGCCAGCACGTCCGGATCCGAGGTCGAGAAATCGCTGTCCGGCGCATTCGCCAGCAGGCTCGCGCAGGCCGGCGCCGATTTCGCCGGGTTCTCCACGGCGATGCGCAGGGTCAGCGCCTTGGGGCCCAGGCTGGCGCAGACGAGGCGGCGATGCGCGCGCGCCGAGGTCGCCGCCAGCCGCAGGCCGCTGACGAGCTGGTCGCCGAACACCTGGGCGCCGCGCTCGCCGCTGTTGATCAAGCGCGGCACGGCGACCGCCGCCATGATGCCCAGCAGGACCATGATGAC
Organism: Massilia sp. 01N410; assembly: GCF_056399665.1. Taxonomy (NCBI): domain Bacteria; kingdom Pseudomonadati; phylum Pseudomonadota; class Betaproteobacteria; order Burkholderiales; family Oxalobacteraceae; genus Massilia; species Massilia sp. 01N410. The sequence continues at coordinate 21,439 of NZ_JBFTRV010000021.1, read as the reverse complement.
GATCAGCTCGACCATCGTGAAGCCGCGCTCCCTCAATTGAACACCTCGCGCGTGTGGATCAGGCGCTTGGCCTCGGGCGTGTAGATGCCGAAGGTGGCGCGCGCGGCCGGGTCTGCGGCCGGTGCCGCCGAAGGTGCGCAGATGCCGTTCGGGCCGCGCAGCCAGGGCATCTTCGCGCCGGCGCTGGCGGGACGCGGGGCGGGCAGACAGGATGTGTCCGTGGTGGCGGTGCCGAGGTTGATGGCGACGGTCGCGGTGCCGGTGCCGCCGGTGGGGTGCAGGCTCAAGCTGCCCAAACCCTTTGTCATGCTGATGACCTGGCGGTTCTGGTCGATGCCGGCCGGGGTCAAGGCGGGCGGCAGAAGCGGCGAGGCGGCCTGGATCGCGATGGCCGAGGTGGGAATCGGATGGAGGTCGTCCCCATCGCTGGTGTTCTGGATCCAGCTGCCGCCGGTCCAGTACTGCAGGGTGACCGGCAGGGCCAGGTCGCCCTTGGCGTTGCCGAAGCGGCTGGCGATGGTGACGCGGCCGCTGCGGGCTTCATAGACGTCTTCGCCGCCGGCGGGGGCATCTTTCGAGCTGACGCCGCCGGCTGCCGTTTCCGTCGCGCGCAGGCGGATCTTCAATGGCAGGCTCGGCGAGTTCGCGAAGGTGAACACCAGCGGCGTGGACGACGTCGCGGGCAGGGTGGCGACTCCGCTGACGAAGGCGCTGGCCGGCAGCGGCGCTGCGCTTGAGCTGCCGAGCCCGGACAGCGTGCCGGGATTGGGGAAAGGCGGCGTGGTGTTGGAGCTGGCGGGAATGGGCGTGCTGCCGGTGGCATCGTAGGCGGTCAAGAGCAGCGGTTTGCTGTAGCCGAAGCCGCTGTCGTAAAGCGTCGTGACATTGCCCAGCGCGCTCATGGCAGTGACGGTGACGTCGACCGGCTCGCCGGAATAGTAGAAATTCCTGCCAGTGGCGACCCGGCTTTCCTTGACCTTGAAATAGGCCGGCATCGAGAGGATCGCGCCGCAGCCGCTGGCGGCGCCGAGGCTGGTCTGGACCGCGGCCGGACGGGGCTTGGCGCCGCCGAGGTACTTGGCGCTGGTTTGCTCGGCCTTGATGTTGAAGGCGCCGGCTTCCGTATAGGTGAACTGACCCCAGAAGCCGGTCCCGGTCATTTTGCTGTCCACGAGGCTCAGCTGGCCCAGATCCGTCGCATTCAGCTTGCAGCCGACCGTGTCGAGTGCGCCCATGCTGAAGTTTACGGTCTCGGGGGTGGCTTCCAGACCAAAGTTGGGGGTTGTGACGCCTTCTGCGTTGAGAGGAGTAACGGTAACATCGAAGGCCTTGCCCGCGATCGTCGGCGACGTGGTTTTCAGGCTGAACGAATATGGCGCGACGATGACATTGCCGCTGGCGTCCTTCGCACTATTGTCCGAGGTCGAGGCGGCGATGCCGAGCTTGCCGACGTCGGCATAGTACATCCAGAAGGTCGCGCTGCCGTTGTTATCGAAGGTGATCGGGAAACCGCGGGCGCTGCCGGTGCAGGTACTGGTACTTGCGCCGGCGGCGCTCAGGGTCTGGAACGACGGGTCGTTGCTTGCCACGTTGGCGAGGCTGCTCACCTTGACCGGCAGGCTGCCCTTACCCGGATTGCCGTAGGCGCAGCTCAGCTGTATTGTTTTCTGCTGGCCGACCAAGGCAGGCACGCAGGATTTCGTCTTCGGGTCGGAGACGGTGGCTGTCAGGGTGAACGGCGTGACGGTTGCCGAATACTGGTCCTGCAAGGTCAGGCCGAGCCCGATGGTGCCATCGAAATTCATGCTGCAGGACGCGCTGCCGTTCGACGTGCTGCTGCACTGGAGGGCATTGGCGGCCGCTACGCTGGCCCCACCGAGCGCCAGCGTCGCCGTACCCGGAACGGACTGACTGACGGTCGCGTTGATGCTGACCCCGCTCGAGCCGATGGCGAAGCTCTTGCCCCCCGGCTGCAAGGTGACGCTGACGCCACCGGTATAGAGGCTCGTACATGCCGAATCGGCGCAGGCCTTGACCGTCACCGGCTCCGGCGTGCAGGCGCTGGCGCTGCCGTCGTGCACGATCAGGAAGTGGTCGATGGGCGTGGCGGATGGCGCAACCGCGCAATGCGGCCCCTGGTCCGTGTTGACCGGGAAGCCGCTGTTGTTGGTGACGCAGTCGCATTGGCCGTTGGTCGTGCCACCCGTGCAATAGATCATCTTGGTGACGCGGCCGGCCCAGTTCAGGGTTGCACGGTCGACCGTGGCGTTGCCGTTGATGATCGCGTTGGAACTGTCGAGTGTGAGGTTGCCGGCGCTGACGTCGCCGGTCACGTTGACCTTGTCGCCTAGCCGGAGCGAGGTCTTGGCGGTGATCTTGCCGTTGACCGCGCTTTGCGAAGCCAGCAAGGAGACCGTCGGGGCGACGATGTCGCCGGCAACCGAGCTGCCGGATGCGAGGGTAAAGCTGGTCCTGGCCGTGACGTTGCCCTTGATGACCACCGGCGAGTCGGTGTCGATGACGTTGCCGTTCACCGCGCCGTTGATCGTGCAGTGGGAGCCGATCGAGACGTTGCCGCTCGCGCTGACGCTGCCGGTAATGCTGGTCGTCGAGCCGGAACCGAGGTTCATGGTGACGGCGCTGATGTTGGCGGTTATCGACTGCGCCTGGTTGCCGATCGTGAAGGTTCCGCCACTGATGAGGTTGCCGCTGCTGATCGCCAGATTGCTCGGCTTGATATTGCCGATATTCAGGTTGCCGGTCACGTTCAGGGTTGCCGAGCCGCTCATCGCCAGGCTCTGGTTGTAGTCGAAGTTGACGCCGCTGCTGTTGACGACGACCGTGTAGCCATCGGCGATCGTCATCGTATCGGTGTTGGTGGTCAGCGGGAAGCCATTGCAGGTATAGGTTTTGCTGGAGAGAGAGCAATTTCCCGCAGCGCCACCGTTGAAGACGAGATCGGCTGCGGCAGCAGCCGTGCCCGCAAGGCAGCCGCTTACCAGGACGCACCAGGCGCACAGATGCGCCAGTGCCGCGGGTCCGCCCGTGCGCCCGCGCCTGAACATCGAGAAAAAGCTGTCCGCGAATCTCTTCAAACTATTTAATTAATGGCCAGAAACAATACACCCGCGAGTGTGCATGAGTTGGCCGCTAATCGCAAAATCATTTTTGCTGCCGCCGCACGTGGAGAAAGTGTCCGTCCACCATGAGGTGTACTTACAACAGGAAATCGTCAGTTCTGTGAAGAATGTTCGGAATATTTTTCCTTAGTGAAAAAATGGTATCGGCTTTTAACCACAGTTGAATATAATCAAGGACTAGCGAAACCACTCAAAAGTCACCATACCATTGCTCCGCATGCGTTTTTTTAGGAAAAAAAAGAAACAAGGCGCCTGGCTGGCAATGGTGTTGCAACGCGACGGCATCGTGGCGGCCAGCGTGCGCCGCGGCGACGGCAAACCGGCGGTGACCGTGGCCAGTCACTATCCGGGCCAGGCGAATGCCGACGTCCTCGAAAAGGCCGGCAAGGATTTGCATGCGCAGGATTACCGCTGCACCACGGTGCTGGGCGGCGGCGACTACCAGATCATGGCGGTCGAGGCGCCGAATGTGCCGCCCGACGAGCGCAAGGCCGCGATGCGCTTCCGCCTGAAGGACATCCTCGATTTCCCGGTCGCCGAAGCGACCTTCGACCTGGTCGAGATCCCGCTCGATCCGAATGCCGCCGTGCGTCCCCAGCAAAGCGTATTCGCGGTGGCGTCGCGCAACGGCACGATCAAGGCGCGCCAGGACCTGTTCCAGCAGGCCAAGGTCGAACTCGGCACCATCGACATTCCCGAAATGGCCCAGCGTAACCTGTCGACCATGCTCGAGACCGACGGCCGTGGCATCGCCATGTTGTCCTTCGGCGAGGATGGCGGCCTGCTGACCGTGTCTTGCCGCGGCGAGCTGTATCTGTCGCGCCGCATCGACGCCACCCTGGCCCAGCTGCTCGATACCGACCACGAACGCAAGCACCAGGCCTTCGACAAGATCACGCTCGAGCTGCAGCGTTCGCTCGACCACTTCGAACGCCAATTCTCCTTCATCGGCGTGGCCAGGCTCGTGCTGGCGCCGAGCGGCGCCCAGGGCCTGGAAGAATACCTGTCGAGTAATCTCTACACCCGCGTCGAAACCCTCGACCTGGGCATGCTGCTCGACCTCGCGTACGTTCCCGAGCTGCTCGGTGCGGCGGCCCAGCAGCGCTTCTTTGTTGCGATCGGCGCCGCGCTGCGCGAGGAAGGGGCGGCGGGATGAGCCAGCAGATCAACCTGTTCAATCCGGCCTTCCAGAGACAGACCACGCTGTTCTCGGCGCGCGCGATGGGTATCGCCGCCGGTGCGCTGGTGCTCGGCCTGGCCGCGATGGGGGCCTGGTCCGAGCTGTGCCTGGCTCAGCTGCAGGGCGAAGCGAACACCGTCGCGCGCCGCCTGGAAGTCGCGCAGAAGCGGCTGGCAAGCGTGTCGGCGGAATTCACGCCGCGCCACAGCGATCCGGCGCTGGCAGCCCAGATGGTCGAGGCCGAGCAGCAGCGCGCGGCGCTGCAGCATGTGGCCCAGGTGATCGAACGCGGCGAACTGGGGAATACCCAGGGCTACGCCGAATACTTCCGCGCGATGGCGCGCCAGAGCCGCGAGGGCCTGTGGCTGACCGCCGTCAGCGTCGGCGGCGCCGGTCGCGAGATCGGCGTGCAGGGCAGGGCGCTCGATCCGGCCATGGTGCCGGGCTTCCTGGGCCGCCTGCGCAACGAGCCTGTCCTGCAGGGCAAGGCCGTCGGCAGCATGCAGATCGGCGAAGCGCCGCCGCTCAAGCAGGCCGGCGCGGACGGCAAGGAAAGCAGCGTCCCCGCCCCCTATGTCGAATTCAGCCTGCAGTCGGCGGCGGCGGGCGACAAGGGAGACCGGCCATGAAGCAGCGCTGGTCCCGGCTTGCCGCGCGCATCGACGCGCTCAGCCAGCGTGAACGCCTGCTGGTGTTCGCCGCCGTGATGGCGGTGCTGGCCTTCCTCGGCCAGGCGGCGCTGCTCGCTCCCCTGCAGCGCAAGCAGGACCTGTTGAAGAACCAGATTTCACTGCAGCGCGCCAGCCTGGCCGAGACCGAGAGCGCGATCGGGCGCAAGGTCGCGGAAGCCGAGGCCGATCCGGACCAGGCGCTGCGCACCCGCCTGGCGGCGACACGCGCCGACACCGCGCGCATGAGCGAGCAGATGCGCGCCATGCAGAACGGTCTGGTGCCGCCCGAGCGCATCGCGCCGCTGCTGGAATCGATTTTGCGCGCCAACGGCCGCCTGAAGCTGGTGTCGATGCAGACCCTGCCGGTCGGCTCGCTGAACGAACTGGGCGCGGACCCGGCCGACAAGGCCGCTGCCGGCGCACCCATCGCGGCGAAGCAGCCGGACCTGCTGTTCCGTCATGGCGTCGAACTGACGGTACGCGGCAGCTATCTCGACATGGTCGATTACATGACGGCGCTCGAAGCGCTGCCCACCCAGCTGTTCTGGGGCAAGGCCCAGCTCCAGGTCGAGCAGTATCCGACCGTACGCCTGACCCTGACCCTGTACACCCTGAGCCTGGACCCGAAATGGATGAAGCTGTGAGGAAGAGCATGAAGCGAGCCACCCCCCTGTCCACGACCGCGGCCCTGGCGGCGCTGTTGGCGCTGGCCGGCGCTGCCGGCGCCGCCAATGCTGCCGCCGCCGCGATTCCGGAAGCGGCCCAGCGTCTGCCTGACCCGACCCGTCCGCCGGCCGCGGCGCTGCAGGCGCCTCCCGGTTCCGGTCCCGGCGCAGCGGCGGCCGACGTCCCGCCGCAGCTGCAGTCGGTGATGCTCGGCGCCGCCGGCGGTCATCGCATCGCCGTGATCGACGGCCAGGGCGTGCGCGTGGGCGACAGCGTCCGCGGCGCGCGCGTGGTCCGCATCGCCGACAGCGAGGTCGAGCTGCAGCGCGGCCGCGAACTCCAGGTGCTGCGCCTGTACGTGCAGGACAGCGCGGGCGGCATGACCCGCGTGTCGGCCGGCGCCGCGCACCGCAGCGGAGGACGACAATGAAGCAGCTGAACAAACCGTTCGCAGCCTTGCTGGCGGCAATGCTGGCGCTGGCCGGTTGCCAGACCCCGCCCGCCAACACGACCTTCGACGCCATCAAGAATGAAGTGGCGCGCGATGCCGCCAGACGCCCGGCGGCGCCGGCCGTCGACGATGCGGTCGCCAATGCCCTGCTGCCGCCTGCAGCCAGCCTCGCGACCCAGCTGCCGAAGGCGCGCCCTGCGCTGGAAGAGCGCTTCAATGTCTCCTTCAACAACGTTCCCGCCCAGCAGTTCTTCCGCTCGATCGTCGCCGGCACCCGCTACAACATCCTGGTGCATCCGGACGTCAGCGGCGCCATCTCCGTCAACCTGAAGGACGTGACCCTGGAGGAGACCCTGGACGCGGTGCGCGAAGTCTACGGCTACGACTACAAGATCGAGGGCACCCGCATCTCGGTCAAGCCGCTGACCATGCAGACCAAGATGTTCCGCGTGAACTACCTGGTCGGCAGCCGCCGCGGGGTGTCGAACCTGCGCGTGTCCTCGACCTCGGTGGCGAATGCCGTCAACAACCAGAACGGCAACGGCAACCAGAACAACGGCAGCAACCAGAACAACAACCAGAACCAGAACAACCCGAACAACCCCAACGGCCAGAACCAGAACCAGGTCGAGAGCACCGACGTCAGTACCACCTCGAACAACGACTTCTGGACCGACCTGAAGGCGGCCATCGAAGCCATCGTCGGCTCGAAGGAGGGCGGGCGCAGCATCGTCGTCAGTCCGCAGTCGGGCGTGGTGGTGATCCGCGCCATGCCGGACGAGTTGCGCAACGTCGACGCCTACCTGAAGGCGACCCAGCTGGCGGTCGACCGCCAGGTGATCCTGGAGGCGAAGATCCTTGAGGTCGAGCTGAACGACAGCTTCCAGAGCGGGGTGAACTGGGCGTCCTTCGCTTCGATCAGGAGCGGTCATGACAACCGCGTCTCGGGCGGCCTGGTGGCGCCGGGTTCAACCCTGACGCCGCTGCCCTTCAATGGCGGCCAGCCGGGCGTCATCAGCGATCCGAGCACCGGCCTGTCGGCCAGCACCGGCTTCTCGCTGTCGAATGCGGCCGGCGCCGCCGGCTCGATGTTCGGCCTGGCTGTCCAGACCAGCAATTTCGCGGCCCTGATCTCCTTCCTCGAGACCCAGGGCACGGTGCACGTGCTGTCGAGCCCTCGTGTGGCAGCGGTCAACAACCAGAAGGCGGTGCTGAAGATCGGTACCGACGAGTTCTACGTGACCGGCGTGAGCACCACCACCAACGCGAACGCGTCCGGCAATACCACCACCTCGCCGAACGTGACCCTGCAGGCCTTCTTCTCGGGTGTGGTGCTGGACGTGACCCCGCAGATCGACGACCGCGGCAACATCCTGCTGCACGTGCACCCGTCGGTGAGCCAGGTCTCGACCGTGAACAAGTCGGTGAGCCTGGGCACGGCCGGCAACCTGAACCTGCCGCTGGCGGCGTCGGCGACCTCGGAGCTGGACAGCATCGTGCGCGGCTCGAACGGCCAGGTGGTGGCGATCGGCGGCCTGATGCGCCAGTCCTCGACCGTCGACAATTCGCAGGTGCCGGTGGCCGGCAACGTGCCGGTGCTGGGCAACCTGTTTGGCGCCAAGAAGCGCGTCAACCAGAAGCGCGAACTGGTGGTGCTGATCAAGCCGACCATCGTCGAAGGCATCAACAACTGGAACGACGACCTGCTCGACACCGGCCGCCGCATCGAGCAGCTCGACCCGCGCACCCGAGGAATGCGGTAATGTACACGGCCCATTTCGGCCTGCGCGAGCCGCCCTTCGGGATCACGCCCGACACCAGCTTCTTCTTCGGCAGCCCGGGCTCGCAGGAAGCGCTGAACACCTTGCTGGTGGCGGCGCGCAACGGCGAAGGCTTCATCAAGATCACCGGTGAAGTCGGCACCGGCAAGACCCTCCTGTGCCGCAAGTTCATGGCGACCCTGGGCGACAGCTTCGTCACCGCCTACATTCCGAACCCCTACCTGGAGCCGCGCACCCTGATGCTGGCCCTGGCCGACGAGCTCGAGATCGCCCTCGACAAGGACGTCGACCAGCACCGTCTGCTGAAGTCCATCATGGACCGCCTGCTGGCGCTGGCCGGGCAGGGCAAGCGCGTGCTGCTCTGCCTCGACGAGGCCCAGGCGATCCCGGTCGAGAGCCTGGAAGCGCTGCGCCTGCTGACCAACCTCGAAACGGAAAAACGCAAGCTGCTGCAGATCGTGCTGTTCGGCCAGCCGGAGCTGAACCGCAAGCTGGAGCTGGAATCGATCCGCCAGCTGGCCCAGCGCATCACCTTCCACTACCACCTCGGGCCGCTGAGCCGCGACGACCTCGACTTCTACGTCGCCCACCGCCTGCGCGTGGCCGGCTTTGCTGGCGCCCGCCTGTTTTCCAGCGGCGCCATCGCCAGCCTGTACAAGGCCAGCGGCGGCGTGCCGCGCCTGGTCAACGTGCTGGCACATAAATCGCTGATGCTGTGCTACGGCGAGGGCGGCCACAGCATCTCGCGCGCCCACGTAAACGCAGCCGCGAAGGATACGCTGGCGACCAGCACCAAGGGAAAGGGCGGACGCCGCTTCCTGCCCTGGGCCGCCATCGGCGCCGTGCTGGCCGGTGCCGCCGCCACCGTCGGCTGGGCAATCACACGATGACGAGCCTGCGATGAGCCTGATTAACAAGATGCTCCAGGACCTCGACTCGCGCGGCACGCCGGGCGCCGAGTCCTTGCCATTCCAGATCCGGCCGGTGGCGCGCGAGCGTCAGCGGCTGGGCGAGCGCGTCGATGGCCGGACCCTCAGGCTGGCCGCCCTTGGTACCGGCGCGACCGTGCTCATCGCCCTGGCTTCGTGGTATGGATGGACGCAGGTCCAGGCGAATCGCAGCGGCGTGAAGCCGACTGTCGTGGCTGCGGTGCCGGCGCCGGAAACGCGTGTGACTTCGGTCCCGGTCGTGGCGCCGGTCGCCGGCGTGCCTGCGGCCGTGTCAGCAGCGCCGGCGCCCGCCGTGGCCGTGCGCCACGACGACAGGTTCGACGCAGCGCCGGCCGCCGGCGTGCATCCGAAGAGCGTGGACGGCTATGCGCCGGACAGCGACGAAGCCCGCGCCGCACGCCAGGCCATCATGGCGGAGCTGCAGGCACGCATGACGGCAGGCACGCCCAGCCCGCTGGCCCGTGCCCGCGCGGCCACCCACGAGGCGAAGCCGAAGGACAAAGCCAGGGCCAGGACGGAAGCCCGCCGGGAGGACAAGTCCCCGGCGCCGTCGCGCGCCGCCGAAAGCGCTGCCGACACCGCCAGGGACAAGCGCAGCGCCGGCCAGGGCCGCCAGGAATCGGGCGTCCAGCGCGCCGAGGGCGAATACCGTCACGCGCTCAACGCGCTGCAGGATGGACGGATGACGGAAGCCTTCGCCGCGCTGGAGCAGGCGCTGAAGCTGGATCCGAACCACGATGCGGCGCGCCAGACCCTGGTCGGCCTGCTGATCGAAGCCAGGCGCACCGACGAGGCGATCCGCCATCTGCAGGCCGGCCTGATCCTCGACCCGCGCCAGCCGGCACTGGCCATGCTGCTAGCGCGCCTGCAGATCGAACGTGGGGCTTCCGGCATCGACACCCTCACGCGTACCTTGCCCTATGCGGGCAATAACGCCGACTATCACGCCTTCCTGGCCGGCGCCCTGCAGCGCGAACAGCGCTACCGCGAGGCGGCCGAGCAGTACCAGGCCGCGCTGCGCACCGCGCCTGCCAATGGCGTGTGGTGGATGGGACTGGGGATGTCGCTGCAGGCCGACAAGCGCAATGCGGAGGCGCTGGAAGCCTTCCAGCGGGCGCGTGCGAGCGGCACTTTGTCGGCGGAATTGCAGGCGTTTGTGGAGCGGCGGCTGCAGCAGTTGGGACGTTAAGCGGCTTACCTGCAACATACTGGTAACGGTGCCCGCTGCCTTGAAACGTCGTCCCCGCGAAGGCGGGGATCCAAGTTCTGCTCGAGTTGTCGAAACGCATGCAAACTTGGGTTCCCGCTTTCGCGGGAACGACGTGCTCATGTCGCGCGAATGACGATGCTTCTTACACCTTCGCCAAGCGCTCCAACGCCACCTCCAAAGTCTCATCCTGCTTCGCAAAGCAGAACCGCACGATCCCCGACCCCTTGCCCTGGCTGTAGAACGCCGACACCGGAATCGCCGCCACCTTGATCTCGCGCGTCAGCCACTGCGCGAATTCCGATTCGCTCAGGTCGGAAATGCCGTCGTATTTCACGCACTGGAAATAGGTGCCGTCCGCCGGCAGCAGGGTGAAGCGGGTATTCGCCAGGCCTGCCCGGAACAGGTCGCGCTTCTTCTGGTAGAAGGCAGGCAGCTCCAGGTAGGGGCTGGGGTCGCGCATATAGGCGGCCAGGCCGTGCTGCATCGGCGTATTCACGGTGAAGACGTTGTACTGGTGGACCTTGCGGAACTCGGCCATGAGGCTGGCCGGTGCCGCCACGTAGCCGACCTTCCACCCGGTCACGTGATAGGTCTTGCCGAAGCTCGAGACGACCAAGGCGCGCTCCGCCAGCCTCGGATCGCGGCTGACCGACTCGTGCTGCTGGCCGTCGAAGACCATGTGTTCATAGACTTCGTCCGACAGGATCAGGATGTCGGTGCCGTCGACGATATCGGCGAGGGCGTCCAGGTCGCTCTTGCGCAGGATGGAGCCGGTCGGGTTGTGCGGGCTGTTGATGACGATCATCCGGGTACGCGGCGTCACCGCAGCGGCGATCTCGTCCCAGGGCACACTGTAGCCGCTGTGGCCTAGCCGCATCGACACCGTCACCGGCACGCCGCCGGCCAGCTGCACGGCCGGCAGGTAGCTGTCGTAGGCCGGTTCGATGATGATGACTTCCTCGCCCGGATGCACGGCGCACAGGATGGCGGTGGTCAGCGCCTGGGTGGCGCCGGCAGTGACGGTGATCTCGGTCACGGCATCATAGGCGTGGCCGTACAAGGCCTGTATTTTTGCGGCGATGGTTTCGCGCAGCAGCGGCACGCCGGACATCATCGGATACTGGTTCAGGCCGGCGCGCATGGCCTCGTCGACCAGGCCGAGCAGGCGCGGGTCGCAGCCGAAGTCGGGGAAGCCCTGGCCGAGGTTGACCGCGCCATGCTCGTTGGCGAGCGCGGACATCAGGGTGAAGACGGTGGTGCCGACGGCCGGCAGGCGCGATCGAAGTATGGGTGTAGACATGGCGTTTCTCACATATCAGGGGCGAGTTTGACCCAGGCGTCCGGGGTCATGATCCGGTACAGGCCTTCGCGCGCGGTCTTCTTGGCCAGCTTGAGCAAGGCCTTGTCCTTGGTGATCAGGATGGCGGCGTCGGCGTCGCGGGCGATCTCGAGGAATTTCTGGTCGTCGCGGTCGGTGCAGACGGGCAGGCGGATCGCGCGGCTGTCCGGCGCCACCACACGGATCAGGGCGTCGAAACGGGCGGCCGCGTCCGGGCGCGTGCTGTCGTCGAGCGGCAGGTGAGGGTAGTGCAGGACGTACAGGTATTCTTCGCGGCAATCGGCGCGGGTCACTGCCTGGACCGCGCCGCTCTCGAGCGCGGCCAGCAGGCCGGCCCAGCGCGGGTCGCGGAAGACGAAGAGGTCGAGGCAGACATTGGTATCGATGACGATGGGTTTGGCTGAAGCGGGTATCATGTCGGCAATTTTACTTGTTGTACGCATTTCTCACCCATGCTGATCGTTCTTTCGCCCGCCAAATCGCTCGACCTCGACACGCCGCCCACCACCGACCGCAGGACCACCCCGCAATTCATCGACCGCGCCGCGGAGCTGATCCGCGTGCTGAAGGCGTATTCGCCGGCCCAGGTCGGCGCCCTGATGAGCATCTCCGACCCGCTGGCCGTGCTGAACGTGACCCGTTACGCCAGCTGGCACCCCGACCACGTTGATGCGCGCCAGGCCGTGATGTCCTTCGACGGCGACGTCTACACCGGCCTGGACGCGCGCAGCCTCGACGCCAGGGCGCTGGACTACGTGCAGGACCACGTGCGCATCCTGTCCGGCCTGTACGGCGTGCTGCGTCCGCTCGACCAGATGCATCCCTACCGCCTGGAGATGGGCACCAGGCTGGCCAACCCGCGCGGCAAGGACCTGTACGCTTTCTGGGGCGAGACGGTGACGGGCGCGCTGAACGAGGCGCTGGCGGCGAACGGCGCCACCGCGCTGGTGAACCTGGCGTCGGAAGAGTACTTCAAGTCGGTCAAGCCCAAGCTCTTGAACGTGCCGCTGGTCGTTCCCGTGTTCGAGGACTGGAAGAACGGCAAGTACAAGATCATCTCCTTCTTCGCCAAGCGGGCGCGCGGGATGATGGCGCGTTATGCGGCTGAGCGTGGGATTACCGACCCGCAGGCATTGAAGGCCTTCGATGTCGATGGTTATGCGTTCGACGAGAGTGTGTCGACGGAGAAGGCGTGGGTGTTCAGGCGGCGGGTCGAATAAACCCCCGTTTTTCCCGCGAAAGCGGGGACCCATGCCGAGCGATCGAAGCTGCGATCTGACGAATGATCGCGAGAGTTCAGGTCGACCGATTTCTGTGCTTCAGTATGGGTTCCCGCCTTCGCGGAAACGACGTTTTGGAGCCGCCAAAAGAAAAACGCCTGCGATCAGCAGGCGTTTCAATTTACTGCACAGCATCCTTCGGCGCCGGTTGCGGCCCGGACTTGGCCCAGAACTTCCACCACGGCGCATCGCCGCTGCCCTTGCCGCCCAGGAAGTGGCTGTTCGGGTAGTTGGTCTGGAACACGCGCTGGGTGTCGTCGCGCAGGTCGAACATGCCCAGCTTGTCGTAGCTGCGGATCATGATGAACAGCGCTTCCTCGCGCGCCGGCGAGGTCGGGAAGTTGGTGACGGCTTCCTGGGCGCGGTTCAGCGAGGCCAGGTAGGCGCCGCGGCGGTAGTAGTAGTTCGCCACGTGGACTTCGTAGGAAGCCATCGCGTTGATCAGGTAGTTCATGCGCTGGATCGAGTCCGGCGCGTATTTGCTGTTCGGGAACTTGTCGACCAGTTCCTTGAAGGCGGCGAAGGCTTCGCGGGTCGCTTTCGGGTCGCGTTCGGTCGGATCCTGAGAATAGATGAAGCTCATGAAGCCGATCTGGTCGTTGAAGTTGATCAGACCGCGCAAGTAATACATATAGTCGACCTGCGGATGATTCGGGTGCAGCTTGATGAAGCGTTCCACCGCGGCCAGGGCCTCGGCCTGGTCCTGGGCTTTATAGTGCGCGTAGGCGATTTCCATCTGCGCCTGGGTCGCATAGGTACCGAACGGATAGTTGGTTTCCAGCTTTTCGAAGAGCTTGATGGCGGCTTCGTAGTGGGCGCCATCCATTTCTTCACGCGCGTCAGCGTATAATTTCGATGCTGACACGTTCTTGCTTTCGTCGGACTTTCCCGGCAACAAGCCGCAAGCTGACAAACTGAGCAGAGCACCCGTCACAACCAATACAGACAATTTTTTTTGCATAGCTTTTTGCAAGAAAGTTTTTACCGAGATACAACGAACGGCTGATTATAGCCGATGGGAACAACGTGATATTAAATGCTGCGCCGAATTCGGCGGAAATGCCTCTCGACCCCGATTTGGACGACGACCTGGACGCCGAGTTCGCACCACAACCCGGCCTGGCGCCGAGTGGTGTCGACTTCTCGCCGATTACCCTGACCCTGGACCCGTCGCACTGCGGCCAGCGCCTCGACAAAGTCGTGGCCGGGCTGGTGCCGCAGTTCTCGCGCAGCCGCCTGCAGCAATGGTTCGACGAAGGCCACGTCACGGTCGACGGCAAGCCGGCCAAGGGCAAGGGCACCGCCTACGGCGACGAAACCGTGCTGGTCGTACCCCAGCCGGCGCCGGAAGACACGGCCTATACGCCGGAAGCGATGGAACTGAACATCGTCTATGAAGACGAGTCCATCCTCGTGATCAACAAGCCGGCCGGCCTGGTCGTGCACCCGGGTTCGGGCAACTGGTCGGGCACGCTCCTCAACGGCCTGCTGCATTATTGCCCGCAACTGGTCTCGGTGCCGCGCGCCGGCATCGTGCACCGCCTCGACAAGGATACCAGCGGCCTGATGGTGGTCGGCAAGACCCTCGAAGCCCAGACCGACCTGGTGCGCCAGCTGGCGGCCCGCACCGTCAAGCGCGAATACTTCGCCCTCGTGTGGGGCACGCCGCGCCTGTCCGGCACCATCGATTCGCCGATCAGCCGCCACCCGACCGAGCGCACCAAGATGGCGGTGTCGAATGCGCCGATGGCCAAGCCGGCCATCACGCACTACGAGCTGCTGGCGAAGGGCGAACTGGACCGCCGCCCGGTGAGCCTGGTGCAGTGCCGCCTCGAAACCGGCCGCACCCACCAGATCCGCGTGCACATGCAGTCGCTGGGCTACAGCCTCGTCGGCGACACCGTGTACGGCAAATCCCACCTGCTGTCCTTCTTCCACCGCCAGGCGCTGCAGGCGCGCCGCCTGGGCCTGACCCATCCGGCCACCGGCGAACACATGGAGTGGGTGGTGCCGCTCGCCGCCGATTTCGCGGAATTGCTGGAACGCGCCGGCATCGAAGAGCCGGAAGCGGCCTGATGCCGGGGCTGCATCCCGGGCACCTGGTCCGGCCGGACTGGCCGGACCTGCCTGCCAACATCGATGCGCTGGCGACCACCCGCCTGGGCGGCGTCAGCGCTGCGCCTTTCGATGACGGCAATGGCGGCGGCGGCCTCAACCTCGGCCTACACGTGAAGGACGACCCCGACGCCGTCGCCGAAAACCGTGCGCGCCTGCAGGCCCTGCTGCCGGGACGCCCGGCCTGGATCGCGCAGGTCCACGGCGCCGAGGTGGTCGATGCCGCCACGGTCCAGCCCGGCGGACCGGTGCGCACCGGGGACGCCAGCATCGCGACGCAAGCGGGCGTGGTGTGCGCGATCCTGACTGCCGATTGCCTGCCGGTGCTGTTCGCCGACCTCGAAGGCAAGGTGGTGGGCGCGGCCCATGCCGGCTGGCGCGGGCTGGCCGGCGGCGTGCTCGGCGCCACCGTAGCCGCGATGCGCGCGCAAGGCGCGGGCGAGATCACGGCCTGGCTTGGTCCGGCCATCGGACCGGACGCTTTCGAAGTCGGCCCAGACGTGCTGGATGCCTTCCGCGCCGCGCTGCCGGACGGTGGAGCAGAGGAGGGGTTCCGGCCTTATCCCGGACGCGAAGGCAAGCATCTGGCGAACATGCCGCTGCTGGCGCGCCGGCTGCTGGCGCGCGGCGGCGTGACCCGCGTGCACGGCGGCGACCGCTGTACCTTCACGGAACGCGATCGTTTCTATTCCTACCGGCGTGACGGTGCGGGCAGCGGGCGTCAAGCGAGTTTGATCTACATTAAGTAACGGGCGTATCGGGACGCTTAGAGTGTTGAGCTTCCCGCTTGCGCGCCCGGCCGCGCCGCCATGCTCCCGTCAGGTAGAAAACGAGAGATAATGGCAACACGCCGTAAAACAGGAAGGTCATGATGCCGCCAACCACGGAAGGCTCGGTGGCCGCCATCAGGGTCACGACATACATCCATCCGATGGCGACGATCCACATAAGACTTTCCTTTGTTGCACGCTCGAATACCCGATTCTAAACAATGGACGCCGATATGAATACGCCCGTAGCTACCGCGCAGCCTGGCGCTGCATGGATGTCGCAGTTTTCCGATCCCTCCGTTTGGCAATCCTGGATGAAGTTCGCCGACCCCTCGGCGTTTGGCGGCGGCATGGCCCAGCAGGCGGCGCCGGTGATGCGCATGCTGGGCGATTTCGGCGCCGGCTTGCCGCAGGCCAAACTCGAAGCCCTGCGCAACGACTACCTGCAGAAGGCGATCCGCCTGTGGCAGGACGTCATGAGCGGCAAGACGCCCGAGTTCAAGGACAAGCGCTTTTCGGCGCCCGAATGGACGGCGAACCCGGTGTCGTCCTTCAGCGCCGCGTCCTACCTCCTGAATGCCGAATTCCTGCTGGCGATGGCCGAGGCGGTCGAAGCCCCGCCGCGCGACAAGCACAAGATCCGTTTCGCCGTGCAGCAGATTGTCGACGCACTGTCGCCAGCCAATTTCCTGGCAACGAATCCGGAAGCCCAGCAGAAACTGATCGAGACCAAGGGCGAGAGCCTGACCAAGGGTCTGCAGAACATGCTGGCCGATATGCAGAAGGGCCGGATCTCGCAATCCGACGAGTCGGCGTTCGAGGTCGGCCGCAACGTCGGCGTCACGCCCGGCACCGTCGTATTCGAGAACGATCTGTTCCAGCTGATCCAGTACACCCCGGCAACCCCGACCGTGCACGAGGTGCCGCTGCTGATGGTGCCGCCCTGCATCAACAAGTTCTACATCCTCGACCTGCAGCCGGAAAATTCGCTGGTGCGCTATCTGGTGGAGCAGGGCAATACCGTATTCATGATGTCCTGGCGTAATCCGGACCAGGCTATGGGCAGCAAGACCTGGGACGATTTCGTCGACCAGGGCGCGGTCAAGGCCATCGAGGTCGCCCGCGAGATCTCCGGCAAGGAGAAAGTGAACGTGTTCGGCTTCTGCGTCGGCGGCACCATCGCCGCCAGCGCGCTGGCAGTCGAGGCGGCGCGCGGACGCCAGCCGGCGGCCAGCCTGTCTCTGTTCACGACCCTGCTCGACTTTGCCGACAACGGCGTGCTGGACGTCTTCGTCGATGAGACCCAGGTCGCGCTGCGCGAACAGCAGCTGGCGAAGGGGGGGCTGATGCCGGGACGCGACCTGGCGACGACCTTCTCCTCGCTGCGTCCGAACGACCTGGTGTGGAACTATGTGCAGCAGAACTACCTGAAAGGCAAGACCCCGCCGGCCTTCGACCTGCTGTACTGGAACGCCGACAGCACCAACCTGCCGGGCCCGATGTTCTGCTGGTACCTGCGGAATACCTATCTGGAGAACAAGCTGAAGGTGCCGGGCGCGCTGACGGTGGCCGGCGTCCAGGTCGACCTCGGCAAGATCGATTGCCCGGTCTTCGTCTACGGCTCGAAGGAAGACCACATCGTGCCCTGGGAAGCGGCGTTCGCCTCGATGAACCTGCTGAACCCGAAAAAGCCGAAGGCCAACCGCTTCGTGCTGGGCGCGTCCGGGCACATCGCCGGCGTGATCAACCCGGCCTCGAAAGGCAAACGCAGTCACTGGGTGAACCAGTCCAATGGTCGCAACCGCCCCAGGAGCGCTGCCGACTGGTTCGCCGGCGCGACGGAAGTGAAGGGCAGCTGGTGGGCGGAATGGGCGAAATTCCTGGCCGAGAACGGCGGCAAGGACGTCCCGCCGCCGGCCAAGCCGGGCAATGAACGCCACCAGCCGATCGAGCCGGCGCCCGGCCGCTACGTGAAGGCACGTGCCGACTGAGTTCTTGATAGACGGGCAACTTGCTTTAAAAATACGTGAGTTGCCTGTTGAATAATTGCTGCGCCTGCGATCGCAACGTGGTATTTTAGAGAATATCCTCTTGGAATCGGAGACGCCCGCGGCTCGGCTAGCCGGTCCGCGGACCGCATAACAGAGCGCCGCGGCGCAATATTTGGAACCTGAGATGAGCAGTGGAAAAAAGAGTAGCGAACGCCTGATCAAGAAGTACCCGAACCGCCGTCTGTACGACACCCAGACCAGCTCCTACATCACCCTGTCCGACGTCAAGCAGCTCGTGCTGGACGCCGACGAATTCACGGTGGTCGACGCCAAGACCAGCGAAGACCTGACCCGCAGCATCCTCCTGCAGATCATCCTGGAAGAAGAAGCACACGGCGCGCCGATGTTTTCGAGCGCCGTGCTGTCGCAGATCATCCGTTACTACGGCCATGCGATGCAGGGCATGATGGGCTCCTACCTGGAAAAGAATGTCCAGGCCTTCACCGACATCCAGAACAAGTTCGTCGGCTCGGCCGCCGGCGCCCTTGAGGGCAAACCCTTCTCGACCGAGATGTGGACCCAGTTCATGAACATCCAGGGCCCGATGATGCAGGGCATGATGAACAACTACATCGACCAGAGCAAGAACCTGTTCCTGCAGATGCAGGAGCAGATGCAGAGCCAGAGCAAGGCGATGTTCGGGACTTTCCCGTTTGGGGTGCCGACGGATACCAAGAAGTAACATCACAGCGCGAAGAGCCCGCGCCCTCAAATCCGTCGTCCCCGCCTTCGCGGGGACGACGGTGTGGCGTAGCGATCCCATGCCGCCACTCAGCAGGCCTTGAAATGACCCTTCGGTTTTCCTGATCCCCCGCTTCCTGTACAATCGCGGATTGCCCAGAATTTTCCGTCGCAATCCACATGCCTGAACTCCGCCGCAATCCGCTTTCCGCCACCCAAGATTCCGCAGCCGCCGCCGCCGAGGCCCCGGCTTCGAACCCGGTCGTGATTCCTCCGGCCGCGCCCGGCGTTGCCGCGCCCAAGGTCGGCTTCGTCTCGCTCGGCTGCCCGAAGGCCCTGGTCGACTCCGAGCAGATCCTGACCCAGTTGCGCGCTGAAGGCTACGAGACCGCCAAGTCCTATGCCGGCGCCGACCTGGTGATCGTCAACACCTGCGGCTTCATCGACGCCGCCGTGCAGGAGTCGCTGGACGCCATCGGCGAAGCGCTGGCCGAGAACGGTAAAGTGATCGTCACCGGCTGCCTCGGCGCCAAGAAGGATGCGGCGGGCGACGACATCATCACCAAGGTGCACCCGAAGGTGCTGGCCGTGACCGGTCCGCACGCCGTCACCGAAGTGATGGAATCGGTCCACCGGCACCTGCCGAAGCCGCACGATCCCTTCATCGACCTGGTGCCGGACCACGGCGTCAAGCTGACCCCGAAGCACTACGCCTACCTCAAGATCTCGGAAGGCTGCAACCACCGCTGCAGCTTCTGCATCATCCCGTCGATGCGCGGCGACCTGGTCTCGCGTCCGATCCACGACGTGCTGCAGGAAGCCGAAAACCTGTTCAAGGCCGGCGTGAAGGAACTGCTGGTCATCTCGCAGGACACCAGCGCCTACGGCGTCGACGTGAAATTCCGCACCGGCTTCTGGAACGGCCGCCCGATCAAGACCCACATGACCCAGCTGGCCGAGGCCCTGGGCGAGATGGCGCAACAGTACGGCGCGTGGGTGCGCATGCATTACGTCTACCCCTACCCGCACGTCGACCAGGTGATCCCGCTGATGGGCGAGAACCTCGTGCCTTATCTGGACATTCCGCTGCAGCACGCGCATCCGGACGTCCTGAAGCGCATGAAGCGTCCGGCCAGCGGCGAAAAGAACCTGGACCGCATCCTGGCCTGGCGCAAGATGAATCCGGACCTGGTGATCCGCTCGACCTTCATTGCCGGCTTCCCGGGCGAGACGGAAGAGGAATTCGAATACCTGCTGGACTTCCTGCGCGAGGCGCAGATCGACCGCCTGGGCTGTTTCGCCTACTCGCCGGTCGAAGGCGCGACCGCCAACGAACTGGCGAATCCGGTGCCGGAAGCCGTGCGCGAAGAACGCCGTGCGCGCGTGATGCTGCTGCAGGAAGAGATCTCGCTGAAGCGCATGCAGGCCAAGGTCGGCAAGAAGATCCGCGTGCTGGTCGACGAAGTCGGACCGCGCGAAGCTTTGGGGCGCTCGGCTGCCGACGCGCCGGAAATCGACGGCGTGGTCCACATCAAGCGTGCGCTCCAGCCGGGCAAGGCCAAGCCGGCCGTCGGCGAGTTCATCGAGGTTGTGGTGACCAAGGCGGATGCGCATGATCTTTGGGCGACCGTCGCCTGATTGTTCGTGTCACTAGTACCCGCAACAGTTGAACGTCGTTCCCGCGCAGGCGGGAACCCATACTGAGCCGCAGGATTCGAATTGCTCGCGGTAGGGTAACCGGTTCGACGTTGGTGCTTCAGCATGGATCCCCGCCTGCGCGGGGATGACGATATGGTGTAGAAGATGAGCAAAAAATCCCTCCAAACCACCCTGGTCCACAGCGATTATCGCGCTCCCGAAGGCTTCGACGCCTTCCCCAGCGCCATCCACCACGCTTCGACGGTCCTGTTCAAGGACGTCGCCAGCATGCGCAGCGGCGACTGGAAGAACAAGAACGCCTACACCTACGGCCTGCACGGCACCCCGACCACCTTCAGGCTCGAAGCCCGCCTGGCCGAGATCGAAGGCGGCTCGCACTGCCTGCTGGCGCCGTCCGGCCTGGCCGCGATCTCGATGGTCGACCTGGCCCTGCTGAAGTCCGGTGACGACGTCCTGCTGCCCGAAAACGTCTACAACCCGAACCGCGAACTGGGACGCTGGCTGAGCGCCGACTTCGGCATCACGGCGCGCTACTACGATCCGCTGGTCGGCACCGGCATCGCGGATCTGATCCAGCCGAACACGAAGCTGATCTGGACCGAGGCGCCGGGTTCGGTGTCGATGGAAGTACCGGACCTGCGCGCGATTTGCGCAGTCGCGAAAGAGAAGGGCGTGCTGGTCGCGCTCGACAACACCTGGTCGGCCGGCCTGGGCCTGCGCGCATTCGACCTCGGCGTCGACATCGTCATGCAGGCGCTGACCAAGTACCAGTCGGGCGGCTCGGACGTGTTGATGGGCGCCGTGATCACCCGCGAGAAGGCGCTGATCGACCGCATCGCCCTGGCCCACATGCGCCTGGGGATGGGTGTCAGCGCCGACGATGCCTACCTGGTGATGCGCGGCCTGCCGACCATGAAGCTGCGCTTCGAAGCCCACGACGCGGCCGCGCGCAAAGTGGCGGCCTGGCTCAAGGCCCGGCCGGAAATCGCGAAGGTGTTGCACCCGGCTTTCGAGGATTGCCCCGGCCACGAATTCTTCCAGCGCGACTTCACCGGCGCCGGCGGCCTGTTCTCGGTACTGTTCGATGCACGCTATACGGAAGAGCAGACCGACCGCTTCGTCGATGCGCTGGAATTGTTCGGCATCGGCTACAGCTGGGGTGGGGCGAACAGCCTGGTGATGCCTTACCGGATCCAGGGTATGCGCCGGAATTGGGCGGATGCGGGAATTCTGGTTCGCTTCAATATCGGGTTGGAAGATACTGACGACCTGATTGCCGATATCGAGCGGGCGTTCGCGAAGCTCTAAGCCGTCATGCCGGGCATTGCCCGACCTGACGGTTTTAAAGCTTAGCCCAGTTCCTTGACCAGCGCCGGCACGACCTCGAACAGGTCGCCGACGATGCCGTAATCGGCCACCGAGAAGATCGGCGCTTCCGGATCCTTGTTGATGGCGACGATGGTCTTCGAGTCCTTCATGCCGGCCAGGTGCTGGA
>NZ_JBFTRV010000020.1:0-101363 GCF_056399665.1 Massilia sp. 01N410 | reverse complement strand
TCTTCATTGCCGAATTCAAAGATCGGCACCATCACCAGCGAGGATTGCACGCTCATCATCGAGCGGTAGCCGGAATCGACGCGCTCGACTTCGCGCGCGATCAGGCCGTACGACACATAGTTCAGGCCGGGGCCGCCGTACTGTTCCGGAATGGTCGGGCCCAGCAGGCCGAGTTCGCCCATCTCGCGGAAGATGGACGTGTCCATGGCTTCGTGGCGGAAGGCTTCGAGGATGCGCGGCTGCAGCTTGTCCTGGCAGTAAGCCGCGGCGGCATCGCGCACCATGCGCTCTTCGTCGGTGAGCTGCTGGCTCAGCAGCAGCGGGTCATCCCAGTGGAATTGGGCTTTTTGTCTCATGATGTTCTCTTTCTTGTCTTGTCGCTTCAGTCGGCGGTCGCGGTCAGGCGCTCGGCGTTCTCGTGGCGCTGCTGCTCTTCCATCACCAGCTCGCCCAGCATGCGCTTGATGCGGTTGAATTCCGGATCGGCCGGATCGCGCGGGCGCTCCAGCGTGATCGGCACGTCGCGCTTGATGGTGCCGGGACGGTAGGTCATGACGATGGTGCGGTCGGCCAGGTACACCGATTCCTCGATGCTGTGGGTGACGAACACGATGGTGGTGCCGAAGGTCTTCCAGATCTTCAGCAATTCGTCCTGCAGGTTGCGCCGGGTGAGGGCGTCGAGGGCGCCGAAGGGCTCGTCCATCAGCATGACCGGCGACTCCAGCGCCAGCACGCGGGCGATCGCCACACGCTGGCGCATGCCGCCCGACAGGTCCTTCGGATAGCGGGCGCGGAAATCCTGCAGCTTGAGCATGTTCAGCAGGAAGTCGACGCGCTCCCGGATCTGCGCGGCGCTGCGGCCCGCCACTTCCAGGCCGAAGGCGATGTTCTTCTCGATCGTCATCCAGGGGAAGAGCGCGTACTCCTGGAACACCATGCCGCGGTCGGGACCGGGCTCGAGGATCGGCTTGTCGCCGGCCAGGATGCGACCCGAGGTCGGATGCGAGAAGCCGGCGATCGCGTTCAGCAAAGTCGACTTGCCGCAGCCCGAAGGGCCCAGCAGGCAGATGAATTCGCCGCTGGCGATCTCGAGGTTGATGTCGCGCAGGGCGACGACCTCGCCGCCCTGGCCGGCGAACACCTTGTTGACGCCGTTGATGTGGATGGCTGTCATGTCGTCTCCTTAATGGTTGTCGAGACCGCGATGCCACTTCAGCAAGTGGTTGTTCAGCGCGCTCATGCCGGAGTCGATGGCCAGCCCCAGCAGGCCGATGGTGAACATGCCGGCGATGATCTTGTCGGACCAGAAGTATTCGCGTGCTTCCAGGATGCGGAAGCCGAGACCGTTGTTCACCGCGATCATCTCCGCGACGATCACGACGATGAAGGCGGTGCCCATGCCGATGCGCGCACCGGCCAGGATATAGGGCGTGGCGGCCGGCAGGATCACGCGGCGGAACATCGTCATCGGACCGACGCCGAGGTTGCGCGCCGCGCGGATATAGATCGAATCGACCTGGTGCACGCCGGCGATGGTGTTCATCAGGACCGGGAAGAAGGAACCCAGGCTGATCAGGAAGAAGGCCGGCGGATTGCCGAGGCCGAACCACAGGATCGACAGCGGGATGTAGGCGATCGGCGGGATCGGACGCAGGATCTGCACCAGCGGATCGAACAGTTTATACACGGCCTTGTTGGTACCCATCAGCAGGCCCAGCGGCAGGGCCAGGCCGGCGCCGATGGCGAAGCCGACCAGCACCCGCGTCAGGCTGCTGTAGGCGTCTTCCAGCAGTTCGCCGGACACCAGCCAGCGCAGATAGCTGCTCTGGGCCGGGTCGTAGGCGCTCAAGGGCATCAGGTACTCGCCCCATTTATGCAGCACGGCGAGGGGCGAAGGCAGGACCTGCGGATTCACCCAGCCCATGGCCGATGCGCCCTGCCACAGCAGCAGCGCCGCGAGCGGAACCGCGGCGCCATGGACCAGGCGCCGGAGCAACAGAAGATTCATCCCGACCCCTTGCTTATTTAGCGGACTTCTTGGCTGCCTGCAGCAGATCCAACTTGACCCAGTCCTTCGCGGCCGGCGGGTTCGCCATGCGGCCGACGTTGTACTTCATCATGTAGTCGGTGGTCAGCTGGACGTGTTCGACCGTGATGTCGTCGGTGAACTTGGCGTTTTCCATCGCGTCGCGGTAATCCTCGGACGACACCTGGTTCTTGAACATGGATTCACGCACATACTTCTCGGCCAGCTTCGGATCGGCCAGGAATTTGCGGGTGGCGTCCACGAAGCACTGCATGAAGCGCTGGGCGACGTCGCGGCGTTCCTTGTACAGCTTTTCCGACATCACCAGGGCGCGGGTCGGCTCTTCCAGCGGGGTGTCGTAGGGCTTGATGATTTCGGTGCCGTATTTCTTGTTGATGGCCTGGGTCGAGTAAGGCTCGGACTGGCTCATGGCGTCGATGTTCTTGGTCAGCAGGGCCTGGTTCAGGTCCGGATAACCCATGTAGACGACCAGCACATCCTTGCCCGGCTTGTCCGACCAGGTCATGTTGTGCTTCGACAGTTCGGCGAACAGCAGGATTTCCTGCGGGCCGCCGCGGGTGACGCCGACCTTCTTGCCCTTCAGGTCGGTGATCGAGTGGATGTTCAGGTCGGGACGGCCGACGATGCGCACGCCGCCCTTGGCGAAACCGGCCACCAGGTAGACCGGCACGCCGCTGGCGCGGCCGGAGATGGCCGCTTCCAGCGCGCTGGCCGAGACGTCGACTTCGCCCGCGATCATGGCCGGCACGATGTCCAGGCCCTTGGCGAAGACGCGCTCTTCGATTTTCAGGTTGTACTGCGGCGCGATTTCCTTCATGTAGGCGACGGCGCCGTAGTGGGCGAACTTCAGGTTGCCCAGGCGGACCAGGTCGGCCGCATGGGCCAGCGGGAATTGCGCGGCGGCTGCCAGGGCGACGGCCAACGTCTTGACGTTCAGGAATGCTTTGATGCGAGTGGCGAATGCCATTGCTGTCTCCTTGATGATTGATTGTTGTTGCACGACTCTGCGGTACGTTGCCAACAAAGCATGAGCAGTTTCCATGCCAGCGATCAAGGTGTTAGGGCTTTCTCCAAGTCCTTGTTTTAGAAGCACAAATAGATTGGCGTTAAAGGGATGGCACCGGCGATTCCGTGAATCCGCACAATCCGCCCCCGATCTGTCCGGAATGCCGCACGTCGACCGCGGCGCCGGTACATAACTTTTTCACATAGCCTCGGGGCATTCTTTCATCCTTGCAGCTTGCGCTACGCCTATACTCTCCGCTGCACAATTAAGCGCACGTTCGCCCTGACTACATCACATGGCTCTGAATTACATCTGGATCGGCTTTTTCCTGGTTGGCTTCGTCGCGGCGCTGGCCCAGTGGATCTTTCTCGGAGATACCGAGATCTTCAAGCGCATCATCGACGGCACCTTCGATTCCGCCAAGATGGGCGTGATGGACATCGCCCTGCCGCTGGCCGGCGTGATGACCCTGTGGCTGGGCCTGATGAACGTCGGCGAGAAGGCCGGCGCGGTCGGCTGGCTGGCGAAGATCATTTCTCCCTTCTTCTCGCGCATCTTTCCGGAGGTGCCGAAGGACCACCCGGCCACCGGCCACATGGTGATGAACTTCTCGGCCAACCTGCTGGGCCTGGACAATGCCGCCACGCCCTTCGGCCTGAAGGCGATGGAAAGCCTGCAAAGCCTGAACCCGAACAAGGACACGGCCAGCAACGCCCAGATCATGTTCCTGGTGCTGCACACGTCCGGCCTGACCCTGATCCCGCTGGCCATCATGGCCCAGCGCGCCATCCTGGGGGCGAAAGACCCCTCGGACATCTTCATTCCCTGCATGATCGCGACCTATGTCGCCACCGTCGCCGGCATCATCGCCGTGTCGATCCGCCAGCGCATCAACCTGATCAACGGCGTGGTGCTCGGCTGGCTGGGCGGCATGACGGCCGCCATCGCCGGCCTGATGTGGTACATGACGACCTTCCTCACCAAGCCGGAAATCGAGACCTTCTCGAAAGTCGCCAGCAACCTGATCCTGTTCACCATCATCGTCGTGTTCATCGTCGGCGCGCTGCGCAAGAAGGTGAATGTGTACGAGGCCTTCATCGAGGGCGCCAAGGGCGGCATCCAGACCTCCTTGACCATCATTCCCTACCTGGTCGGGATGCTGGTGGCGATCTCCGTGATCCGCAATTCCGGCGTGCTGGGCTTCGTGGTGCAGGGCCTGGAATGGCTGATCCGCCAGGCCGGCCTCGACACCGCCTTTACTCCCGCCCTGCCGACCGCGCTGATGAAGCCGCTCTCCGGCAGCGGCTCGCGCGCGCTGATGATCGACGCCATGAAGACCTATGGCGTGGATTCCTTCGTCGGGCGCCTGGCCTGCATCTTCCAGGGCTCGGCCGACACCACCTTCTACATCGTCGCCCTGTACTTCGGTTCGGTCGGCGTGCGCAAGACCCGTTACGCCATTTCCTGCGGCCTGATCGCCGACCTGGCCGGCATCATCGCCGCCATCTCGGTGGCCTACGTGTTCTTCGCTTGATTTTTGAATGAATAAAGGGACCAGCATGTTTCGCATCCGCCCGCTCGCCTTCGCCGCCCTCGCCACCGTCGCTTCCTTCAGCGGCGCGCTTCCTGCCCACGCCCAACTGCCGGAACCGGTCGCCCAGGTGCTGCGCAGCACCGGCATCGCGGAAGACGCCGTCAGCGTGCTGGTGCTGCGCGACGACCAGACCGTGCTGTCCCACTTGGCGGACCGCCCCATGCAGCCGGCCTCGACCATGAAACTGGTGTCGACCCTGGTCGGCCTGGAGACCCTGGGCCCGGTGTTCCGCGGCCGCACCGAGCTGCGCACCACCGGCGCGCTGCGGGGCGACACGCTGAAAGGCGACCTGGTGCTGCGCGGCGGCGCCGACGTCGACCTCTCGGGCGAAGCGCTGGAAAACATGCTGCGCAGCCTGCGCTACCAGGGCATCCGCAAGATCGAGGGCAAGCTCGTCGTCGACCGCCAGCTCTTCAATCCGGCGCGCACCGACCTCGGCGCGCCGCCCTTCGACGAATCGCCGGAAGCGTATTACAACGTCATCCCCGATGCGGCGATGATCAACAAGAACATGCTGCAGCTGGACATGCGCTCGACCGGCTCGCGCCTCAAGCTGCAGATGCAGCCCGAGCTGCAGGGCGTGAGCATCGGCCACGACATGAAGCTGATCGACGCCAACTGCAAGCAGTGGGACGACGGCTGGAAGCTGCCGGAAGTGGTGCCGCAGAAGAACGGCGGCATCAAGGTGATGCTGCACGGGACTTTCCCGAAGAACTGCGAGCAGAGCTATTCGATCAATGTGGTCGACCACCAGGACTACGTGGAGCGCCTGTTCCGTGCTACCTGGAAACGGCTCGGCGGCACAATTTCCGGCACCGCCGTCGAGGGCGCGACGCCGCCGGACTCGCGCCTGCTGGCCGCCCACGTCTCGCGCACGCTGCCGGAAATCGTCCGCGATACGAACAAACCTTCCGACAACCTGCTGGCGCGCCTGATCTTCCTGAGCCTGGGTTCACTGGAAGCAGACCCGGTGCTGGGCAGCCATCCGCAAGCCGGCGCCGCCGAAACGACCTTCTCGCGCAGCGATGCCGCCGTGCGCAACTGGATGCGCGCCCACGGCATCGACGACAAGGGCCTGGTGCTCGAAAACGGTTCCGGCCTGTCGCGCACCGAGCGTATCACCCCGGCGCAGATGGGCGGCCTGCTGAAGGCCGGCCTGCGCAGCCCTTGGGCGCCGGAATTTCAGTCCAGCATGCCGATCGTCGCCGTCGACGGCACCATGCGCCGCCGCCTGCACGACAGCCCGGCTGCCGGCCGCGCACGCCTGAAGACGGGCACCCTCAGCAACGTCGTGTCCCTGGCCGGCTATGTGCCGGACGCCACCGGCAAGCCGCTGGTCGTGGTGGCCATGGTCAACAGCAGCCTGGCCAGCAACGGCCGCGGCCGCGCCGTGGTCGACACCCTGGTCGACTGGGCATCACGCCTGGGCGGTCCTGCCCAGCCGGTGCTGCGCGTGCCGGGACAGCCGGCGCCGAGCCAGCCGACGCCGGGACCGCAGCCGACGCCGCAAGGCGTGCTGGCGACGCCGCCGGCTCAGCCCGAACAGCCGCTGCAGCCGGCCCAGCCCCAGACCCAGCCCCAGCAAGCCACCCAGCAGGGGCAGCAGCAGGGCCAGGACAGCAATCAGCGCCAGCCCATGCCGCCCGCTCCGGCGGCGCTGGAACGCCCGTGAGCGGCGACGCACCGGCACCGGTGCCTGCCTCCGCCTCCGCATCGGCAGGCACGCCCGCCGGCATCCGCATCCGGCGCTTCACAGCGCGCGAATGGCCGGCCTACCGCGCGCTGCGCCTGCGCTCGCTGGCCAACGCACCCGAGGCCTTCGGCAGCAGCTTTCAGGCCGAGGAAGCCTGGGCCCAGGAACTGTGGATGGCGCGCCTGACCGCGGCCAGCGTCTCGGGCCGCGACTGTCCGCTGGTCGCGGAATCGGCCGGACCGGACGACGCCGTCGCTGACATGCTCGGCCTGCTCTGGGCCAAGTGCGACGCCGAGGATGCCGGCATCGTCAACCTGTTCCAGATGTGGGTCGCGCCGGAAGCGCGCGGCCGTGGCGTGGCGGCGGCCCTGGTCGACGAAGCCGTGACCTGGGCGCGTTCGATCCGGGCGCACAGCGTCCGCCTGGGCGTGGTCTGCAGCAACCAGGCCGCGATCCGGCTCTACCTGCGCAAGGGCTTCCGCGACGTCGGCACGCCGGCGCCGATCCGCCCCGGTTCGGCACTGCTCGAGCAGACGATGTGCTTGAACTTGATGCAATAAAATTTCAAATTTAGCCTGTTTTTGAAACTTTATTGCGGCACCGAACTCGCCTTGACCGTCCCCGCCGCGTTGCCCGGCTGCGCGGGCGCCCCGGCCGCCCCGGCCAATGATGCGGCGCCGCCCGAGTTCCCCTGCGCCGTATTCGTGCCCGGCTCCATCCACGGCGTGCCGGCCAGGTTGGGCCTGGCTTCCACCAATGAGACATTCGCGCCGGTGCCCTCGCGGATCGCGCGCACCACATCCATCATGGTCGACTCGGTGAATTTTTCCGGTGTGCCGAGGAAGACGCTGCCCAGGCGCCGCGGCCAATGCATGATGCCGCCCTCGGGCTTGGTGAACACGGCAACCATGTCGAGGTGATAGCCGCTCTTGTAGGGGAAGAGGCAGGCGACCAGGTTCATGTCCTCGGTGCCGCGCACCCGCGGGGTCGCCTTGGCGGTCCATGCCGCGCCCTCGCAACTGGGGCCCCTGGCCACCGAAGAACCCGCCGGCACGCCAGTCGGATCGGCGATCTTGAAGTGGCCGGGCAGGTCGGTCGCCTCGACGCCGGGAGGCGTTGCCACCACCGCATCCTTGACGTTGCGGTTGATGCCGTCGGTGGCCGCCTTGGTGACCGATTGCGCGGGAGCGTCGGTCCTGATGTCGAATACCCGGTAGTACTCCACCGTCGTACTGCGCGACGCCAGCGGGTTGTTGCCGCCATCGGTGCTGCATCCTGCCAGCGCGGCCGACAGTCCGGCGGCCAGCGCGCAAGCCCGCGTCATAACTCTTACCGTGCCTCTCATCATGCACCCTCCCTGTTGGTTGGACGTCTGTGACGGCTCCAATTTTTACGCTTGCTCATGCATGACGAATGAGTTGGCTCAAGCGTGCGCGGGTGCCGTCAGCGTGGCGCCACAGGGATGCGGCAAGAACTCAGAGTACGCGGCGGAAGGTCTGGCGCACCAGGTTGCGGTCGCCGCAATCGAAATGCCACCATTCGGTGTTGATACCGACAAAGCCGGCCTGGAACATCGCCTCGCGCAGCAGGCGGCGGTTGGCCACCTGGGCTTCGGTAAGAGCACCGGTCTGCAGGAAACCTTCTTCCAGCTTCGGGTGCGAGAGTTCGGTCATGTCGTCGAAGCCGGTGCCCATGTCGAGCTCGCGGCCGGCTTCGTCGAGGATGGTGATGTCGAGCGCCATGCCGTAGGAGTGGATCGAGCCGCGCTCCGGATTGGCGAGATACATCTGCAGGCCGGTGCCCTCCAGCGCGTCCCACAGCTGCTGCTGCACGCGCTGGGGACGCAGGGCGTCCAGCACCAGCACCGTGCAGCCGGGCCGCTGTTCCTTCAACCAGGCCACCACGCGCTCGAGCGCCGCGGCGGCATCGACGTGCAGCCAGGCGCAGTCGTAGGGCGAGTACAGGTCGCGGCCGATGAAGTTGTCGGGGGTGGCGTAGCGCAGGTCGACGGCGATGCCGGCGATGCTGGAGAGGTGACGGAACTCGGGATCGCCGGCGATGTCCTCGCTGGCGATCGTCAAGGGCCCGGTAATGCTCATTGTCGACCTTTCACTGAGTTCCTTTGTCTAACAATGCGCGGGCGGCCGCGCCGATGCAGTTTGCCAGCTCGCGCGCACCGTGCGACAGCGGCGCATGGCTCGCCGTCAGCAGGTAGAGCTGGACCGGAATCGCCGGCGCCCACTGGCGGCACTGGACCTTGGCCTTGGCCGCCGAGGCCGCCGTGAACGGGTCGAGCACCGCGCTGCCGGCGCCCGCCTCGACCAGCGAGCGGGCGATCTGGTAGGTCTGCACCACGGTCTGGAATACCGGATGCACGTCCTGGGCCTCGCAGGCCGCCACCACCATTTCGCCGAGCGGGTCGCGGTCGGCCAGGCCGATCAGTTCGCCGGACAGGGCGCTCGGGGTGATCGGCTCGCGGCATTCCGCCTCGCTCCAGGTGCCGGCCGGCGCCATCACCATCAGGTTGCCGGCGGCGATCGCTTCGGCCTCGATGCCGGGGTGGCGCGGGTCGTGCAGGGACAGCGCCAGGTCGGCCTCGCCCAGGCGCAGGGCGTTGACGATCTCGCTGGTGTGGAAGGTGGCCAGTTCGCAACGGGTCTGGGCGAACTCGCGGCGCCACACCGTCAGGGCGGCCGGCAGCACGCTGACGGCGATGGTCGGCGTCGAGATCAGGCGCACGGTCTCGCCGGCGCGGTTCTTCAGGCTGGCGGCCAGGCGGCGGATGCCCTGCAGGTCGCGGTTCAGCTTTTCCGTTTCCGCGAACAGGCGGTGCGCTTCCGGCTTCGGATACAGCTTGCCGCGGACGCGCTCGAACAGCGGCATGCCCAGCTGCAGCTCGGCATGCTGCAGCACCTTGGTCACCGCCGGCTGCGAGATATGGAGAACCTGGGCGGCACCGCTGATGGTGCCGACCTGCATGATGGCGTGGAAAACTTCGATATGGCGCAGGCGCATCGCTTCACCCTTTGGAGCAGAAAGGGAAAGGATACGTAAAACTGGCGCTGCCGGAAAGCATCACTGCTGAACTTTTACCGGCGGTGTTGCAGGAATGGCTGCCGGATCGACCGTGGCGGGGGCTGGAGCCGGCAGCACGGGCGACGGCACCGGCGAAGTGATCACCGGCGACGGCAGCACTGGAGGTAGCAGCGGCAGCGGGCCGCTCGGGTTGGTCAGCGCCTCCAGCAGCGCGGCGGTTTCGACGTCGGGCATGCCGTCGATGTTCGCCGGACGGTATTTCATCTGGAAGGCCGACAGCACGGAGCGGGTCTGCTCGTCCATGTTGCCGGACTGGACCAGGCCATAGCCCCAGGCCGCCAGCTTCTTCTGGAACCAGGCCACGTCCGGCAGCTGGGTCTGGAAGATCGGCGTCACCACCGCCACGCGGGCGGCGTCCGGCCACACCACCAGGCCGGCGTCGGCCAGCTGCTTCCACGGGAACATCGGACCCGGGTCCTGCTTGCGCAGCGGGGCGATGTCGCTGTGGCCGAGCACGTTTTCCGGCGCGATGTGGTTGCGGGTGACGATGTCGCGCACCAGCGGAATCAGGGCGTCGATCTGGTACTGCGGGAAAGGCGCGTAGACGCGGCCGGCCGGGGTGTCCTTCCAGCCCGGATTGACGATCTCGATGCCGATCGAGCTGTTGTTCAGCTGGGTGTAGTTCTTCCAGCTCGAATTGCCGGCATGCCAGGCCGCGTTCTTCTCGTCGACCAGGTTGTAGATGACCGGCCTGGGCTCGTCGGTGAGCAGGTAGTGAGCGCTGACTTCCTGCTGCGTCAGGATCTTGATCGAGGTCGGGCGGTCGCTGACGGTATAGTGCAGCACCAGGAAGCGGGCGCGCGAGCTCTGGCCCTTGGCCGTGTAGGTCTTGTCATACTGCGGTCCGGTGGCGCAACCGGCCAGCAGGGCGATCAGGAGGGTGGCGGCAAGGCTTTTCATGGATGGTTCGTCTCGTCGAATGTTGAATGCTTGTTATTATGCAGCAGGGGTCGGCGGCGGTTCGAGCGCCATGCGCGCCGCCGCGTAATGGGCGCCGCCCGAGGTCTGGCTGAATGCCAGCCCGGCCGGCAGCAGCTCGCGCATCGCCGCCACGATGGACGGGTGCAGTTCTGCCGCGCGGCCCGACACCGCCACCGGGCGCGGTCCGAAGCGGGAAATCAGGGCCCGCGCCAGGCGCGCCAGTTCGGCGCCGGCATTGCGCAGGATGGCGGCGGCGGCCGGATCCTGGTCGGCCGTCGCCGCCACGGCCAGCGCCAGCTTGCCGACTGCGCCGCGTTCCTGGCCGTAGATGAACTGGCGGGAAAACGCCCAGTCGTCGCCGCCGACGTAGTCGAACACGGCCTGCGCCATCTTCGAGCTGCGCCAGGCGCCGGGAGATTCGTCTTCGAGGCGCCAGATGTGGCGCAGCGCCTCCTTCGCGATCCAGAAGCCGCCGCCGCCGTCGTCCAGCACCACGCCGCGGCCGCCGGCGCGGTGGAAGGTGCCGTCAAGGTCGATGAAGGCGCCGATCGAACCGGTGCCGGCGTACACCAGGTAGCCTTCGCCGGGCGCGAAGCTGGCGCGGTAGGCGATTTCCATGTCGCTGCAGAAGTGGATGCCGCTTGCCTGCATGTGCAGCAGCTCGGCCAGCCAGCGCTGCAGCAGTTCGCCCTCGCCGCCGAAGCCGGTCAGCCCGGCCTGCACGCGCGCCGGCACGCCATGGGGCAGCACGCTGGCGGCCAGCTCGGCAAAGGTGGCGCGCACGGTCTCGCGGCCATGCGGACTGCCCATCTGCAGGGCCGACAGCCCGGCGACGGTGCCTTCGGCCACGATCTGGCCGCCCGGCGCAGCGAGCGCCCAGCGGGTCTGGGTGCCGCCGGCGTCGATGCCGAGGCCCAGCTCAGTGGCAGCGGAGGATGAGGCTTGAATCATGGTCGAAGCGAAGTGTACGCCGGTCGGGCCGGGGCGTGCGAATGAAAGGTGGCCGTATGCGCATGAGTAAAGGTTATGGAGAGCACGTCGGCCCGCGGCCCTAGAACCGTCGTGCCCGCGACTTTTGCTCCGTCGCCCCCGCGAAGGCGGGGGTCCAAGTTCTGCTTGAGTTATCGAAATTTATGCAAACTTGGGTCCCCGCCTTCGCGGGGACGACGGTGGCTGGTGTCGCGGGGACGACGTGCAACTGCTAACGATTAGGCCTTCTTCCAGGCCATCACCCGAGCGCTCTCATTCCCCAACCGGTCAACCGCACTCACCACCACCAGATCCGCCGCCCCCAAAGTCGCATCGTCACCCACCAGCCACTCGTTCTGCCCGGCCGGCACCACCGCAAAGCGCCACTGGCCGCCATAGCGCGACCACACGGCATACAGGCTGTCTCCCTTGCCTGGCGCCAGCTTCAGGCGCAGCGCACTGCCCTTGCGGGTGACGGCCACCGAGGGCGCTTCCGGCTTGTCCTTGCCCAGCCAGGGCGTGGCCGGCACCAGCGCCGGGGTGGCGTAGGAGACCGTGCGCAGCTGGTCGCTCAGGCCCTTGCGGTTCTCCATCAGCGCGACCATGCTGAAATGGACGTGGCCGCCGGCGCTCGGGCGCGAGCGCGTGATGGCGATCTGGTCGATGATCTCCTGGGGCTGGTAATCCTTGGCCGGCGGAGCGATGCCGACCCGGCTGGTGTACAGGCCCGGCCAGACGTGGCGGCCCTGGCTGTTCTGGCCCAGCCAGTAGTCGAGCAGCACGTCGTAGGCCTGGCCCGGCTGCTTGATCGACCAGTACAGCTGCGGCGTGAAATAGTCGAGCCAGCCGTTCTGCAGCCAGGTTTCGGCGTCCGCGTACAGCTTGTCGTACTGCGAGAAGCCGGTGACGCCGGGCGGGCGGCGGTCCGGGCGGCCCAGGCCGAAGGGGCTGATGCCGAAGCGGACCCAGCTCTTCTCCTTGTGGATGCCCTCGTACATGGCCTGGATCAGGTGGTTCACGTTCTGGCGGCGCCAGGATGCGCGGTCCAGCTTGCCCCCTAGGGCCAGGTAGCGCTGCCAGGACGGCTCGTCCGGGAAGTCGAGTTCCGCCTTCGCCGCCTTGCCGTTCAGCGCGGTTTCGTTGCCGGCCGCGGCGTTGGGCGCCTCGATCGGGTAGGGATAGAAGTAATCGTCGATGTGGACACCGTCGATGTCGTAGCGGCGCACCACGTCGAGCACGACGTCGAGGGTCTGCTTGACCGCCGATTCCTCGCCCGGGTCCATCCACTCGAACTTGCCGTAGGTTTTGACGGCGGCCGGATTGCTGCGGGTGATGTGGTTCGGCGCGGCCGGCGACCTGGCGATGTTGTGGCGTGCGCGATAGGGATTGAACCAGGCGTGCAGCTCGAGCCCGCGCGCATGCGCCTGCGTGACCCAGAACTTCAGCGGGTCGTACCACGGTTGCGGCGGCTTGCCCTGGGCCCCGGTCAGGTATTCCGACCACGGCTCGATCTGCGAAGGATAGATGGCGTCGGCCGAGGGACGCACCTGCAGGATGATGGCGTTCAGGTTCAACGCCTTGGCGCGGTCGAGGATCGCGATGGCCTCGGCCTGCTGCTGGGCGGCGTTCAGGTTCTGCTTGCTGGGCCAGTCGATGTTGGCGACGGTCGAGACCCAGGCGGCGCGGAATTCGCGCGGCGCCGGCGGCGGCATGTCGCCATCGCCTGCGCCGGCGGTGGCGATCTTGCCGGCGCCCGGGGTCGTGGTACAGGCCGAGAACAGGCCACTCATCGCCAGCGCGCCGGCGACTCCCGCAAGCGCGAACGCGCGTCGTTTCTGATCAGGTTGCACAGGTGCTCCACATATTTTTCAAACTTTGACAAACCATTTCTTGCGCCACATGCCCCAGGCCACCGCGAACATCAGCGCATTGAACAGCACCGCATGCAGCAGCGAGGTGTTCAGGGGCCCGATGGGCAGCGCGGCGATCGGCGCATACAAGGTTTTCCCCAGCGAACGCAGGCTGCCGTCCGGCTGGGTAAATTTAATGAAACCGAACATCTTCGCCAGGAATCCCGACAGCGCGAAGATGAACAGCGCATTCATGCCATAGATGACGAAGGGTTTGGTCCAGCGCGCCGCGGCCTCGCGCACGGCAGTGTAAGGGTTTACGTCCAGCAGCCAGTAAAAGGCGGAAAACACGATCAGGGCCCAGCCCGTCATCAGGAAGCAATAGGACGGGGTCCACAAGCTCTTGTTAATTGGCATCAGAATGGAGTCCAAAATCGCGCCGATCCACACGCACAACAGGCCGGCCAGCAGCATCCAGACGGTCTGCTCGGTGCGGTTCACGTTCGTTGCCAGCCAGCGCCCGGCCAGCACGCCGAACAGCTGGCTGCACAGCGCGGGCAGGGTCGACACCAGCCCTTCCGGATCCCAGGTCTTGCTTTGCACCCACAGGTGATTGCCCAGCAGCGAGCGGTCGATCCAGGCGCCGAAGTCCTGGCCAGGCTCCAGCACGCCGGCGCCGATGCCGGGCACGGGCACCAGCAGCATCAGCACGCTGTACAGGGTCAGCAGGCCGGCGATGATGGCCAGCTGCATGCGCCAGCCGCAATACACGACGATGGGCGCGGCCAGCAGGGTGCACAGCGCGATCCGCTGCAGCACGCCGGGGATGCGCACCTTCTCGACATTAAAGTAGGGCATGAAGTTCAGCAGGAAGCCGATCAGGAAGATCAGCGCGGCGCGCTTGGCCAGCTTCAGCAACAGGCGCGGACGATCGGCGCCGGCCGCGGCCAGGCGTCCCAGCGAGAGCGCCATCGCGACGCCGCCGATGAACAGGAAGAAGGGGAAGATGCAGTCGGTGAAAGTCCAGCCGTTCCACTTCGCGTGTTCGAGCTGGGAATACAGGTGGCTCCAGTCGCCCGGATTATTCACCAGCACCATCGCGGCGATGGTGAAGCCGCGGAAGGCGTCGAGCGAAGCCAGGCGGGACTTGGGGTCTTGCATCTTGTTGTTGTCTCCTTCTTGTTAGCGTGTGAACGTCGCCCCCGCGAAGGCGGGGGTCCAAGTTCTGCGTGCGTTACGACTGCGCTGGCAAACTTGGGTCCCCGCCTGCGCGGGGACGACGGCGCACTACTACTACTTCTTCCCGAACTCCGGATCAATCTTCACCAGCGCCGCCATGATGAAAGCCGGAACCGTCGCCAGGCAGGTCCAGGTGAAGAAGTGCTGGTAGCCAATCATCTCCTGCAGCTTCCCGCTCCACATCCCGGGCACCATCATCCCCAGCGCCATCAGGCCGGTGCAGATCGCGTAGTGCGCGGTTTTATACGGGCCCTCGCAGACCATGATCATGTACATCATCATGGCGGTGAAGCCGAAGCCGTAGCCGAACTGCTCGATTGCCAGGAAGCCCGAGATCACGCCGAAGTTCTGCGGCTGGAAGGTGGACAGATACACGAACACCAGGTCCGGCAGGTGCACCGCGAACACCATCAGCCACAGGCAGCGCTTCAGGCCCCAGCGCGAGATCAGCCAGCCGCCGAACAGGCCGCCGATGGTCAGGGCGACGATGCCGATGGTGCCGTAGGCGGTGCCGTACTGCGCGGTGGTGAGGCCGAGGCCGCCCTTCTCGACCGGGTCCTTCAGGAAGGGCGCGACGAGTTTCAGCAGCTGGGACTCGCCCAGGCGGAAAGTCAGGATGAAGCCGAGGATCAGCCAGATGTCGCGCTTGCCGAAGAAGCTGCCGAAGGTGGCCAGGAAGGCGCGCAGCGGATTGCTGCCCTCGCTCGCCTTGTGGTCGGCGTCGGGCCGCGGCAGCACCGCCTGGTGCCAGGCGAACAGCGCGAAGAACAGGCCGGCCAGCACGAAGAACACGATGGCCCAGGCCTGGTGCACGTCGCCCAGCGACACGGCGAGCGTGCCGGCCAGGATCACCAGCGGCCCCTGCCCCGCCAAGGTCGCCAATCTATAAAAGGTGGAGCGCACGCCGACGAAGGCGGCCTGCTGCGCCTGCGGCATGCCGAGCATGTAGAAGCCGTCGGCCGAGATGTCGTGGGTGGCCGAGGCGAAGGCCATGATCCACATGACGGCCAGGCTGACCACGAAGAAGGCGGGTAAGTGAAGCGTCGCGCCGACCGCGCCGAGGCCGGCGGCAAGCGCCAGCTGCAACGCGACGGTCCAGCCGCGCTTGGTGCCGAACATGTCGACCAGCGGCGACCACAGGGGCTTGATCACCCAGGGCAGGTACAGCAGGCTCGTATAGAAAGCGATGTCGGTGTTGGAGATCCCCATGTCCTTGTACATGACGACCGACAGGCTGTTGGCGACGATGTAGGGGATCGCCTGGCCGAAGTACAGGGAGGGTACCCACAGCCACGGGTTCTTTGCTTGCGTTTTCTGCATAACTCTTTCGTGGTGGGGCGTACCGGCGGCGCAGGGCGCTTCCAGCACGCCCCGCTCGCTTAACTGGTCATTGAACTGGTCAGCCGGCCAACGCTTCGCGCACGCTGCCGTGCGCGCTGTCCAGCAGGGCGCGCGCCTGCTCGACCTCGATTTTCCTGGACAGGGCGACGATGGCGACCTTGACGTGGAAACCGCACTGCTCCAGCACCTGGCGCGCCGTTTCATCGTCGGCGCCGGTGGCGAAGGTGGTCAGGCGGATCGCCCGGCGCACCAGCTTGGCATTGGTAGCCTTCAAGTCTACCATCAGGTTGCCATAAACCTTGTTCAAACGCACCATCAGGGCGCTCGAGAAAGAGTTCAGAGCGATCTTTTGCGAGGTGCCGGCCTTCAGGCGGGTGCTGCCCGAGATGGCTTCCGGACCGGTGTCCAGGGTGACGCCGATTTCCGCCTCGCCGGCGACCGGGGCGTCCGGATTGTTGGCGAAGCCGACGGTCAGCGCGCCGGCGGCGCGCGCGGCGCGCAGGGCGCCCAGCACATAGGGCGTGGCGCCCGAGGCCGCGATCAGCAGCACCACGTCGTCCGGGCCCACGTTCACGCTGCGCAGGTCGGCCGCACCCTGTTCGAGATCGTCCTCGGCGCCTTCGACGGCGACGAACATGGCATCGGTACCGCCGGCCAGCAGCGCCACCGCGCGGCCGTGCGGCCAGGAGAAGGTCGGATACAGCTCGACGCTGTCGAGCACGCCCAGGCGGCCGGAGGTGCCGGCGCCGACGTAGATCAGGCGGCCGCCCGCTTCCATGCGCGGCAGCGCGGCCGTGACGGCGGCGGCGATGCGCGGCGCGGCGGCGCGGACCGCCTCGACGGCCTTGAACTGGTCATCGACCAGCACATTCACCAGCTCGGTGGTGGGGTATTGGTCCAGGGAAGCGTGTTGCGGGGCGGGGGTCTCGGTGTTCAGCATAATAAAACCAGTGTAATACCAATCCCAACAGCCTGCCATGAAAGGATCGGCCGTTATCATTCCGAAAAGTTATGTATAGCTGCGGCCTATTCATTGGCAGTGCGGCCGGCGACTCCGTATGCTGGCCATGACAAGAACAAGGAGACGAGATGAACCACGGCAGGCGCAATATGCTGGGCATGGCTTTATTGGGCATGATCGATCCGCTGCTGGCGGCCGCGCCGGCGTCGAGCGCTTCCGCGGCCGCCATGCCTGCCGCGCTGAAGGCCCGGCTCGACCGCGAGCTGGCGGCGATCGTGGCGAATCCCGCCTGCGAGCTGGCCAGCCTGTCGGTGCTGGCGATCCGCGACGGCCGCATCGCCTACGAGGCCCAGTTCGGCCGGCGCCTTATTGGCAACGTCAGTGGGTCGAATGGCCAGTCGGACAAGCCGGTCGATGCGCGCACCCTGTTCCGCATCGCCTCGATCTCGAAGATGATGACCACCCTCGGCCTGATGCGCCTGGTCGAGGACGGCAAGCTGGACCTGGACGCCGACGTCTCCGGCTACCTCGGCTTCAGCTTGCGCAATCCGCATTTCCCGGACCAGGCCATCGCCTTGCGCCACCTGCTCACCCACACCTCGTCCCTGCGCGACGAGGCCGGCTATTCCTGGGGCGTCGACACGGCGCTGAAGGACGTCCTCGTCCCCGGCAGCCGCCTGCATGGCGAAGGCAAGATGTGGGCAAGCAATGCCGGCCCGGGCGCCTATTTCACTTACTGCAACCTCGGCTGGGGCGTGATCGGCACCATCATGGAAGGGGTGACGGGCGAGCGCTTCGACCGCCTGATGCGGCGCCTGCTGGTCGAGCCCCTCGGCCTGCACGCCGGCTACAACCCGTCCGAGCTGCCGCCGGAAGACGTCGCCAACATCGCGACCCTGTACCGCAAGCGCACCGTCGACACCGAGGTCTGGGATGCCAACGGCCCCTGGATCGCCCAGGCGGACGACTACGGCCAAGCGCCGCCCTCGCCACCGGCCGGCATCGAGCGCTACGTCATCGGCGCGAACGCCACGCCCTTCAGCCCGACCGGCGGCATGCGCATCTCGGCCCACGACATGGGCGTCGTGATGCGCATGCTGATGAATGGCGGCGTGCACGACGGTCGACGCATCCTGCGGCAGGCCACGCTGGACCGGATGTTCTCGCGCCAGTGGACCTACGACGGCAAAGGCGGCAACGGCGACAGCCTCGACGGCCTGTTCAATTGCTGGGGCCTGGGCAACGAGCAATTCCCTGACGATCCCGTCACCCATACCCGCCTGGTCGAAGGCGGCGGCTTCGCGGCGGCCGGCCACCTGGGCGACGCTTACGGGCTGATGTCGGTGTTCGCTGCCGACCTGAAGAACCGCAACGGCATGGTCGCGCTGGTGGGCGGCACCTCGACCGACCCGCTGGCCTACAAGGGCAGGTATTCGTCTCTGGCCCGTTTCCAGGAACAGATCCTCACGACGATGCATCGGCGCGCCATCCTGGTGCGCGCATGACCGGCGGTTATGCCTGCCTGCGCTACATTCATTAGCGAAAGCCAGGGCCAGCCCCTAAGCTTTCACGTCATCATCGAAGAAAAATAGTGTGCACGGATGCAAGAAATAATCGTGATCGGCGGAGGTGTTGTCGGCCTGACCTCGGCCTGGTGGCTGCTCGAGGCGGGCCACAAGGTCACGCTGCTCGAACGTGCACCACAAGTGGGCACCGGCACCAGTTTCAGCAATGGCGGCCAGCTGAGCTACCGTTACGTGTCGCCGCTGGCCGACGTCGGCGTGCCGCTGAAGGCGCTGCAGTGGATGTTCCAGGAATATGGTCCGCTGCGCTTCAAGCCCCAGTTCGACCTGCACCAGTGGACCTGGCTGGCCGCCTTCCTGGCCAACTGCCGCGCCGACGCCAACCGCAAGACCACGAACAAGCTGCTGGAGCTGGGCGAACTGTCGCGCCAGGCGATGGTCCAGCTCGAACCGGTGGTGCCGCCGGAATCCTTCCAGTGGCGCGAGTCCGGCAAGCTGGTGGTCTACCGGACCAGGAAAGCCTTTGAGGCCGCCGCCTCCAAACCGGATTCCTCCCCTACCCGCCAGGTCTGGAACGCGGCCGAATGCGTGGCCCACGAGCCGGCCCTGGCCGCCGCCGAGGACAAGCTTGAAGGCGGCATCTACAACAGCGGCGAAGCGGTGGCCGACTGCTACGCCTTTTGCGTGGCCCTGGCCGAACGCATCGCGGCGCATCCGCGCTTTACCGGCTTCGTGCATGGCGACGCCCTGCGTCTGCTGACGTCCGGCGACCGGATCACCGGCGTCGAGACCAGCAGCGGCCCGGTGAAAGGCGACGCTTACGTGCTGGCGGCCGGCATGCAGAGCCGCGCACTGGCCCGGACCGCCGGCATTTCGCTGCCGATCTATCCGCTCAAGGGCTACAGCCTGACGGCGCCGATCCGTCCCAGCGACGTGGCGCCGGAAATCAGCGTCACCGACTTCGAGCGCAAGGTGCTGTACGCGCGCATCGGCGGCAAGCTGCGGGTGGCGGCCATGGTCGACATGATGGGCGAAGACCTGAGCCTGGACGCCCGCCGCCTGGCCAGCCTGACGCGCCAGGTCCGCGAAACCATGCCCGATGCGGCCGACTACAACAGCGTCACCCCCTGGGCCGGCCTGCGCCCCGCCACCCCGAACAGCGCCCCGATCATCGGCCACTCGCCCTACAAGAACCTGTGGCTGAACATCGGCCACGGCCCCCTCGGCTTCACCTTCGCCTGCGGCACCGCCAGCCTACTGGCCGACCTCGTCCAAGACAAAACCCCACCCTTCACCCTCGAAGGCCTGACCCTGCGCTGAAATTCGGGGTCAGAGCACTTTTCGCCTTAAATTCGGGGTCAGAGCACTTTATGGGGCAATGACCCAGCTGCAGCTAAGCCCGGCATGGCTTCTGCCATAGGGGCGAATGCTCGGGCCAGGCCCGAAATTTGTAACCAATAGTCGAAAATAGCCGCGCTGGCGGTAAAAAACGGTAATGTGCTCTGACCCCGAATTTTTGCGGAAAAGTGCTCTGACCCCGAATTTTTTTCGAGACGGTTGAATTTATTTTCGGCAAAAGATGTCCGAAGATGAGGCAACTGCAGCCAATATGCTGTCTTCTAGGAAATTCCGAACAGTCATCGCCTCTCACCTGAGCCTCTAAAATGGCGGATAATTGCCGCCATGCCTACCCCGCCAAAACCCGGCTGCCCCTGCGGCAGTACCTTGCCCATCCTGCGCTGCTGTGGCCCGTATATCGCCGGCGCCCAGCTTCCGCCGACCGCCGAAGCGCTGATGCGTTCGCGCTACACGGCCTATGTGATGCAGCAGGAAGACTATCTGCGCGCCACCTGGCACCCGAGTACCCGGCCGGAAGAGTCCATCGTCGACAAAAATGAAAAGATTCAATGGCTCGGACTTGAGATAAAATCTGCTTTACGTTTACGTCAACGTAAAGTAGATCTGCCGGAACAGTTGGACCAGGACACCGTCGAATTCGTCGCCCGCTTCAGGGTCAACGGCCGCGCCCAGCGGCTGCACGAGATCAGCAACTTCGTGCGCGAACCCGAAACGCCCGGCGGCGTGCCACGCTGGTTCTATGTAGACGGCAGCTTCCCCGAGCAAAAAGCTAAATAGAATACGCAGGAGACGCGATGCCTCAAATCGACAGCAAACTCAACCCGCGCGGCGAGGATTTCAAGACCAACGCCGCAGCCATGCAAGCCCTGGTCGACGACCTGCGCGCCAAGGTGGCCGCCGTTGCGAAGGGCGGCGGCGAAGCGGCCAGTGCCAAGCACGTCGCCCGCGGCAAGCTGCTGCCGCGCGACCGCGTGCAGATGCTGCTCGATCCCGGTACGCCCTTCCTCGAGTTTTCCCAGATGGCGGCCTACGAGATGTACCACAATGCGGCCCCGGCAGCCGGCATCATCACCGGCATCGGCAGGGTCAGCGGCCAGGAATGCGTGATCGTCTGTAACGACGCCACCGTCAAGGGCGGCACCTATTACCCGATGACGGTCAAGAAGCACCTGCGCGCCCAGGAGATCGCCGAGCAGAACAACCTGCCCTGCATCTACCTGGTCGACTCGGGCGGCGCCAACCTGCCGAACCAGGACGAGGTCTTCCCGGACCGCGACCACTTCGGCCGCATCTTCTATAACCAGGCCAACCTGTCCGCCAAGGGCATTCCGCAGATCGCGGTCGTGATGGGCTCCTGCACCGCCGGCGGCGCCTACGTGCCGGCGATGAGCGACGAGTCCATCATCGTCAAGGAACAGGGCACCATCTTCCTGGGCGGCCCGCCGCTGGTGAAGGC
This sequence comes from Massilia sp. 01N410, assembly GCF_056399665.1. Lineage (NCBI taxonomy): Bacteria > Pseudomonadati > Pseudomonadota > Betaproteobacteria > Burkholderiales > Oxalobacteraceae > Massilia > Massilia sp. 01N410. Next base: position 80,308 of record NZ_JBFTRV010000020.1, on the reverse strand, counting down.
CGCGACCGGCGAGGTCGTGAGCGCCGAAGACCTGGGCGGTGGCGACGTCCACACCCGCCTCTCGGGCGTGGCCGACCACCTGGCCCAGAACGATACCCACGCGCTGTCGCTGGCCCGCACCATCGTCTCGAACCTCAACCGCAGCAAGCCGCAACAGGGCGCGCTGCGCGAATCCGTCGAACCGAAGTACGCACCGGAAGAGCTGTACGGCGTGATCCCGGTCGACACCCGCAAGCCCTTCGACGTGCGCGAAGTCATCGCCCGCATCGTCGACGCTAGCTGCTTCGACGAATTCAAGGCGAGATATGGCACCACGCTGGTGTGCGGCTTCGCCCATATCTTCGGCATGAAGGTCGGCATCATCGCGAATAACGGCATCCTGTTCTCGGAGTCGGCGCTGAAGGGCACCCACTTCATCGAGCTGTGCTGCCAGCGCAAGATCCCGCTGGTCTTCCTGCAAAATATCACCGGCTTCATGGTCGGCCGCAAGTACGAGAACGAGGGCATCGCCCGCAACGGCGCCAAGATGGTGACCGCGGTGGCGACGGCGTCCGTGCCGAAGTTCACGGTGATCATCGGCGGCTCCTTCGGCGCCGGCAACTACGGCATGTGCGGCCGCGCCTTCTCGCCGCGCTTCCTGTGGATGTGGCCGAACGCGCGCATCTCGGTGATGGGCGGCGACCAGGCCGCGTCCGTGCTGGCCACCGTCAAGCGCGACGGCATCGAAGCCAAGGGCGGCCAGTGGTCGCCGGACGAAGAAGCCGCGTTCAAGCAGCCGATCAAGGACCAGTACGAACACCAGGGCCACCCCTACTACGCCACCGCGCGCCTGTGGGACGACGGCGTCATCGATCCGGCCGACACGCGCATGGTCTTGGGGCTTGGTCTGTCGGCCGCGCTGAATGCGCCGATCGAAGACACGAAGTTCGGCGTATTCCGCATGTAAAACGGGGAGAGAACATGGATAACTACGATACCCTGATCATCGACGTCGCCAACAAGGTCGCCACCATCACCCTGAACCGTCCGGACGTGCGCAACGCCTTCAACGAAGTCGCGATCGCCGACCTGACCATGGCCTTCGACGAGATCAGCCAGGACGCCGACGTGCGCGCCATCGTGCTGGCCGCGAACGGTCCCTCCTTCTGCGCCGGCGCCGACCTGAACTGGATGAAGAAGATGGCCGGCTACTCCCACGAGGAGAACGAAGCCGACGCCCTGCGCCTGGCCGACATGCTGCGCACCATCTACTTCAGCCCGAAGCCGGTGGTGGCGAAAGTGCAGGGCGACTGCTACGCCGGCGGCATGGGCCTGGTGGCGGCCTGCGACATCGTCGTGGCGGCTGAAGGCGTGAACTTCTGTCTGTCGGAAGTGAAACTGGGCCTGATCCCGGCCACGATCTCGCCCTACGTCATCAAGGCGATGGGCGACCAGGCTTCGCGCCGCTACTTCCTCAGCGCCGAGCGTTTCGACGCTAGCTGCGCGAAGCGCCTCGGCCTGGCCCACGAGGTCGTCCCGGCCGAGGAGCTCGACACCACCGTGAACACCATCGTCAAGGCGCTGGTGAACAACAGCCCGAATGCCGTGCGCGAAGCGAAGAAGCTGGTGCGCGACGTGGCCGGGCTGCCGATCGACGATGTGCTGCTGGCCGATACCGCCGCCCGCATCGCGAATATCCGTGCTTCCGCCGAGGGACGCGAAGGGGTCGCGTCCTTCCTCGAGAAGCGCAAACCCGCTTGGCTGAGTTAGCCAATCAGTAAAGTAATAGGATTCATCTTGAACCGTCACACCTCGTCCGACTGGATCGCGCGCAGCCTGCGCAGCGTCTGGCACCCATGCACACAGATGCAGCACCACGAAGAGGTGCCGCTGATCGCCGTCAGCCACGCCAAGGGGCCGTGGCTCTACGACCATGAAGGCCGGCGCTACATGGACGGCATCAGCTCGTGGTGGGTCAACCTGTTCGGCCACGCCAACCCGCGCATCAACGCCGCCCTGAAGGACCAGCTGGACACGCTCGAACACGCGATGCTGGCCGGCTTTACCCACGAGCCGGTGGTCGAGCTGTCGGAGCAGCTGGCGGCGTTAACCGGCCACGCGCTGGGCCATGCCTTCTATGCGTCCGATGGCGCATCAAGCGTAGAGATCGCGCTCAAGATGAGCTTCCATTACTGGCGCAACGCTGGCTACCCGAACAAGCAGGAATTCGTCTGCCTGCAAGGCTCCTATCACGGCGAGACCATCGGCGCCCTGGCCGTCACCGACGTCGCCCTGTTCAAGGACGCCTATGGCCCGTTGCTGCGCGCTTCCCGCACCGTGGCCTCGCCCGATGCCCGCAAGGCCGTCGACGGCGAGTCGGCCCAGGACGTGGCGCGCCGCGCGATCAAGGACGTGGAAACCCTGTTCGCCGAAGAGGGCGACAGGATCGCCGCCATCATCGTCGAGCCGCTGGTGCAGTGCGCGACCGGCATGGCGATGCACGATCCGCTCTACCTGCAGCGTCTGCGCGAGTTGTGCGACAAGTACCACGTGCACCTGATCGCCGACGAGATCGCGGTCGGCTGCGGCCGCACCGGCACCTTCTTCGCCTGCGAACAGGCCGCCATCTGGCCGGACTTCCTCTGCCTGTCGAAGGGGATCAGCGGCGGCTACCTGCCGCTGTCGCTGGTGCTCAGCACCGACAAGGTCTACGAGGCTTTCTACAGCGAAGACATCACGCGCGGCTTCCTGCACTCGCACTCGTATACCGGCAACGCCCTGGCCTGCCGCGCCGCACTGGCGACCCTGCAGATCTTCCAGGAAGACGATGTATTGAACAGGAACCGCGAGACCGCGACCCGCCTGATGCTGGAATTGGCCCCGCTGCTGGAACACGAGCGCGTCACCAGCTTCCGCCAGCGCGGCATGATCCTGGCGTTCGACGCCGTCGAGCCGGATGCGAAACGCGCCTCGACCTTCGCGCGCCGCTTCTTCACCAGCGCGGTCGAGAACGAACTGCTGCTGCGCCCGATCGGCCGCACGGTCTACCTGATGCCGCCCTATGTATTGGACGAAGAAGAGATCGTCGGACTGGCGGCGCGCACGCGCAAGGTCTTCGAGAAGGTGATCGCCGAAGCATGATGAACAATGCGAATCATGCGGTGGATCTGAGTCTGATCGCCGGCGTCGAGCGCCAGCTGGACACCCTGGCCGTCCAAAGCCTGACGCGCCGCCGCCGCACCGCCGACTCTCCCTGCGCGCCGCGCCAGGTGGTCGACGGCCGGTCCATGCTGGCCTTCTGCAGCAACGATTACCTGGGCCTGGCCGCGCATCCGCGCGTGATCGCCGCCCTGCACGAAGGCGCGGACCTGTACGGCGCCGGCAGCGGCGCCGCCCATCTGGTTTCCGGCCACAGCCGCGCCCACGCGCAGCTGGAAGAGCGGCTGGCCGCGATGCAGGCGCCGCACCTGGCCGATGCGCGCACGCTGTACTTCTGCACCGGCTACATGGCCAACCTGGCGGCGCTGACCGCGCTGGGCAGCAGCCCGGATGCGACGATCTTTTCGGAGGCGCTGAACCACGCCTCGCTGATCGACGGCGCGCGCCTGGCAAAAGCCGGCGTCACGGTCTATCCGCATGGCGACGTGGCCGCGCTGGAAACGAAGCTTTTGGAAAGCGGGGCCGGCACGAAAATCGTCGTCACCGACAGCGTGTTCAGCATGGACGGCGACCTGGCACCGCTGCCGGCCCTGCTGGCCCTGTGCGAACGCCATGGCGCCTGGCTGGTGGTCGACGATGCCCACGGCTTCGGCGTGCTGGGCGCGAACGGCCGCGGCGCGCTCGAACATTTCGCGCTGCGTTCGCCCAACCTGGTGTATGTCGGCACCCTCGGCAAGGCGGCCGGCGTCGGCGGCGCTTTCATCGCCGCGCATGCCTCCGTCATCGAACTGATGATCCAGCGCGCCCGCCCCTACATCTACACGACGGCGAGCCCGCCGGCGCTGGCGCATGCGCTGCTGGCCAGCCTTGACATCATCGAAGGCGCGGAAGGCATGGAACGCCGCGCGCACCTGAACCGGTTGATCGCCCTGCTCGACGATGAGCTGAAGCTGAAGCGCTGGCAGCGGCTGCCGTCGCGCACCGCCATCCAGCCCATCGTCATCGGGGCCAACGACGAAGCGCTGCGGGCGGCCAGCCGCCTGCACGAGCAGGGCCTGTGGGTGCCGGCGATCCGCCCGCCCACCGTGGCGCCGGGCACCGCCCGCCTGCGCGTGACCCTGTCCGCCGCGCATACGCAAGACGAGGTGGCGCAGCTCGCCGCCGCCCTGAATCACCTGGAAACCCAGCAGCTGGAAAGGACCGCAGCATGACTCTCAACGATCCCGAACAACCGGGCGGCACGCCGGCCCATTCGGAAGTCGGCTTTGCCGAGCCGGCGAAGGCCGCCGCGCCCGTCGTCACCACCGTGCCGGCCCCGCTGGCCGCGGAAGGCGTGCCGACGCGCTTCGCCTGCTTCGTCACCGGCACCGATACCGAAATCGGCAAGACGCTGATCAGCGCCGCGATCCTGCACAAGCTGGTACAGCATGGCCAGCGCGCCTGCGGCATGAAGCCGATCGCGGCCGGCGCCGAAGAGCGCGACGGCGAGCTCCATAACGAAGACGCAGCCATGCTGCGCGCCGCCGGCAATGTGAACCTGCCGCAGCACATCACCACGCCCTTCATGCTGCGCGAGCCCTGCGCCCCGCACATCGCGGCCGAGCTGGAAGGCGTGCGCATCGAGCCGGTGGCGATCATGACCGCCTTTGCGGAGATCCTGGGAGCGTCCGACGCCACCGTGGTCGAGGGCGTGGGCGGCTTCTGCGTGCCCTTCTCCGACGATTTCGACAGCGCCGACCTGGCGGTGCAGCTCGGCCTGCCGGTGATCCTGGTGGTCGGCATGCGCCTGGGCTGCATCAACCACGCCCTGCTCACCGCCGAAGCGATCATCTCGCGCGGCCTGGTGCTGGCCGGCTGGGTCGCCAACCAGGTCGATCCAAGCATGCGCTTCGTCGACGAGAACGTGGCCGCCCTGGAGCAGCGCATGCCCGCGCCCCTGCTGGGACGCGTGCCGCGCCTGGAACAAGTCTCGGCCGCCGATGCGGCGGCCTATATCGAGCTCGCGGGCGTGCCGGGATGGCCGCTCATGCGCTCCTGAAACACCAAAACAAGGATTCAAAAAATGACCCAAGTCGTTACCCTCCACCCGCCCGTCACCCCGGCCTCTCTGCCGAAGGACGCCACCTGGCCGCTGGCCGAGGTGCTGGCCCTGTTCGAACTGCCGCTTCCGGAGCTGATGTTCCGCGCCCAGCAGGCCCACCGCGTCAACTTCCCCGACGGCGACGTCGAACTGGCGACCCTCCTCTCCATCAAGACCGGCGGCTGCGAGGAAGACTGCGGTTACTGCCCGCAGGCCGCGCGCTACGATACCGGCGTCGAAGCGAAGAAAATCCTCGACCTGGACACCGTGCTGGCCGCAGCAAGCGAAGCCAAGTCCAAGGGCGCGACCCGCTTCTGCATGGGCGCCGCCTGGCGCAGCCCAAAGGAGCGCGACATGGAAAAGGTCGAAGCCATGGTGCGCGGCGTGAAGGCGCTCGGCATGGAAACCTGCGCCACGCTGGGCATGCTCGAGGAAGGCCAGGCCGAACAGCTGAAGCAGGCCGGCCTGGACTACTACAACCACAACATCGACACCTCGCCGGACTTTTATGGCGACGTGATCTCGACCCGCGAATACAACGACCGCCTGGATACCCTGGGCCGCGTGCGTAACGCCGGCCTGAAGATCTGCTGCGGCGGCATCGTCGGCATGGGCGAGACGCGTTCGCAGCGCGCCGGCCTGATCGCCCAGCTGGCCAACATGAACCCGTATCCGGAATCGGTGCCGATCAACCACCTGGTGCAGGTCGAAGGCACGCCGCTGCACGGCCTGCCGCCGCTGGACCCGATCGAGTTCGTGCGCACCATCGCCGTCGCCCGCATCACGATGCCGAAGGCGCGCGTGCGTTTATCCGCTGGCCGGCGCGAGCTGGGCGAGGCGGTGCAGGCAATGTGCTTCATGGCCGGCGCCAACTCCATCTTCTACGGCGACAAGCTGCTGACCACCGATAACCCGGAAGCTGACGATGACCGTGCGCTGCTGGAAAAGCTGGGTTTGAAAACCCGCTCGGCGACCTTGGAGTCGGTGCAGAAGGAAAGTTGCGGTTGCTGAGGCCACGTACCTGAAAACGTCAATCCCGCGAAGGCGGGAATCCAAGTTTTTGGACTGAGCCACGAACTTGGGTCCCCGCTTGCGCGGGGACGACGGATCGAACGCTAACACTTAAAAAATAGACGAGACACCACATGTTCACCAAGATCCTCATCGCCAACCGTGGCGAAATCGCCTGCCGCGTCGCCGCCACCGCGCGCCGCATGGGCATCCGTACCGTTGCCGTCTACTCCGAAGCCGACGCCGGCGCGAAGCATGTCGCGGTCTGCGATGAGGCGGTCTTGATCGGCCCGGCCGCGGCCAAGGACAGCTATCTGCGTGGCGACAAGATCCTCGAAGTCGCCAAAGCCACCGGTGCCCAGGCCATCCATCCGGGCTACGGTTTTCTCTCGGAGAACGCGGAATTCGCCGAAGCCGTCGAGGCGGCCGGCCTGGTCTTCATCGGCCCGCCGGGTTCCTCGATGCGCGCGATGGGATCGAAGTCGGCGGCGAAGCAGCTGATGGAAGGCGCGAACGTGCCGCTGGTGCCGGGCTACCACGGCGATGCCCAGGATCCTGAGCTGCTGCAGAGCGAGGCCAACCGCATCGGCTATCCGGTGCTGCTGAAGGCCAGCGCCGGCGGCGGCGGCAAGGGCATGCGTGTGGTGGAGCGCTCGGAAGATTTCCAGGCCGCGCTGGCCTCCTGCAAGCGCGAGGCGATTTCCTCCTTCGGCGACGACAAGGTGCTGGTCGAGAAGTACCTGACCCGCCCGCGCCACATCGAGATCCAGGTCTTCGCCGACAAGCTGGGCAACTGCGTCTACCTGCACGAGCGCGACTGCTCGGTGCAGCGCCGCCACCAGAAGGTGCTGGAGGAAGCGCCGGCGCCCGGCATGACCGGGGAGCGCCGCGCCTCGATGGGCGAAGCGGCCGTCGCCGCCGCGCGCGCGGTCGGCTATGTCGGTGCCGGCACCGTCGAGTTCATCGCCAACCAGGACGGTTCCTTCTACTTCATGGAGATGAATACCCGCCTGCAGGTCGAGCACCCGGTGACGGAGATGATCACCGGGACCGACCTGGTCGAATGGCAGCTGCGCGTGGCGGCCGGCCAGCCGCTGCCGAAGCAGCAGCATGAAATCTCCATCAATGGGCATTCCATCGAAGCGCGCGTGTATGCGGAGAATCCGGAGAAGGGCTTCCTGCCTTCGATCGGTACCTTGCGTTTCATGGACGTGCCTTCGCATGTGGCTTTCGAGCTGGGCGGCACTGCAGACGCACCGGCCGGCGTGCGCATCGATTCGGGTGTACGCGAAGGCGATGCGATCTCGCCGTTCTACGACCCGATGATCGCCAAGCTGATCGTCTGGGGCGCGGACCGTACCCAGGCGCTGTCGCGCATGGCGCAGGCGCTGTCCGAGTTCCACATCGTCGGCCTGGCCACGAATATCGCCTTCCTGAAGCGCCTGGTGGAAGGCCAGGCCTTTTCCAGCGCCGACCTGGACACCGGCCTGATCGAGCGGAACAACGCCTCGCTGTTCCCGGCCGCCGGCCCGGCGCCGAAGGGTGCGCTGGCCCTGGCGGCAGTCGCGCTGGCGGATGCCGAGCAGGCCTTGTCGGTGTCCGGCAATCCGGCCGATCCCTGGACCAGCACCCATGGCTGGCGCATGAACGGCACCTATCGCCGCGCATTGTCCTTCAGCGACGAATACACCGCCATGCTCGACGCCAAGGCCTATGCAGCGGTCCTGGCCTATCACCCGCACGGCTGGGTGCTGGAACTTGACGGCGCCGCCCACCCGTTGGCGCTGGTCTCGAAACGCGGCGGCGAAGGAGATGGCAAAATCGCGATCCGCCTCGACGGCAGCGCCCTGCACGGCACCGTGCGCCGCGACGGCGAACTGCTGCACGTGTTCACCGGCGGCCAGCATGTCACCCTGCACTACGCCGATCCGATGGCGCATGCCGGCGAAGTCGAAGCCGCCGGGGGTCGCCTGACCGCGCCGATGCCGGGCAAGGTGGTCGCCGTGATCGCGAAAAACGGCCAGACTGTCAAGAAGGGCGAGCCGCTGGTGATCATGGAAGCGATGAAAATGGAGCACACGATTGCGGCGCCGAGCGACGGCCTGGTCGAAGAGATCCTGTACCAGGTCGGCGACCAGGTGGCCGACGGCGCGCCCCTGCTGGCCTTCAAGGCCGCCGCCTGAGGAGGCCGAATGCGGATTCTCCTCTACCGCGGCGACGGCGTGATCGAGCCGTGGGCGCGCGATTTCGCGCAGGCGCTGCCGCAGGCCGAAACGGTCGCATGGCAAGAGGGGCACGCCCTCGAACCCTGCGACTACGCTGTCCTGTGGGCGCCCACGCCCGCCCTGCTCGACCAGCTGTCGCGCGTCAAAGCGATCTTCCTGATGGGCGCGGGCGTGGACGCGATCCTGAAATTCGGCGATGCCCTGCCCGACGTCCCGGTGATCCGCCTGGGCGACGCCGGCATGGGCGGGCAGATGGCGGAGTACGTGGCGTATGCCGTGCTGCGCTACTTCCGCCGCTTCGACGAATACGAGCAGCAGGCGCGCCAGGGCATCTGGAATCCGCTCGGCGCGCGCAGGAAGGAAGAATTCACGGTCGGCGTGCTGGGGCTGGGCAAGCTCGGCGTGCCGGTCGTGCAGGCGCTGCGCCAGCTCGGCTTTCCAGTGCGCGGCTGGAGCCGCACGCCCAGGGACATCCCGGGCGTCGAATGCCATGCCGGCATGGACTCGCTCGACGCGTTTCTGGGCGGTTCGCAGGTGCTGGTCTGCATGCTGCCGCTGACGCCGGAAACGACCAACCTGCTGGACCGCGCGCGGCTGTCGAAGCTGCCCGAGGGCGCGTATCTCGTCAACGTCGCGCGCGGCGCCCAGGTCGCCGAGCCTGACCTGCTGGGCCTGATCCGCTCGGGCCACATCGCGGGCGCCACGCTGGACGTTTTCCGCAACGAGCCGCTGCCGGCGCCGCATCCCTTCTGGAGCGAGCCGCGCATCACCATCACGCCGCACATCTCGGCGCTCACGATCCGCGAGGAAGCCGTGCGCCAGATCGCGCAAAAGATCACCATGCTCGAACAGGGCGAACATGTGGCCGACGTGGTCGACCGCCAACGAGGATACTGAAAATGAACCTGCCAAAACACGTCAAGATCGTCGAAGTCGGCCCGCGCGACGGCCTGCAGAACGAAAAAGAGAATGTCTCTGCCGCCGTCAAGATCGAGCTGGTCGACCGCCTGTCGCGCGCCGGCTTCGCCAACATCGAAGCGGCGTCCTTCGTCTCGCCGAAATGGGTGCCGCAGATGGCCACCAGCCTTGAGGTCATGGCCGGCATCAGCCGCCGTCCGGGCACCATCTATTCGGCCTTGAGCCCGAACATGCAGGGCTTCGAGGCGGCGCTGGCAGCGAAGGCCGATGAAGTCGTGATCTTCGGCTCGGCCTCGGAGGCCTTCTCGCAAAAGAACATCAACTGCTCGATCGCGGAATCGATCGCGCGCTTCGAAAGCGTTGCCAAAGCCGCCAAGGAGCACGGCCTGCGCCTGCGCGGCAGCATCAGCTGCTCCTTTGGCTGCCCCTACCAGGGCGAGGTGCCGCTGGATGCCGTGGCCGACGTGGTGGCGCGCATGCGCGACCTGGGCTGCGACGAGATCGACATCGCGGACACGATCGGCGTCTCTACCCCGCGCAAGACCCAGGCGGTGATGGAGACCGCGGCGCGCGCCTTCAAACTCGAGGGTATCTCCGGCCACTTCCACGACACCTACGGTCAGGCATTGGCGAACATTTACGCCAGCCTGGAAGTGGGCGTGGCGATCTTCCACTCCTCGGTGTCGGGCCTGGGCGGCTGCCCGTACGCGAAGGGCGCGACCGGCAACGTCGCCACCGAGGACGTGGTCTACATGATGAACGGCCTGGGCATCGAGACCGGCATCGATCTCGACCAGGTGGTGGACGCGGGCCACTTCATTTCGCAGCAGCTGGGGCGCAAGGGAGTGAGCCGGGCCGGGAATGCGCTGCTGGCGAAACGGGCTGGCTGATTTGTCATGCGATCGTGGGCACGCCGTGCCCACGTCCTCGCCACGCGGAAATGAAAAAAGGCCGACGATCGCTCGTCGGCCTTTTCGGTATACTTGGTCGGAGTACAAGGATTCGAACCTTGGACCCTCTGGTCCCAAACCAGATGCGCTACCGGGCTGCGCTACACTCCGAAGACAACGATCATACCCTTCCGCAGAGGTCGCGGTCAAGGAAAGCACCCGAGAATGCGCGCGAATGTGTGCGGATGAGGCTTTCCGGCACAGGAATCGATGGGAGCCGCACGTGAATGCCGTAATCGACCATTTCCCGGGACCGGGCTTTGACGCCCTTCCCGACCGCAAGCAATTGCAGCGCGTGGCGGCGGGCATCGCCATCTCGCTGGCCGCGCATGCGCTGCTGTTATCGATCTATCGCCAGCCGCGGCCGGCCGCCCTGCCCGCGCCCGCCGGCGAGCCTCTCACCGTGCGCCTGCGGGCGGAGCCGCAACGACCGCCGGTTGCGGAGCCGGCCGAGCCGCCGGTACAGCCGCAAGTACAAACGAAGCCGGTGCCGCGCGCACGCCCGCCCCGCCGCATCATCGCCGTGCCGCCGCAGCCGGAAGCCGCCAAGGACAAACCCTTCGCCGTCGAGGCGCCGCCCACGCCACCGGTGCCCGCGGACGCAGCGCCGGCACCGCACTTCAACCTGGACGCCGCCCGCAGCGTGGCGCGCAAGGTGGCGAACGAGCCGGATCCGGCCAAGGTGGGAACAGCGCTGGAAAGACTGCCGCCGCCGCCATTGCAGACCGAGAGCAAGTTGGAGCGCGCCATCAAGGGCGCCAAGCGGCCGGATTGCAAGGATGGGGTGCCGGGTGGATTGCTGGCGCCGATTTTCCTGGCGATGGATAAGAAGGATAGTGGGTGTAAGTGGTAAAGCATCGTCATTCCCCGCGAACGCGGGAATGACGTTGGTTTGCGGATCGACGGTTCAGGCGTCGCCCTTGATCTGCAAAGCCCGCTCATACAGCGCATTTTTCTTCCGCCCCGTAATCTGCGCCGTCAGATTCGCCGCCTGCTTCACCGAGCACTCCGTCAGCAGGATCTGCAGGATGCGCTCCGCCTCCGCATCGCCGGCATCATCGGCCGGTGCCGCGCCTTCGACCAGCACCACGAATTCGCCGCGCTCGCGGTTCTGGTCGGCCTTGACCCAGGCCAGCGCCTCGCCGAGCGGGCAGCGGTGGATTTCTTCGAACATCTTGGTCAGCTCGCGCGCGAACACGACCTGGCGGGTCGGCTCGAACACGGCGGCCAGGGCTTCGACGCAGTCGGTGATGCGATGCGGTGCCTCATAGATCACGAGGGTCGAGGTTTCGCTCTTGAGCTGGGCCAGTTCGGTTTCGCGCTGCCTGGCCTTCGCCGGAAGGAATCCGACAAAATGGAAGCGGTCGTTCACCAGGCCGCTGGCCGACAGCGCCGTGACCACCGCCGAGGCGCCGGGTACCGGCACCACGTTCAAGCCTTCTGCGCGCACCGCGTCGACGATGCGGGCGCCGGGGTCGGAGACGGCTGGCGTGCCGGCGTCCGACACCAGGGCCACGCGCTCGCCCGCGCGCAGGCGCTGGATCAGCTTTTCGGCCACCTCGCGCTCGTTGTGCTGGTGGGCGGCCACCATCTGCTTGTTCAGGCCGAAGCGGGTCAGCAGGGCGCCGGTCTTGCGCGTGTCCTCGCAGGCGACGACGTCGGCGATCAGCAGCAGATGCAGGGCGCGCAGGGTGATATCGGTGACGTTGCCGATCGGTGTGGCCACCACGTAGAGCGTTGCGGTAGGATACGACTGCTGGGCTGCTTCGCCCAGTACGGGCAATTGGGCGATCTGGCTGGACTGAATGGCGGTCATGTGGGGATCGGATGCTGATTAAAAAACTGAAAGCGCTGGGCGCGGGCCTGGCGACGGGACTGACGGTTGCGCTGCTGACCGGCTGCACCACGGTGAGCCTCGACGAGCCGCAGCGATTGTGCGCGCCCGGGGGCGCAAACACAAGTCCCAGGAGCGGCGACTACGCCTGCCCGGAGTATGCGCCGCCACCGGCGCCGGCCTATGTGCCGCCGCCGCGCGAGGTGGAATCGGCGCCGGTGCAGACCGCGCCGATCCAGCTGCCGGGCCATGAGTCCCGCCCTCCCCCTCCCGCCGCCGCCAGGGGTGCCGGTCCGGTCCGCGTCGCCCTGCTGCTGCCGATGAATTCCCCGAGCCTGGGCGCCGCCGCCGATGCCGTGCGCGCCGGCTTCATGGCCAGCGCCGAGCGTGACGGCGCCGGCATCGCGGTCGACCTGGTCGCCACCGGCGACAGCGCCGACGACGCCCTCGCCGCCTATTCCCGCGCCGCCGCCTCGCACGACGTCATCGTCGGCCCGCTGGCCCGCCCTGCCGTCAGCGCGCTGGCCAGCGGCGGCGCGGTGAGCCTGCCGACCGTCGCCCTGAATCATCCGGAAGTGCGTGGCTCCTTGCCGCGCGGCATGGTCGTGGCCGGTCTCTCGATCGAGGACGAGGCGCGCCAGGCCGCCGACTGGGCGGCGCGCGAACATCCGCAGGGACGGGCACTGATCCTCACCGGCAACGCCGCCTGGGCCCAGCGCGCGGCCGGCGCCTTCGAGGCGCGTTGGAGCGAACTCGGCCATACGGGCCAGCGCTATAACCTGCCCTCTGCCGGCGGCCGCGCCGACCCGCTTGCCATCTCCGAGCTCAAGACCCGGCTGGAAATCGATCCGCCGGAAGTGCTGTTCGCCGCGCTCGACGCGGTCGAGCTGCGCCAGGTGCGGGCCCGGACCGGCACCGCGATTCCCCTGTACACCGGCGGCGCCGGCAATCCGGGCCGCGCGCCCGGCACCGCGTATTCCGAGCTGAACGGCCTGCGCGTGGTCGACCTGCCCTGGCTGATCCGGCCGGACAACCCGGCGGTGATGGTGTATCCGCGACCCATCGATTCGGAGCAGTCGCTGACCATGAGCCGCCTGTACGCGCTCGGCATCGATGCCTTCCTGGTCGCCCGCGAGCTGGGCCTGCGTCCGGGCTCGCCCTTCATCATCGACGGCGTCACCGGCCACCTGGAGGTCGATGCCGGCAGCCAGCGCCTGCGGCGGCGCGAAGCCATGGCGGTCTACCGCGACGGCAACTTCGAACCCGCGGACGCGGGGCCTTGAAATGTGGCCGGCCCGCCTGTCGCAGAAGCAGGAACAGGGTCGGCAAGGAGAAGAATCGGCACTGGCGTATCTTCAACACCACGGTTTGGTGCTGATCGAAGCGAACTTCCGGTGTAAGTTAGGCGAGATCGATCTCGTCATGCGCGAGGGCGACACCCTCGTCTTCGTCGAGGTGCGCCAGCGCGCCGACCGTTCGCGCGGCGGGGCCGCCGCCAGCATCACCCCAGCGAAAATCCGCCGCATCCTGCGCGCCGCCCAGCTCTATCTGCAACGCTTCAGGCGCATGCCGCCCTGCCGCATCGACGTCGTCGCCATCGATGGCGGCAGGCTGGAATGGTTACGGAACGCCATCGAAGCCGCCTGAAATGTAAGCATTTCTTACGCCACTTGTGCGGTAGGCGTTGCCACTGCACTATAATCTTCGTCCATGAATACTCAACGCATCCTCGCTCATTTCCAGGAAAGCGCCGAACTCAAGCTGAAGTCGGGCCAGCTTCTCGCACAACCCATTTCGCAGGCCATCGAACTGATGTTCAATGCCCTGTCCAACGGCAACAAGATCCTGGCATGCGGCAACGGCGGTTCGGCCGGCGACGCCCAGCACTTCGCTGCCGAACTGGTCGGCCGCTTCGAGCGCGAGCGTTTCCCGCTGCCCGCGATCTCGCTGAGCACCGACACCTCGATCATCACGGCGGTCGGCAACGACTACAGCTTCAACGAGATCTTCAGCAAGCAGGTGCAGGCCCTGGGCCAGGCCGGCGACATCCTGCTGGCGATCTCGACGTCTGGCAATTCCGGCAACGTGCTGGCGGCCGTCGAAGCGGCGCTCGAGCGCGAGATGCGCGTCGTCGCCCTGACCGGCAAGGACGGCGGCAAGCTGGGCAAGCTGTTGACCGATGCCGACGTGCATATCAACGTGCAACACGCACGCACCGCGCGCATCCAGGAAGTGCATCTGGTCGCGATCCACAGTATCTGCGACGGTATCGACGTCGCCCTGTTCGGAGAAGAAGATGCAAGTTAAGAAAGCCGTCCTTACCGCTGCCGTGCTCGCTTCCCTGATGGCTTCGCTGCAAGGTTGCGTGGCCGTGGTGGCCGGTGGCGTGGTCACCGGCGCGTTGGCGACCACCGACCGCCGCACGCTGGGCGCGCAGACCGAGGACAAGGCGATCGCCGTGAAGGCCGAAACCCGCATGCCGCAGATCGTCGGCGATGCCGGCCACGTCAACATCAACAGCTACAACCGCAAGGTGCTGCTGACCGGCGAGGTGCGCGACGAGGAAATGAAGCGCGCCGTCGAGAACGAAGTGCGCGGCATCACCAACGTCGACAACGTGATCAACGAGCTGGTCGTCGCCGGCCCGTCGAGCTACACCTCGCGTTCGAACGATGCCCTGATCACCAGCAAGGTCAAGCTCAGCCTGGCCGACAAGCAGACGGTGTCCGCCAACTCCTTCAAGGTCGTCACCGAACGCGGCAATGTCTACCTGATGGGCCTGGTGACCCAGCGCGAAGGCAATATCGCGGCCCAGGTGGCGCAAGGCGTGTCCGGTGTGATCCGCGTGGTCAAGATCTTCGAATACATCAGCGAAGAAGACCTGCGCGCGATGCAGCCGCAGCAGCCGCCGCAGGCGCAGTAATCCACGGGAAACTGGCGGCGGGTCTATAATGACTTGTCGCCCGTTCACGGATGAGATGAAGCCATGACCGCAACCAGTTCCAACCGCTCCTGGATCAAGCCGGCCGCCATCGGCGCCGCCGTGCTCGCGATCGCCGGCATCGGCTTTGCCGCTTTCAACCAGCAGCCGACTGCGCCCAACGTCACCTTCATCAGCATCGACGGCCAGAAGATCAGCTCGCAAGACTTGCGCGGCAAGGTCGTGATGGTCAATTTCTGGGCAACTTCCTGCGCCACCTGCGTGAAGGAAATGCCGCAGATGGTCGACACCTATAACAAGTTCCGCAAGCAGGGCCTGGAATTCGTCGCCGTCGCCATGAGCTACGATCCGCCGAACTATGTCCTGAACTATGCGGAAACACGCAAGCTGCCGTTCAAGGTCGCCCTCGATTCCGGCGGCGACCTGGCCAAGCAATTCGGCGACGTGGCAATGACGCCGACCACCTTCGTCATCGGCAAGGATGGCAAGATTCTCAAACGTTACCTGGGCGAGCCGGACTTCGCGTCGTTGCACGCGCTGCTGCAGAAATCGCTGACCGCAAGCTGAAGCACATCCGCGCACCCCTGACCTCCCGCAAACCGTACCTGTTTGCTTGCCCCAAGCTTGACGCGTTCGCTGGCAAAGGAAAACTCATGCGCAAGCCGTTCACGTCCGCCCTCCTGTTCCCACTGCTGCTGGGAGGCTGCGCGAGCGTCGACACCGAACTGCGCGATACCGTCATCCTGCGTTACCAGCACGTCGCCAACGTGCACCGGATCGGCTTTCGCAACCCGATCGCACTGAGGCGCAACGAAGCCATCCATTTCGTGCAGCCGCTGGAATCGCAGGGCTTCTGGGCCGTATTCGTGCTGTGCAGCGTGGACGTCAACGGCGCCGTGCCCGCCTTCTATTACGACATCGACCGCTTCCGCGTCCAGTACGACGGCCGCCGCTTCGGCCCCTTGCGTCCCTACACCCTGCGGCTGGACGATAGCATCGACCTGAACACGCGCACCGACACCGCCGCCATCGCCGACGCCATCGCGGCCGAAATCCACGAAGGCCCGCCCAGCCAGGTATTTCATCATGGCGCCTACCCGAACCTCGACTACCGCTTCGCCATCTACGTGCCCCACGGCCTGGCCGATTACGCGGGCGAGGAATTGCCGCTGCGCTATGTCGGCGGCCACACTATCGTAAAAGGCAATGGCATCCCGCCTTCCGATATCCGGCTAGCGGGCGCGAACGGCACCGGCATCACGGCGCGCTGCCGGCCCTGATCGCGCTATGCTGTCGGCAAGGACAGCAGGAGGAAGCATGAGCGCAGCGAATATGACGATGACGGTCGAGCAAGCCTACCGGGCCATGCTGGCCTTCCTCGAACGCGAGGTCGAGCTGACCGAATCCAGCGACCTGGCCGACCTGGTCAGCGAATACAAGCTCGATGCGGATGGCCAGACCCGGGATCCGGCATTGTGGGAGGAATGGCTGACGGCGGTCGACAAGGTCCGGCCGCAGGGGAAACCGGACTGAGGGAGGACCGGCATTGCTCCCTCCTCTCGAACTGATTGCGCGTCTCGGCCTGGCGGCCCTGCTCGGCGGGGCGATCGGCTTCGAACGCGAGCGCCTGTCGTGGGCGGCCGGCTTGCGCACCCACATGCTGGTGTGCGTCGGCTCCTGCCTGTTCATGATCGTGTCGGCCTATGGATTCATGGGCGTACTGGAGCACGACCACGTCTCCCTCGATCCCTCGCGCGTGGCGGCCCAGGTCGTCTCCGGCATCGGCTTCCTGGGCGCGGGATCGATTTTGCTGCGCGGCGAGATCGTGCGCGGCCTCACCACCGCCGCCAGCCTGTGGACGGTGGCGGCGGTCGGCCTGGCCGCCGGCGGCGGACTCTACCTTGCCGCCGTGTCCGCCACCATCATCATCCTGATCATCCTGGCCGGCATCAAGCCGCTGGAGCGCCGCTATTTTTCCGCCCGGCAAAAACGTGAGGTGATGATCTCCGCCGAACGCGGGCGCCTGACCCTGCACGTGCTGGAAAAGGAAATCGGCCCCGTCACCAGCCGCATCAACACCTTCATCGTCCAGCAGCAGAAAGAAGCCCCGAACATGGACGATGTGCTGATCTCGTTTTCGCGCATGTCGGAAAGCGATTTTCATACGCTGCTCGACAAGTTGCAGAGCATTCCGGGCGTGCAGAAGCTGGACGCCAAGGGTCTCTCCGCGCGGCGGACTTACTAAGCCCGCTGCCTACCAGCGCCCCCGCTCCCGCTTCGACTGCCGCTTGCGCGCCGCCGCGTTCTGTTGCTGCAGCAGGGAATCGACGCGTTCGGACGCTTCGCGCGCCAGCTGCTGGGCCAGCTCGATGCTGGGGAAGAATTCCGGCATCCGATAACCCAGCCAGGCATAGGCCGAGACCATGCGGCAGGTGTCCTCGACTTCCTGCAGGTTCTGCCAGAACAGTTCCTGCGGGTGAGGCTGCAGCTTGCAGATCTTGCGCTTCGCCAGCGATTGCGCCCAGTGGTTCCAGGCGCTTTCCAGGGTCGGGACGCGGGTCGAGATCGGCACCAGGGACATCGTGAACTTTTCGGCCACGCTCAGGTCGAGGGTATCCAGCCATTCCGCGCGCTCGTTCTGCTCCTCGGTGATGCGCGGGTAAAAAAAGCCGTCCGGGACGTCGATGTTGTGCACGAAGCGCTTCAGCAGTTTCACCAGCGAGGTCTCGCCGGTTACCGACGATATCCTGTGCAATTGCTCGATCGACGGTGCCACCGCGAAGCCGCTGGCTCTTACTGGCGGGATCTTTTCCTTCATTAGTGAGCGCATGATGTCGTGCGTCTCGTCGTCGTAGCCGGCCACGAAGCCTTCTTCATGCACGCCGTAGCGCCCTGCCCGTCCGGCGATCTGCTTGGCCAGCGCGGCCGAGATCTCTTCCTCTTCGACACCGTTGTACTTGACGGCCGTCGTCATCACGATGCGCTGGATCGGCATGTTCAAGCCCATGGCAATGGCATCGGTGCCGACCACGATGTCGGCCTGGCCTTCGCGGAAACGCTCGGCCTGGGCACGCCGCACTTCCGGCGACAGGTTGCCGTAGACGGTCGCTACCGACAGGCCCATCTCCGTGATCATGTCCCGCCACATCAGGACATTGCGGCGCGAGAAGGCGATGACGGCGTCGCCGCGCCGCAGGTTCTTCAGCCTGCGCACCGCGCCCGGTTCCATCGACAGCGGCGCCTTGCGCTTGAGCACGTGCACTTCGAGCGGGCACTCCAGCCTGTCGGCCAGGGCCTCGATCGCGCGCCGCGCTTCCGGCGCCCCGACCAGGTAGACGACCGACGCCGGCGCACCGCACACGGCCGCGGTCCAGGCGGCGCCGCGGTCGCGGTCGGCCAGCATCTGGATTTCGTCGATCACGGCCACCTCGACCCTGGTCCTGGTATCGAGCATCTCGACGGTGCTGGCGACGTGGGTCGCGTTCTCGGCCAGACGCCGTTCCTCGCCGGTGATCAGGCTGACGGCCAGCGGCTCGCCATCCTCGCGCAAGGCGCCCTGCAGGCGCTCGTAATTCTCCAGCGCCAGCAGGCGCAGCGGAGCGAGGTAGACGCCGCTCTCGGCCTGGGCCAGGTGCTCCATCGCGCGGTGGGTCTTGCCGGAATTGGTCGGCCCCAGCAGCGCGACGAAGCGGCGCGCCATCTTGCTGGCGACCTCGAAGGATTGCGGGTACTCGGCCAGGTTGATGCTTTCCTTGGTGCGCGCGGCGTGGCGCTCTTCCTGGTCGCGCTCGACGGCGTGTTCGAGGCGCTGGTGGATGCGCTCGAACACGTACTCGGCCGGCTCGGAGGTCTCCAGTTCTTCCAGCACGTGCAGGAACAGCATGGGATCGAAACCCGCTTCCTCGCACCGGTCGGCGATGTCGCGCACGAATTCCTCGACTTCCTGGTTCAGGTCGTCGATGGCGTCGCGGGTCGCGCGTTCTTCGATGAGTGCGCGGCGCACGCCGAGGTCCATCTTACGCCACTTGCTCGGCTTGGCCAGCACGCCGCGCGAGGGCACCAGGCGGTAGTCGACGTGCAGGCCGTCCACGCGCACCGCGCCGGAAAAGCGCAGGAAGACGCGGCCTTCCATCTTGACCAGCTCGACGCCGCGCTGGTTCAGCTGCAGCTCGTGTTGGAGGAAGTTGTCGTCGTCCTGGGTGTCGTCGATGTTGTTGTTGGCCGGGTGACCGGAATGGTGTTGGCTCATGTTTTTTTATGCACGGGCTTGGGTTGAGGCCAATATAGCGCGGTTGGCGCGTGGGCTACGTTCGGCAAGCCACGGAATGAAAAAGCGTGGGCGGGGCCGCCCACCCTACCGGTTTGAATCCCGTAGGGTGGGCGGCCTCCGCCCACGCATGTCGATCAGAGAAAAAGCGGCTTGTTACGCAGCCACGCCCGCCTCATGCGCCTGCTGGTCCGCATGGTAGGACGAACGCACCATCGCGCCCACGGCCGCGTGCACGAAGCCCATCTCGTAAGCCTTCTCTTCGAACATTTTAAAGGTGTCCGGGTGCACGTAGCGGCGCACCGGCAGGTGCGAGTTCGACGGCGCCAGGTACTGGCCGATGGTCAGCATGTCGATGTCGTGGGCGCGCATGTCGCGCATGACTTCGAGGATTTCCTCGTCGGTCTCGCCCAGGCCCACCATCAGGCCGGACTTGGTGACGGCGTTCGGGTACTTCTTCTTGAAGTCGCGCAGCAGCACCAGCGAGTGCTGGTAGTCGGCGCCCGGGCGCGCTTCCTTGTACAGGCGCGGCACGGTTTCCAGGTTGTGGTTCATCACGTCCGGCAGGCCGTCGGCGAAGATATCGAGGGCCTTTTCCAGGCGGCCGCGGAAGTCCGGCACCAGCACTTCGATCTTGGTGTTCGGGCTCAAGGCGCGGGTCTTCTGGATGCACTCGACGAAGTGGCCGGCGCCGCCGTCACGCAGGTCGTCGCGGTCGACCGAGGTGATCACCACGTAGGACAGGCGCAGGTCGGCGATGGTCTTGGCCAGGTTGCCCGGCTCGTTGACGTCCAGCGGGTCCGGACGGCCGTGGCCGACGTCACAGAAGGGGCAGCGGCGGGTGCACTTGTCGCCCATGATCATGAAGGTGGCGGTGCCCTTGCCGAAGCATTCGCCGATGTTCGGGCAGCTGGCTTCCTCGCACACCGTCACCAGGTTGTTGGCGCGCAGGATGTCCTTGATCTCGTAGAAGCGCGAGGAGGCGGTGGCGGCCTTCACGCGGATCCAGTCCGGCTTCTTCAGGCGCTCGTGCTGCTCGATCGGCACGATCTTGATCGGGATGCGCGAGGTCTTGTCCGCGCCTTTTTGCTTGGCGCTGGCGTTGTAGGCAGCTTCTGCGGCATTGCCGGTGTCGATTTCGGAAGTCATGTGCTCTTTACCCAGGGAGGGTTTCGGTTGGTTTGTTCGTTGCGGCCGGAATGTCGTCCGCGGACAGGTGCCGGACCAGGGCCTGCGCCAGGGCCTGCTGCACGTCGTGGAGCGGCGCTTCCACGCCCATGCTGCGCATGTCCACCGTGGCCAGTCCGGAATAGCCGCAAGGGTTGATCCAGCTGAAGGGCGCCAGGTCCATCGCCACGTTCAGCGATACGCCGTGGTAGGTGCAGCCGTTGCCGCGCACTTTCAGGCCGAGGGCGGCGATCTTGGCGCCCTTGCTCGGTCCATTGGCCATGTAGATGCCGGGCGCGCCTTCGACCCGTTCGCCCGCCAGATTATACGCCGCCAGCACATCGATGACCGCCTGCTCGATCTTGTTGACGAACTGGCGCGCGTACAGCTTGCCGCCCGGCTTGTTGCGGCGCAGGTCCATCAGCAGGTAGATCACGACCTGGCCGGGACCGTGGTAGGTCACCTCGCCGCCGCGGTCGGTCTGCACCACGGGGATCCCGTGCGCGCTCAGGATATGGCCGGGATCGGCGCCCAGGCCGAGGGTGTACACCGGCGGGTGCTCGACGATCCAGAGCTCGTCGGGGGTATCGGGCGTGCGCGCGTCCGTGAAGGCACGCATGGCGGCGAAGACGGTGTCGTAATCTGCGCGGCCGAGCTCACGGATGGCAGGGCGGTTCGCTGGCATGGAAACTGTGGGGACAGGAATGGAATGCCTCGACATTATAAGCCAGCCTCATGTCCCGTGCCGGCAAGCCCCCTGTTCCTGTTGCTTAAAGCACGACTTTGACCATCGGATGCGCGGACAGCTCGGTGTACAGCTTGTCCAGCATCTCGCGGCTGGTGGCGCGAACGGTCACGGTCAGGCCGGTATAGGCGCCTTTCGACGACGGACGCACTTCCATCTTGCCTTCATGGAAAGTCGGGTCGTGCAGGACGATCAGCTCGAGGATGGTGGCGGCGAACTCCTCATGCGTCGCGCCCATCACCTTGATCGGGAAATCGCTGGGGTATTCGATGAGGGATTCTTTGGGGTCCATGGGCACTCCTGTAAAACCTGCATTGTAGCCAAAGTCCCCAAGATGCGCCGGAAGGCGCACCGGGAACGGCGGTGGCGTTCCCGGTGGGCAGCCGCCGGTCAGCGGTCCGAATGATGCTCGCGCTCTTCGCCGCGCTTGCGCTCTTCGGCGCGCGGGTTGGACGCAGGCGGAGCAGGGCGCGCCGCCGGGGGAGGCGCAGGCGCAGCGACCACCTGTGGCGGCGGAGCAGGACGCGCGACCGGGGCCGGAGCGGGCGGAGGCGGCGCCGCACGCTGCGGCGCTTCACGGGCACGTTCCTCCTCGCCGCGGTGCGGACGCTCGAAGCGCGCTTCCGTGACCGGCCGCGGTGCCGGCTGGGGCGCCGCCATCACCGGAGCCTGCTGGACCGGCGCGGCCGGCATCACCGCCGACACCGGCGCCTGAGCCGGACGGCGCTCGTGCTGCTGCTCGTTGCTACCGGGACGTTCGCGGCGCGGCTCGTCGCCGTCACGGCCGTCACGACGATCGCGGCGGCCTTCTTCCCAGTCGCGGCGTTCCTGGCGCTGCCAGCCCGGCGCGGCCGGCTGCGTGCCCTGCAGCTGCGGGCTGTTGGCCGTCAGCGGCTGCGGCGCCGGCGAGATGTGCGGCGTCGGGCTGACCACCGGCTGCGGCTGGGCCGGCACCGGCAGCGGCACCAGGCCGGGCGCCTGCTGCTGCACGGCGCCCTGCTGCACGGCCGGACGCTGGCGCACGAAACCGTCGCGCTCGATGCGGGCGGTGTCGATGCGCTCCGGGCGGCCGTTCACATTGCGGTCGGAACGCTCGCGGTCCGGGCGGTTCGGCTCGATGCGATCGGGGCGGCCGTCGCCGTTGCGGTCGGCGCGGTTCTGGAAGCGGCCGGGGATTCCGTCACCGTTGCGGTCGCCGCGGTTGGCTTCGAGGCGGTCCGGGCGGCCATCGTGGTCGCGGTCCACATTGCCGCCGCGGTGAGGCCGGTTGGGCGGGGCGGGCGGGGCGCCGGCCGCCGGAATGCCGAGGTTCTGGCCGTTGTGCACCAGCGCCGGCGGCACGGTGGCGATCGGCGCCTTCGGCACGTTGACCCGGCCGCCGGGGCCGAAGCGGTCGCGCGGCACCACGGTCAGGCCCTCCGGGCGGTAGTCGCGGCCGCGGCGCGGATCGGGCCGCACGTGATTGTTCAGCCAGCGCAGGCGATCGTCGGAGACGTGATAGGAGGGCACGTAGCGGTCGTGCGGTGACAGCGGATACCAGCCGAAGCCCGGACGGCGGCTGCGGTCGCGGAAGGTGATGTTCCAGTCGGCGCCGCCGACCCAGCCGACCAGGGCCGGCGCCCACACGGGCCGTTCGACGCGGCCGCCCGGCGCCCAGGCCCAGCGGCGGTTCACATACACCCAGCGGCCGTAGTGGAAGGGCGCATAGCCCCAGGGCGCGTTGTCGACCCAGGTCCAGCCCCAGGGATCGATCCAGGTCCAGCTGCCGTCGCGGTAGGGCACCCAGTCGGCGGCGACCGCCGGGATCCACAGCGGGCCGTATTCGCTGTCGCTGCGCCAGTTGCCGTAGCGGTCGAGGTCTTCGTAGCCGGTCATCTCGGACGTCACGTAGCGTGCCGAGGCGGAGTTGTCCTCGATGCGGTCGCGCGAGAACGACCAGCTGTCGAAGGCGTCCTGCACGGCGCTGGCGGTGCGCATGTCGTCGTCGGTGACCTCGAGGCGCTTGCCGGCGCGCACTGTCAGCTGGGAGCCGCCGGACTCGACCAGGGCGGCGCCGTCGAACACGTTCACCATGCTGGTGTCGCGCACGCGCTCGGTGTCGATGCGGATCCGGCCCGGCTGCTGCATGCGCACGCGCGCCTGGGGGGTGAGCACTTCGAAGCCGCGCAGCACATCCGGATTCAGGATGCGCACGCTGGCGCTGCCGTAGTGCAGGCGCAGGCGGATATTGTCGTCGTCCAGTTCGAGCACTTCGAGCGAGGAATCGCCGTCCAGGCGGACCGAAGTCGAGCCGACCCGCAGCTCGGTGCGGGCGCCGGGGGCGGTCGTGATCATATTGCCCGAGGTGACCGGCCAGTTGACCTGGGCCTGGGTCATCTCGACGCCGACGTCGCCGCCGATGCCGACCGAACCCTGGGTCAGCGCAACGCGGCCGACGCGCGCCGGCGGATCGTCCGCGGCCACCGCCAGCGCGGAAAGGGTGGTGAAGGCCAGCAGCACGGCCGTCTTCAGGATCGGATTGGACATCGCGACGTCTCCAGCGTGAACTGTTATTCGGTTATATCCCGGGTTTACCCTGTAATAACGCATCCGGGCGCGGAACGACGACCATCGTTACAAATCGTTGCGAAATAGTTATTTCGACATGGAGATTATGCGTGGGCGCGTTTCACCAGGAACAGCAGGCAGCCCATCCCGATCAGCACGGCGCCGAAGAACCGGTTCTGCATCTTGACCGCGTGCTCGTCGCGGAAGAAGCGCTGCATGCTCGAGGCCAGGAAGGCGTAGCCGTGCATCACGGTGGTATCGATGGCGACCATGGTCACGCCCAGGATCGCCAGCTGCAGCAGCATCGACCCGTCCTTCGAGATGAACTGGGGCAGCACCGCGACCATGAAGATGATCCCTTTCGGGTTGGTGGCATTGGTCAGGAAACCGGTCAGCACGCGCCGGCCGAACGGCGGATGGGCATCCAGCCTGGCGGCGGCGACGTCGGTGGCCCGCGCTTTCGAGCGCCACTGGCCGATGCCGATCCAGATCAAGTAGAGGGCGCCGGCGATCTTGACCGCGGTGAACACCGACTCCGAGGCCAGTACCAGCGAGCCGACGCCGGCGCCGGCGATGACCAGCACCAGGATCAGGCCGAGCTGCAGGCCCAGCACGGTGGCGCTGGCTTTCTTGAGGCCATAGGCCAGGCCGTGCGACATCGACAGCACGGCGCCGGAGCCGGGCGACAGGGCGATCAGGATGCCGGCGACGACGAACGCGATCCAGGTGGAAAAGGGCATGGGGGAAATCGGGCGGGTGCGGGGGTGCGGGGTGCGGAATGCGAAAACGGGCATGGCGCGCAGCGGCCGGCATGGCGCCGGGCTGCGGCCAGCCACGGGAACAGCTTACTTCTTCTTCGGGTTGACGGCGGCCTTCAGGGTCGCGCCGGCAGCGAAACGCGGGGTCTTCGACGCAGCGATCTTGATCACTTCGCCGGTTGCCGGGTTGCGGCCTTTGCGGGCAGCGCGCTTGGTGACCGAGAACGTGCCGAAGCCGGTGATACCGACCGTGTCGCCCTTTTTCAGGCGCTCGGTGATGATGTCGATGATGGTGTTCACTGCTTGGTTCGCAGCGGCACCCGACAGTTCGGTACGCTTCGCAAATTCAGCGATCAGTTCGCCTTTTTTCATAAATCCTCCGGGTTGAAAGAGCCGGAAGATTAGCATAATTAATTGCCCTGTGTAATCTGTTAACAGGGCGTACGTAAGCCGTACGCCCCGTCGCCACGGGCTTCCTGCGTTTTCGGCAGGTTCAGGCCGGTACTGCGGGAGCCTCCTGCACAGCCAGTCGGGTGCGCAGGGCGGCGTTGATCAGGGTCTGGTAGCCGGTGCCGGTGCGCTCGGCGCGCGAGCGGAACTCGTCCAGGACCTCGTCGTCGAGGTAGATCGTGATGCGGGTCTTGCGCTTCGGCGGACGGGCGCGGCGGCGCGGCGCGACCGGCAGATCGAGTTTGGCGAAATTCGCGAGGTTCGTGGTCATGGCATCTCCTTCGGTCGGCAAGGCTGCTGTACCGCAGCCAATGTTGGCACTATACGTACAGCGTTGCGACCCTTCCGCCGGAAAGCGACGAGATGCAGATTTTCGGGGATGAAACGCAAATAACGCGCCTGAACCGTGTGAAGAAGCTGTGGTGCCTCAGTTAAGATGTGGCCATATTGATATTGAGGGAAAACCAATGGCTGCAGGTAGTTTGCTGGCGTTAATCGACGATATTGCGAGTGTCCTCGACGACGTCGCCCTGATGAGCAAGGTGGCGGCCAAGAAGACCGCCGGCGTGCTGGGCGACGACCTGGCGCTGAATGCCCAGCAGGTTACCGGCGTCAGCGCCGACCGCGAACTGCCGGTGGTGTGGGCGGTGGGGGTGGGCTCGCTGAAGAACAAGGCGATCCTGGTGCCGGCCGCGCTGGCGATTTCCGCCTTCATCCCGTCGGCGATCACGCCGCTCCTGATGGTGGGCGGCGCCTATCTGTGCTTCGAAGGCTTCGAGAAACTGGCCCACAAGTTCCTGCACAGCGAGGCCGAGGATGCCGCCCACGAAGAGGAACTGGCCCAGGCGCTGGCCACCGGCGCCGACATGCGCGAAGTGGAAAAGGAAAAGATCCAGGGCGCGGTGCGCACCGACTTCATCCTGTCGGCGGAGATCATCGTGATCGCGCTGGGCGTGGTCAACGAGCAGGGCGCCTCCTTCGGCACCCAGGTCGCGGCCCTGGTGGCGGTGGCGATCGCGATGACGATCGGGGTCTATGGCGTGGTGGCCGGCATCGTCAAGATCGACGACCTCGGCCTGTATCTGAGCCGCAAGAGCGGCGCCGCCGCGCGCGCCATCGGCAACATGCTGCTGGCCGCGGCGCCGCGCCTGATGAAGGCGCTATCCGTGATCGGCACCGTCGCCATGTTCATGGTCGGCGGCGGCATCATCGGCCACGCCTTCGAACCGCTGCACCACCTGGCCGAAGGCGCGGCCCACGCGGTGGCCGGGGTGCCGGCGATCGGCGGCCTGCTGGCGGCCGTGACGCCGACTCTCGTCGATGCCGTGGCCGGCGTGATCGTCGGGGCCGTTGTGCTGCTGGGCGTGAGCGTCTTCCAGCGTTTGCGCGGCAAACACTGAGCCGTCGTTCCCGCGCTAACTCGTCGTTCCCGCGTTACCTCGTCGTTCCCGCGCAGGCGGGAACCCAAGTTGGTTTGCGTCTCGACTGCGCATCGAACTTGGATCCCCGCCTGCGCGGGGACGACGGCAGCCTCCCTTACACCTTCCTGACGTGCGCCCCCTGTTGCGCAATTACATCTGCGCAACTTGGGCTAATTGACAACGGTAAACATGCCGGACAGTATCGTTGAAAAGCGCATCCCAACAAGAAGGAACAAGAGATGAAACAACGATTTGCACCGGAAAAGACCGTACTCGCCTTATCGATCGCCTCGCTGTTCGCCGGCGCCGCCGCGCAGGCACAGGAAACAGGGGATGCCGCCAGCCCCAGCGCCACATCCGGTGCCACCGCCACCGTGGTGGTGACCGGCACCCGGGTGGCCAACCGCACCGCCCTCGACACCGCCTCGCCGGTGGACATCATCTCCGCCGAGTCCCTCAAAACCACCGGTTCCACCGAACTGAACCAGGCGCTGTCGACGGCCCTGCCTTCGCTGAACTTCCCGCGTCCCTCGCTGACCGACGGCACGGATACCATCCGCCCGGCCACCCTGCGCGGCATGGCGCCGGACCAGTCGCTGGTGCTGGTCAACTCGAAGCGCCGCCATGCTTCCTCGCTGGTCAACCTGAACGGCAGCATCGGCCGCGGCTCGGCCTCGGTCGACCTGAACACGATCCCCTCGAGCATGGTCAAGACGATCGAGGTGCTGCGCGACGGCGCCGCCGCCCAGTACGGCTCGGATGCGATCTCGGGCGTGGTCAACGTCCGCCTGCGCACCGACCGCAGCGGCGGCGAAGGAACCGTCGTGTACGGCGCGCACAAGACCGAGTACGACCTGCTGAACGACGCCGCTCCGGCCGGCGCGTCCTGGACCGCGCCGAACTCGCGCAAGCGCACCGACGGCCAGACCACCACCGTCAGCGCCTGGAAGGGCCTGCCCTGGGGCGAAACCGGCTACATCACCCTGGCCGCCGAATACAAGAACCAGGAACACACGGAACGCGCCGGCTACGACATGCGCCAGCTGTATCCGAAGGTCGGCACCGCCTACGACCCGCGCGAGCTGACCATCAACCGCTTCGACGCCTGGTACGGCGAGCCCGAGGTCAAGCAGTCGACCCTATTCGTCAACGCCGGCAACAACATCACGGCCGACGTCAAGGTCTACGGCTGGGCCAGCTACCAGAAGCGCGACGCCCGCTCGGCCGGCTATTTCCGTACGCCGCAGGACGTGCGCAACATCCCGTCGATCTATCCGGACGGCTTCCTGCCGATCATCGCACCGACCGTCGACGACTACAGCGCCGCCGCCGGCGCGACCTGGACCGCCGGCGACTGGGACATGGACGCCTCCATCGTCTATGGCAAGAACAAGCTGAGCTACGAGATCCAGAACACCCTGAACCGCTCGATCGGCCCGACCAGCAAGACGGTGTTCGACGCCGGCGGCTTCGGCTACGACCAGACCGTGCTGAACCTGACCGGGGTGCGCAAGGTGGACGCCGGCGGCCTGGCTTCGCCGCTGAACGTGGCGGTCGGCCTCGAGGCGCGCCGCGAAGGCTACCAGCTGAACGCCGGCGAACCGGATTCCTACCGCTACGGCGGCGTGGTGCTGGCCAACGGCACCCCGGCCGCACCGGGCGCCCAGGTGTTCCCGGGCTTCCGTCCGGCCAACGCCACCGACGCCAGCCGCAACGCGGTCGGCGCCTTCGTCGACCTCGAAGCGAACGTCACCGACCAGCTGCTGGCCTCGGTCGCGGTACGCGGCGAGCATTACTCGGACTTCGGCAACAACCTGTCCGGCAAGCTGTCGGCGCGCTACGATTTCAACAAGACCTTCGCCCTGCGCGGCGCGGTGCAGAACGGCTTCCGCGCGCCCTCGCTGCAGCAGCAGAACTTCACCTCGACCTCGACCAACTTCATCAACGGCGTACCGTTCGAGATCACCACCTTCAAGCCGACCGATCCGGTCGCGGTGGCGCTCGGCGCCAAGCCGCTGAAGGCCGAGAAGTCGACCAACTACTCGCTGGGCGCGGTGCTGCGCCTGGATCCGCTCACGCTGACGGTGGACGCCTACCGCATCAACGTGAGCGACCGCATCATCCTGTCGGAGAACCTGACCTCGACGGCGGTGCGCAATTACATCGTGGCGCAAGGCTTTACCGGCGTGGGCGGCGGCCGCTTCTTCATCAACGGCGTCGACACCAAGACCACGGGCGTCGACATCGTCGCCAACTACCCGCTGAACCTGGGCGCCAGCGGCCGTTTCGACTTCACCCTGGCCGGCAACTTCAACAAGACCGACGTCACCAAGGTGCCGACCACCGCCCAGCTGGCGGCCCTGAACCCGGCGCCGGTGCTGTTCGACCGCCTGAACGTGCTGACCCTGGAGAAGGGCCAGCCGAAGAACAAGATCACGGCAAGCGTGAACTGGAAGCTGGCGCAGTGGGGCGTGACCGCGCGCGCCACCCGCTACGGCGAAGTGCTGTCCCCGGGCACCACCCAGGCCTTCGACTTCCTGATCCACCCGCATACCATCGTCGACCTCGAGGCGCGCTACGCCGTCACGCCGAAGCTGAGCCTGGCCCTCGGCGCGGACAACCTGTTCGACCAGTATTCGGAAACGCTGCCGCCGTCGCTGAACACGACGAGCAATACGCCGTTTGCGAACTACACGCCGTTTGGTACGGGTGGGCGGTATATCTACGCGCGGGCCAACTACAGCTTCTGAGTCGACCGTCACCCATGAACCGTCGTTCCCGCGCAGGCGGGACGACGGTGTGGCCGCCTTTTCCCATCTCGCTTACACTCCCTTTCAAGCGATCACCCGCGCCGGCACAGCATCGCCCCCAGCGCCAGCCCGACACCGAAGGCGCCATAGACCACGGCCAGCGCCGGCGGCGACAGGTGTTTTTCGTAGCCGGGCTTGAGCCGGTCCGGCGTAAGCTGGTAGTCCACGAAGCAGGCCACGGCCGAGGCCGCGGTGCCGACGCCCAGCGTGAGTGCGGGGTTCTTGCGGTCGAGCACTTCGCCGCACAGGCGCTCGAAGATCACCGACCAGAACGTCGCGCTGCCATGGTGGATCAGGTAGCCGGGCAGGGTGTAGCGTGCCGACAGTTCGTGGTGATCGGCCGCCCTGTCGCCCCAGAGCCAGTGGCTGACGGCATTGGTCGGCGCATAGGCGCTACCCGCTTCGCGCTTGCCGAATGCGGCGAGGACCGCGGTCGACAGCAGGCTGGAGGTGATGCCGCCGACCAGGCCGCGCTGGAATGCAGTTTTCCATGGTTCCATATCGTCCTCGATGCAAGAAAGCTCAGTACAAGAAAGGGAAGTGAATGCGGATTCTGCTGACGGGAGCAAGCGGATTCATCGGGCAACACCTGCTGCAGGCACTGCTGGCGGAAGGCCACGAGGTCGTCTGCGCGGTGCGCCGGGTAGAAAAGACCGACGATCCGCGCCTGTCCTTCATCCATGCCGACTTCACGAAAGATACCGATAAATCCGTCTGGCTGGCGCGCCTGTCGGGCATCGAAGCCGTGATCAACACGGTCGGCATCTTCCGCGAAAGCGGGGCCCAGACCTTCGACAGGCTGCACGTGCGGACCCCGCGCGCGCTGTTCGCGGCCTGCGCCGAATCGCACGACGTGCATATGGTCGTGCAGCTGTCCGCGCTGGGCGCCGACCAGGAGGCCGACACCGCCTACCACCTGTCGAAGAAGGCCGCCGACGACTACCTGGCCGCGCTGCCGGTACGCGCCGCCATCGTCCAGCCCTCGCTGGTCTACGGCAGCGACGGCGCCAGCGCGCGCGTGTTCAAGGCGCTGGCCTCGATGCCCTTCGCGCTCCGCTTCGGCGACGCGCCCCAGCTGGTGCAGCCGGTCCACGTCGACGATGTGGTCGCCGCCATCGTCGCCCTGCTGCGCCGGCGCCTGTATCTCGACCAGGACCTGGGTCACGAGGGCAGCGCCCGGCGCATTCCGCTCGCCGGCCCCGATGCGCTGCCTTTTACCGACTACCTGGCGGCCCTGCGCGCCTCGATGGGCATGGGACGGCTGCGCGTGCTGCGCCTGCCCGGCGGCGTCGCGCGCGGGCTGGCCCGCTTCGGCCGCTGGCTGCCGGGCGGCCTGCTCGATCCGGAAACGCTGCGCATGCTCGACCGCGGCAACAGCGGCGCCCCCGGACCGCTGCTGCGCCTGCTGGGGCGGCCGGCGCGTCCGATTACCTCCTTCGTGCTGGAGCCGCGCGCCGAACGTGCGCGCGCCAGGCTGGATTGGCTGCTGCCGATCCTGCGCATCAGCATCGCGCTGGTGTGGATCGTCACCGCCATCGTCTCCGC
This sequence comes from Massilia sp. 01N410, assembly GCF_056399665.1. Lineage (NCBI taxonomy): Bacteria > Pseudomonadati > Pseudomonadota > Betaproteobacteria > Burkholderiales > Oxalobacteraceae > Massilia > Massilia sp. 01N410. The sequence continues at coordinate 49,501 of NZ_JBFTRV010000020.1, read as the reverse complement.
CTTCGTGTATCCGGTGGCGGACAGCTATGAACTGCTGGCGCGCACCGGCATCCCGGCCGAACTGCGGCCGCCGATGCTGTACGGTGCGTCCGCCTTCGACCTGCTGCTGGGCCTCGGCATCCTGTTCCTGAAACGCCGGCGCTGGCTATGGCTGGCACAATTGGGCCTGATCGGTTTCTATACCGTGGTGATCGCGTGGAAGCTGCCCGAATTCCTGGTCCACCCCTACGGGCCGCTCACGAAAAACCTGCCGATGCTGGCCGCGATCTGGCTGCTGTACCAGGTCGAAGATGAGGAAAACTGATGGACTACGTCGTCGTGAAATGGCTGCACATCCTGTCGTCGACCTTCCTGTTCGGCACCGGCATCGGTTCGGCCTGGTACATGCTGTTCGCGAATTTCAGCCGCGACGTGCGCGCGATCGCCGTGGTCAGCAAGTACGTGGTGATCGCCGACTGGCTGTTCACGGCCACCACCGCGATCCTGCAACCGGCCACCGGCTTCTACATGATCCACCTGGCCGGCTATCCGCTGCATAGCAAGTGGATCATGTGGTCGCTCACGCTCTACGTGCTGGCCGGCGCCTGCTGGCTGCCGGTGGTGTGGCTGCAGATGCGCCTGCGCGATATCGCGGCGGGGGTGGTGCGCAGCGGCGCCGCGACCTTGCCGCCGCTGTACTGGAAGTACTTCAAGACCTGGGTGGCGCTGGGCGTGCCGGCCTTCGTCGCCTTCGTCTTCATTTTCTGGTTCATGGTCAGCAAGCCGGTCTAGAATGCGGTATCTCTTTTCCAAAGGATGGTCATGTCCCGCTTCAAGCTCGGTCTTGCCCTGGTTCTCGCATCCGGCAGCGCATTCGCTGCTCCTCCCGCCTGGGTCGCACGCAGCGACGCCTACGCCCAGCCGGTCCTGAAGGACACTGGCAAATACCACCCCGAAGACTCCACCTCGCTGGGCGACGAAAGCTTCGACACCATGGTCGCCGACTACAAGCCGCGCGACTACGAGCGCGAGCTGGCCGACACCGAAAAACGCCTGCTCGAACTGCGCCGCCAGCGCGCGGGCGAGAAGGATCCGAAGGTGGGGCAAGACCTCGACATCCTGATCGACTCGCGCGAAAAGCAGATCGCCTCCATGAAGCTGGAACGCCAGTACCTGCTGGACTACACCAATGTGGGCGAACTGGTGTACGGCGGCCTGCGCGCCCTGCTCGACCCCCGCAACAAGCCGGAGCGCCAGAAGCTGGCCCTGGTGCGCCTGAAGCGCTACGCCGGCAAGGAGAGCGGCACCACGCCGATCGCCACCCTGGTGCGCGCACGCACCGAGGAGCGCCTGGCGAACAAGTCCCTGATCGGGCCGTATGTCGGCGAAGTCGAGGATGGGCTGAACAACAACGCCACCTACCTGGACGGCATCGAAGACCTCTTCAGGAAGGCCAAACTCAGCGGCTGGGAAGCCGACTTCGCGGCGCTGCGCCAGCAGGTGAACGACTACGACGCCTTCGTGAAGAGCCGCATCCTGCCGCGCGCGCGCAAGGACGTGCGGCTGCCGGAAGCGGTCTACGTGAATCGCCTGCGCAACGTCGGCGTCGACATCGCGCCGGAGCAGATGATCGAGCGCGCCAGCTTCGACTTCCAGGAGGTACGCGACCAGATGCAGGTGGTGGCCAACACCATCGCCTCCCAGCGAGGCCTGCAGTCCAGCGACTACCGCGACGTGATGCGCGAGCTGAAGAAGACCTCGATCCCGCCGGACCAGCTGCTGTCCTTCTACCGCGAGCGCCTGAAGGAGATCGAGGGCATCATCCGCCAGCACGGGCTGGTGACCCTGCCCACGCGCGACGCGAATATCCGCACCGCGACCCCGGCCGAGGCGGCGCGCACGCCGGCGCCCTTCATGAACCCACCGCGCATGATCGGCAATACCGGCGAATATGGCGAGTTCGTGATCCCGCTGTCGAACCCGAATGCGAAGTCGAAGGAAAAGATGAACGACTTCGACTTCGCCGCGATGTCCTGGACCCTGGCCGCGCACGAGGCACGTCCCGGCCACGAGCTGCAGTTCGCGTCGATGGTGGAGCAGGGCATGTCGGTGGCGCGAGCCCGCTTCGCCTTCAACAGCACCAACGTCGAGGGCTGGGGCCTGTATTCGGAAGCGCTGGTGCTGCCCTATATGCCGCCGGAAGGCCAGCTGGTGTCCCTGCATGCGCGCCTGCTGCGCATGGCGCGTGCGATGCTCGACCCGCAGATCAACCTGGGCCGCATGACGCCGGCACAGGCCAAGGATTTCCTGATGAAGGAAGTGGTGCTGTCGGAGCCCTTCGCGCAGTCGGAAGTGGACCGCTATTCCTTCCGCAGCCCCGGCCAGGCCACCGCCTACTACTACGGCTACGTGAAGCTGCGCGCGCTGAAGACCCTGGCCGAGATCGAGCTGGGCGAGCGTTTCAATTTAAAGGCCTTCAACGACTTCATCATCGCCCAGGGCATCCTGCCGCCGAAGCTGATGCGCGAAGCGGTGCTGCGCGATTTCATTCCGGCGCAGAAAGCGGTGGTGGCGGCAAGCTGATCGTCACCTGAGCGGCCAGGCGAGCGGTGCGCCGGCGGCCCGGGCTTTGGGTATTCAGACACGGGCTCGTCCTGCCGCAGGACGGGCCTTTTTTTCGTGCGCCGTCCAACTGATCATTGAGTCCACAATGATGTCCCCGGCCGTGCGGGCGCAGATGTCCGCTGCCGCAACATCGATGGATGGAGAGCAATGATGCGGGCTTACCAGATTCTTCCCGGCGATGGCATCGACGGGCTGCAGTGCGTGGATTTTCCCGAGCGTGAACTGGGCATGGGCGAAGTGCGCGTGCGCGTGCATGCGGTGTCGCTGAACTACCGCGACCTGATGGTCGCGAGCGGTAACTACCTGGTCACCGTCGACGACCCGATCATTCCCTGCTCGGACGGCGCCGGCGAAGTGCTGGCGGTGGGGGCGGGCGTGAGCCGGGTGCAGGTCGGCGACCGCGTGGCCGCATCCTTCTTCCCTTACTGGCAGGACGGTCCGACCGGGCCGGACAAGATCCGCCACGCGCTGGGCGGCGACATCGACGGCATGCTGGCCGAAGAGGTCGTGCTGTCCGAAGACGCGCTGGTGAAGATCCCGCCGGGGATGAGCTTCGTCGACGCCTCGACCATGCCCTGCGCCGGCGTGACCGCCTGGAATGCGATCTTCGTGTCCAGCAACGAGGTCCGTCCCGGCGACACCGTGCTGCTGCTGGGGACCGGCGGCGTCTCGGTGCTCGGCCTGCAGCTGGCGAGGGCGGCCGGCCTGCGCACCATCATCACCTCGTCCAGCGACGAGAAGCTGCAGCGCGCCCGCGAACTGGGCGCGCACCACACCGTCAACTACCGCACCTTCCCGGAATGGCAGGAAGAGGTGCTGCGCCTGACCCACGGCGCCGGCGCCCACGTGGTGCTGGAAGTGGGCGGGCAGGGCACCGTGAACCGCTCGGTATCCTCATGCGCGATGGGCGGTACCGTCGCCATCATCGGCGGCGTCAGCGGCTTCGGCGGCGAAGTCAATCCGGCCACCCTGCTGGCCAGCGCCAAGCGCATGGTCGGCATCTTCGTGGGCAGCCGGGCCATGCTGGAACAGGTCATGCGCTTTGCCGACACCAGCGGCCTGCAGCCGGTGGTCGACCGCGTGTTCACCTTCGACCAGGCGCGGGAGGCCTACCGCCACATGGAATCGGGCTCGCACTTCGGCAAGGTGGTGATCGCGGTAAGGTAGGGTGGGCGCTGCGCGCCCGCGCGTGAAGCCGGCTCAGCGCCGGATCTGGACCAGCTCGATCTCGAACAGCTTCGGCCACAGCTTGCCCGTCACATAGAGCTTGTGGTGCTTGTCGTCGTATGCGATGCCGTTCAGGACCGCATCCACATTGCCCGTGCCGCGCTGGGCCGGCGGCAGCAGGCCGGTGAGGTCGATCCAGCCGACCACGTTGCCGCTGGCGGGGTCGATGCGCGCGATCACGTCCGTGCCCCAGACGTTGGCGTACAACTCGCCGTCCACCATCTCGAGTTCGTTGAGCTGGACGATCGGCTTGCCCTCGGCCGTCACACGGATGCGGCGCCGCTCGTCGAGCGTCTTCGGATCGAGGATGCGGATCTCGGCGCTGCCGTCGCTCATGTAGACGTTTTTCGCATCGCTGGCCAGGCCCCAGCCTTCGCCCTTGTAGTTGAAGCGGCCCTTCAAGGTGAAGGTTTTCGCATCGAAGATGAAGCCGACGTTCGACTGCCAGGTCAGGTTGACGATGGTGTTGCCGACCGGAGTCGAGCCTTCGCCGAAGTATTCGTCGGCCAGCTCCTTCTTCTGCAGCACTTTGCCGGTCTTGAGATCGACCCGGCGCAGCGAGGACTGGCCCTTCTGGCCGGTACTCTCGAACAGCTGGCCATCCTTGATGAACAGGCCCTGGGTAAACGCCTGTGGGTCGTGCGGGTAGGTGTTCTTGACCACGAAGCCATAGACGGGAATGGCGGCCTGGGCGAAGTTCGTGCCCGCAAGGAGGGCGGCGGCAAGCGCGAAGGATGCGGATTTCTTCAAGGTGGAGACTCCTGGATCGGTGACGGCAAAGAACCTGTCCCGGTGGGCGGGGGGACGCGCATGGCGATGCATGGCAAGCGCGGGCAAGGCGCGAGGAGGCCGCATGGCGAGCCATGCAACGACGAGCAACGCCGCCCGCGCTTGTCAGGCGCGCCAGGAGCGACTCCCGCCTACCCGGACAGGTTCATAGTATGCCAGCAACGCGCTGCCGATGTTAAGCTTGCGCCATCATGCAAAAGAAGATCCTCACTTACCTGCAGCTGCCGCCCGGCGGCGAAGCACCCGCCCTCGACCACCTGTCTCCCTTCCTCGCCATCGTGCTGGCCGAGGAAGAGGTCACGGAACTCTGGCAGGCGGAGATCAGCCGCTGGCTGGTGGCGTCAGGCTGCCGTTACCTGCTGGCCTGGGGCAAGGATTGCGAAGCCTGGCACGACATGGTCGAGGATGCGGCGCTGGAAGCCTTCGACTACGAGGACGTCCCCGAGGAGCACAAGGTGATCGCGACCTGGCACGAGGACGAGGACCGCGAAGAAGTGTTCTGGTTTGCCAAGCACCGCGCGGCCCACCCCAGCCACAGTTTCAAGGCCACCGTGATCCTCGATATCTCGGCGCGCAACCGGAGGGACGAGATCGAGGCGGAGTACACGGACGCCTAAGTACTTGGCCAGAAATAAATGTGAATTTTGGCAAACAGAACCGGATGCGGTGCAAGGCGGCGAGTGCGCCGCAGTGCGAGCACTGCAAGCAGGAGCCAACGCAGCAACGCGCCGGTTCTGGCAGCCAAAAACACATTTATTTATGGGTAAGTACTTAGGCCCAGCCGTCCGGAGCGTGTTTTCGTTTTGCGTTAGCATGCGGTCTGCAATCGCTTCAACACGCTGGAAAAGGAAACGGAATGGACAGTATCGACCTCGAAGTGCTGCACGCCTGCGCGCAATGGATCCGTGACGGCGTCCCGTGCGAGTACGTGACCGTGGTGCGCACCTGGGGTTCGAGCCCGCGGCCGGAAGGCGCGACCATGGCGATCCGCGCCGACGGCCTGGTGGTCGGTTCCGTCTCCGGCGGCTGCATCGAGGACGACCTGATCGCGGCGGTGCGCGAGCATGGCATCACGCGGACCAGGCCGGAAGTGGTCACCTACGGCATCTCGGCCGACGAAGCCCACCGTTTCGGCCTGCCCTGCGGCGGCACGATCCAGCTGGTGGTCGAGCCGCTCGGCCCGCACAGCCGCATGGATGAACTGCTGGCCCTGGCCCAGCGCCGCGTGCTGAGCCGCCGCACCCTGGACCTGGAATCCGGTGCGGTCGAGCTGTCGTCGGCATCGCCCGACGACCAGCTGCGCATGGCGGACGGCAGCCTGGTGAGCGTGCACGGGCCGCGCCTGCGCATGCTGATCATCGGCGCCGGCCAGCTGTCGCAGTTCCTGGCCCAGATCGCGATCGGACTCGAATACCAGGTGACGGTGTGCGACCCGCGCGAGGAATACCGCGGCAGCTGGAGCCTGCCGGGCGTGGAGGTCGTGCATGCGATGCCGGACGACCTCGTGCTCGAGATGAAGCTGGACAGCCGCAGCGCCGTGATCGCGCTGACCCACGATCCCAAGCTGGACGACCTGGCCCTGATGGAAGCGCTCAAGACCGACGCCTTCTACGTGGGCGCGATCGGCTCACGCGTGAACAATGCGCGGCGCCGCGAACGCCTGCGCGAATTCGACCTGAGCGAAGAACAGATCGCCAAGCTGCACGGCCCGATCGGCCTGTATATCGGCAGCAAGACGCCCTACGAGATCGCGGTGTCGATCCTGGCCGAGCTGACCGCGGTGAAGAACGGGGTCGCGCTGCCGGCCCAGATGTCGGTGGAAGGCGGCAAGGAATTGGCAGGGAAGCTGCCTCCCGATCCGCTGGCCGCCTGAATCAAGCTTCTCTCAGCAGCAGCACGGCCAGCACCAGCATGGTGGTGCCCGTGAAGGCTTCGATGGCGCGCCACACCGCCGGCCGTCCCAGCACGAAGGCGCAGCGGCGCGCGCCCAGGCCGAGCAGGGAAAACCACAGCAGCGAAGCCGTCATCGCACCCGCCGCGAAAGCGCCGCGGTGCCCGGCCGCCAGGCTGCCGCCGACCGCGCCCAGCAGCACCACGGTATCCAGGTAGACGTGGGGATTCAGCAGCGACATCGCCATTACCGTCACCAGGGCGCGGCGGGCGGTGGGCGCCTGCTGTCTCTCGGCCGCCGGTCCGGCGCCGGCGCCGCGCCAGGCGCTCGTCCAGCAGCGCAGGCCGTACCACAGCAGGAACAGGGCGCCGCCATGGCGCGCCGCCGCCAGCAGCCATTCCGAGGACTCCACCAGCTGCCCGAGCCCCGCCATGCCGAGCCCGATCAGGGTGACTTCGACCAGGATGCAGGCCGCCACCGTCAGCCCCACGTGCCGGCCGCTGACGCCGGTGCGGATTACGTGCGCGTTCTGGGCGCCGATCGGCATGATCAGGCTCGCGCCCATGCCCAATCCCTGTAGAAATACCTGCTGCGAAAACATGTTCGTTGATCCTCGATGCGTCAATATCGAGAGGATCAAGGTTCTGCGGTGAATCTTCAATTACATTAACGAAATCTAAGCTATCGTAAATTTCGCTAATCTATGAAGATCGATCCGCGCCGCAGCGAAGCCTTCCTGGCCGCCGTCGACAGCGGCAGCCTGGAAGCGGCCGCCCACCAGCTGAGCATCACGCCCTCGGCGGTGTCGCAGCGCATCTCGGCGCTCGAGCACGACCTCGGGACACCGCTGCTGATCCGCACCCGTCCCTGCCGCCCGACCGCGCCCGGCATGCGCCTGCTGCAGTTCCTGCGCCGGCGCGCCCTGCTGGAAGCCGAGTTCCTGGCCGAGGTCGAGAACGACGAGCTGCCGGTGCGGGTGCCGCTGGCGGTCAACAACGACACCCTGGCGACCTGGCTGCTGCCCGTACTGGCGCCGGTGCTGGCCGCGGAACAGCTGCTGGTCGAATTCGTGCTGGACGACCAGTGGCACACGTTTACGCTGCTGGAGCAGGGCCGCGCCCTGGCCTGCATCTCCGGCGAACCGGAGCCGATGCGCGGCTGCACCGTGACGCCGCTGGGCATCATGCGCTACCGCCTGGTGGCATCGAAGGACTTCGCGCGGCGCTGGTTCCCCGGCGGTTTTACGCGCGAGGCCGCCAGGAAGGCGCCGGTAGTGGTGTTCGACCGCAAGGATTCCCTGCAGGCGGCCTTCCTGCTGCAGCACTTCGGCCTGCCGGAAGGGGCGTATCCCTTCCACTACGTGCCGGCCAGCGATCCCTTCGCCGACGCGATCCGGCTCGGCCTGGGCTATGGCCTGCTGCCGCTGGAACAGTGTGCGGAACTGCTGAAGACCGAGGTGCTGGTCGACCTGACGCCCGACCTGCACCTGGACGTGTCCCTGCACTGGCATGCCTGGCGGATTCAGCCGCCGAGGCTCGAACGCATGGGCGCGGCACTGGTCAAAGGAGCGCGCGCGGTGCTGTTGCCATCCTGAGCGGCCGCCTCGTCGACGGGCAGCCATTGCACCACACCCCAGATAAATTCGGGCACTACGAACAGCCACAGCAGCGGCGCGCCGGTGTGGACAAGTGCCCAAGTCATCCACATCGAAAACAGGAAGCGGCCGACGCCGTCGTAGCGCCCGTACAGCGCCGCCGTCGCATGCAAGCGCAGCACGCTCCAGACCAGCACCACGCTGCCCATCATGCAGGCTAACAGGATGTGGAAGGGAGAAAAGGCCGGCAGCGCGGCGCCGCCCAGCCACTGGTTCACGGCGGACAGGTGCTCGTGCGCCAGGGCGAAGGTCCAGGGCGTGGCGAAGCAGGCGGTGAGCAGCAGATCGTACCAGGCGCTGGCGCGGACGATCTTCAGGTAGGTTTTCAGGTTCATGATATCTCCTTGGGTTGGTTCCAGAGATCATCAACCGTGGAGTACACTCCAGGGTCAAGCCCTTATGTGAACGCCCATGAAAATCGGAGAACTGGCATCCGCCACCGGCCTGAGCCGGGATACCCTGCGCTTCTATGAAAAGCGCGGCCTGCTGCAGCCCCGGCGCCGCGACAACGGCTACCGGGATTACCCGCCCGAGGCCGTGCAATGGCTATGCTACCTGCGCAGCGCCCAGCAGCTCGGCTTTACCCTGGCCGAGATCGAAGCCGGGATGCCGCTGCTGGCGACGCCCGAGAGCTCCGCACAGGAGCTGCAAGAGGCGCTACGCCGCAAGCTGGCCGACATCGACGCCCGCATCGCCGGCCTGACCATGCTGCGCGCCGAGCTGGCGCGCGAACTGGACGAGCCGGGCGCCGCCTGTCCGCTGCAGCAGTAGAAATTTGTTACAAAGCCATGTCCTCGTGCTACTCTCCTGCCGCGTTGAATACGCAGGCGCCGGCATGGGCGCACAGAACGCATCGATGGAGATCACATGAAACGCCTGTTAGCTGCCGCCGCCGTGCTGGCCACCTTTGCCCACGCCGCCTTTGCCGGCGAGATCACGCTGTTCACCGATAGTAACTTCCGCGGCCCCAGCGTCACCATCAACCGCGACGCCTACAACCTGGCCGACATCGGCTTCAACGACCGCGCCTCGAGCATCATCGTGCGTTCGGGCGTATGGCAAGTCTGCGAGGACAGGGATTTCGGCGGCTACTGCGCCGAGTTCGGCCCCGGCGAATACCGCGAACTGCCGCGCTTCAACGACAGCATTTCCTCGCTGCGGGAAGTCTCGCGCGGCGGCCGCGGCTACGACCGTGACGACCGCCGCGGCGGCCCGGGCTGGCGCGGGGACCGCGACGAGCGCGGCGGCCCGCGTGGCGGCGACGCCGTCCAGCTGTTCTCCGGCCAGCGCTTCGAAGGCCCGGCCGTCAGCCTGTCCGGCGATTTCCGCTCGCTGAACGACGTCGGCTTCAACGACCGCGCCGGCTCCATCATCATCTACGAAGGCCGCTGGGAATTCTGCGAACATGGCGACTTCCGCGGCCAGTGCGTGGTGTACGGCCCGGGCCGCTATCCCTTCCTGGAAGGGATGAACAACCGCATTTCGTCGATGCGCCGCGTGCGCTGAGCTCTCTGAGCGTTACGCGCTCAGGAAAAGACGCCGCTGCGCGGAGCGGCTTCGCCTTCAAGCAGCGCGCGCAGGGTAAAGCGCAAGGGGTAAATGCCGCCGGGAGGCTTGCCGAGCTCGCTGGCGGTGCTGGTCTTGTACCTGAGCGGCGTTTTCGCGCCGTGCGCGGCATACACGTAGGCGCCGTCGGCAAGCAGGCCGGCGCCATCGAACGCGATCTCCTCATCGGTCGACAGGGCAACGACGCCGACGAAAGGCGTGCCGTCGGCGGCCACGAAATCGGCCGCAACCGATAGCGAAAGCGCGTCGCGCGGGATCGTGGCGCGTTCGAGCGGCCGGATCCAGGTCTCGTCCTGCGCGTCGTCCGCCTCCTCATCCATGGCAAATTCCCAGATCGCGAACGCTTCCAGATCCTCGGAAGTGAGGGCATCGATCGGTTTGCGGGTCTGCAGTGTGGTTTCCATCGATGTTCACTCCTGATGAATTGATGAATGGATGGTGGATGACGACGCGGTCCAGGCCGGTGGCTGGGTGCGGGCATCCGAGCAGTGTAGAGCGGAAATGGCAAGGTTGCAATAGGGCAACTATGGATGTTCTGGCCTGAATCAAAGCGTCTTGCGAGCAGTCAATAGAGTCCAAGTAAATCCGGCTTCAAATGCTTCCGTTACCGCCCGGGAGCATTCATGCCTGCACAATTTTCTGCCTTCTTTTCCGACACCACCCAGACAAGCCGCCTGCTGCGCCTGCACACGTGCCTCGGTCCCGACCGGCTGCTGGCCGAATCGATGCGCGGCGAAGAAGCCATCGGCGAAGGGTATGCGTTCACGATCACTGCCCTGTCGCTGGATGCCGGCATCCCGCTGCGCACCCTGATCGGCCAGCCGGCCCTGCTCGAGCTGCTGACTGTCGACGCCGGCATGCCGCGCCCCTTTCACGGCTACCTGGCGGCGGCGGAACTGAACGGCGCCAATGGCGGCATGGCCCGCTATACGCTGAGCCTGCAGCCATGGAGCGCCTTTCTGGCGCATACCCGCGACAGCCGCATCTTCCAGGACATGAGCGTGCCCGACATCGTCGACACGGTTCTCAAGGCCTGGCAGGGACGTGGCCGGCTGGCTCCCGACTGGCGTTTCGATCTCGCCGATCCCGGCAGCTATCCGAAGCGCAGCCTGACCACGCAGTACCAGGAAAGCGACCTCGCGTTCATCGAGCGCCTGATGAGCGCGGAGGGCCTGTTTTATTACTTCGAGCATGAAGGCGATCCAGGCAGCCCGCGACTGGGCAGTCATCGGATGGTGATCGCCGACCACAATGGCGCCTTCCTCGCCAACCTCCAGTCGGCCGTGCGCTACACCCAGCCGGGCGCGGTGATGAAGGAGGACAGCATGGACCGCTGGCGCTGCGAAGTGCGGCAGCAGACGAATGCGATCGAACTCGCCAGCTGGGATTACCGCAGTCTCGATCGCCGTCCCGTCTTCTCATCCTCGATGCGCGCAAGGGAAGAGGAACTGGCGCAGCGCGACATGCCGGGACAGTACGCCTATCCGAACCGCAGCCACGGCCAGCGCCTGGCCGACCGCCGGCTGCAGGCCCTGGAAGCGCGCTGCGAGGTCTTCATCGGCGCCGGCACGGTACGCACCCTCGCGCCGGGAACGACATTCACGCTGTCGGGCCACGCCGTGCACGATGCGGAAGACGAAGACAAACGCCGCGTCCTCGTCACCCGCGCGCGCCACCTGATGCATAACAACCTGAGCGCCGAGATGAAGGCGGAGATCGCCGGTCGTCTTGGCGAGCCGCCGGCCTCGGATGGCAGGGCATACCTCGCCAGGCCCGGCGAACGTCCGCTGTACCGCAATCGCATCGACGCCATCCGCAGCAGCATTCCCTACCGCGCCTGTCCTTCATCGCATCCGCAGCCCACCATCCGCGGCCAGCAGACCGCCATCGTGGTCGGGCCGCCCGGCGCGGTCATCCACACCGACCGCGATCACCGGATCAAGCTGCAGTTCCACTGGCAGCGCGGCGCGGACGGCCACAATCGCCTGGACCATCCCCATCCCGACGGACATACGGGAGCGCCTGGCGACGACAGCGCCGGCACCTGGGTACGCGTCGCCACGCCGCTGGCGCCGATCGCCGGTGCGAACTGGGGCAGCCACGCGTTGCCGCGCGTCGGGCAGGAGGTGCTGGTCGACTTCCTGGAAGGCGACATCGACCGCCCCGTGGTGATCGGCGCGCTCTACAACGGCGCCGGCGCCCGGGACGCCCAGCACAACACCCGCAATCACGGCGCCGGTCCGGCGACCGGCAATGCGCCGCCCTGGTTCCCGGGCGAGGCCGGCGCACACGCGCATCCGGCCGTGCTGTCCGGCCTGAAAAGCCAGGCGATGCAGGCCAGCCAGCTTGGAACGAAAGCCTATAGCCAGCTGGTGTTCGACGACAGCCCCGGCCAGGCCCGCGTATCGCTGCAGCGGCATGCGAACGCCCACCAGGGCACGGCAGAGCTGAACCTTGGCCATGTGCGGCACCAGGCGGACAACCAGCGCCTCAAGACGGCCGGCCTTGGCGCGGAACTGAAGACCGCGCACGGGCTGGCCTTGCGTGCCGCGAAGGGCATGCTGCTGTCGGCGGATCGCCTGGCGGGTGGCGCGCAGATGGACGCGCGCGGGGCGTGCGGACAGATCGATGCGAGCCGGGAGTTGCAGGAGAGTCTGGCGGGAATGGCGGGTAGGCACAATGCGGCGGTAGGCGATTCACGGGATCTGCCGGCCATTACGCAGATAAAGGCTGCCGGGGAAACCATCGGTATTGATGATCACAGTGCTGTCGCGTATTCCGTGCCGCAATTGCAATTGACAAGCCCAGCAGGGATTGTGGCAATGACACCTGCCGATGTTGTGCTGGTAGCAGGTAACACCACCAGTATCAGTGCCGGGCAGGACATCAATTCGGTTACACGAAAGAGTACTTATTGGGCGACGGCGGCCGGGATCAGCCTTTTCACTTATGGCAAAGCAAGCAATAGCAATAAACCGGCTCAGGAGACAGGGATCAGGTTGCATGCGGCGAGTGGAAAAGTAAGCAGTCAAAGCACGTCGGATGAGATCCGTATGACGGCTGACAAAACGGTGACTTTCATGAGCGTCAAGAAGTCCATATCGATTTCAGGCAAGACTCATCTCTTGATGACTGCACAGGGAGCATGTCTGAAGCTGGAAGGCGGCGACATCCTGCTGCATAGCCCAGGAAAGGTGGAATTCAAGGCGAGCATGAAAGAGCTGGCGGGCCCCAAAGGCGCCAGCTCGACTTACACATTCGCGACCTCTTCCTTCAAGGGCTGTGAGCAGGCGACACGCGACGCAAGTGCACGGCAAGCAGGTACCCAAACTCTATGAGCAAGCAATGGACCAATACTTTGACCAAAGTGTTAGCAGCACTTTGCCGCAAACTCTCGAGTATCTCCGCAACCTGTTCCAAGAGATCGCGCAAGGAAAGTGCCAGCTCTGGGTTAACCCTGCCAACAACGATCCTTTCGCGACGGTGCCTTTAGTCGAGAAATCCCGTGTTCGCGTTCCGATTAGACATCCGCGATTTGACATGCGGCTTGCGCCTTATCTGGTAACGCTGGATCTGTCTCAAAGTTCGGAAAACGATATTTTTGAAGAGAGCGTAGAGATAGCGTGGCACGCATGGACTAAGGAGAGCCTTTCGGCATTTTGCGGGCAGCCAATCTCAGGGTGGGTAGCAACGCTGGCCCTGCCAAAAGCACTGGCTGCACACTGGGCACAACGCTGTTATCTACATCGCTACCAGCACTTCGGCAAACTTCTCCGTTTTCATGACCCCGGAGTGCGTGAGTGGTTGTGGTCAACACTTACGAGTCAACAGCGAGACGCCCTTCTTGGCCCTGCGGACAGCATTATCGCTATCGGACGAGGACATGTAATACAACGTCAAACCAGACCCTCAGGTCCGTCGTCAGCCACGACATTTCCCGATCTCGTGCTCGATGGCGAGCAATGGTCTCAAGTAGAGAGTTATGCGACGTTACACGCGGCGTGGCTCGCTTGGTGGAACGACTCAGACAGCTCAAAGACTTATACCCCCGGTTGGGAACGAAGCGTGTTCAAAGCGTTAAGCCATGCGATTCGGTATGGGATTCTGGATGCACAAAACCGTGAGCTTTTTGCGTTGCATGCAATGAAATTCGGAAGCGACTTTCACAGCCATCAAAGAATGCAACCGATATGGGAAAAGACGCTTGCGGGCACTTTCTACGGCCCGGCACTCGAAGAAAGATTCGCTTGTCCTGTCGAGCAATTCACACCGAATCCTTACAACCGCTGACTGTTCATACAAACTGACATGGTCTATACCAATAAAGAAAACTTGGACTGCATCAACTGTAACAAGAGTGGTCTGGCAGTCCTACCGGTCCGTTATAGCGTAATACCAAATAACGTGGACGCAGCCTTGCCGCCTACGTTAGGAAACAAGGTTACCGAAGTAAGACTCAAACACCACAAATACGCGCTCCGAACCTTGCGCCAAGGATTCCTGTACTTATTCTATGAAAAGCACGCGCATGGAACGCACATCAGATGGGAAATTTATAGCGTTTCGACGGCCGGAACCCTTTGGAAGCAGATATCGCCTGGCGCAATCGAAGCCGTCACTCAGGAACGTTGTTCACGGAAAGAGCATAGTCTTCCTGCATCAATAATTGCCATTGATTCTCCAGAGCGGTGTGGACGAGTATGGATGGCATTTTCCGAGCATGCCTGGAGTAGCGAAACGTTCAAAGCTTTGGAACAAGACGGACATCTTCGCGACCGGCGTATGCAAACCTTTGCTCCCGCTGTCTGGATCAAGGCGCGGGACTACCGTCATGGGATCGAAGCCACTGAAGCCGCGTTAAACAACATTATTGAATACAAGAGCGGCTTTCCGCTGTCTACGCTGGGTCGCAACAACGTTTCAGAGATCAGCAAGCCTGATGGGTCGTATGACAAGAACGGACTAAGAAGCTGCGCAACACGATATCCGATAACGGTCCGCCGAGACGATAAACGCAAGCTGGTCGAACTGATGACGCAGGTTGGCGAAGTAACCCACGGCCCAGCCCATGCGCCGATCGTCATCGCCCTATGGGATAGCGTAGGGATAACGCATGAACTGAACGGCTATCGCAATGATGCTACCGGATGGATTGAAAAATATGGAATAGAACGTGAGCTGGAGATAGGAGCATTAAGCGCGATTGAAGGCGCAAAGTTGGCGCTTAAGCAGCGAGAAACAAACAACGCAATCTCGGGAATAGAGGCTGGCGTATTCAAATGGGATGCTGAATTCACGCGGCGAAGACTTACGAATTATGAAGCTGCTTACCCAGGTGATGTAGCCGGCCGCGCCAGACAGGAAGATCTTTGTAAGCGCTGGGAACGTGATGCTGCAACAAGAATACCTTCAAGTATTGCAAGACGCCGCGAAAACTACGTTCGCCTTTCCGATCCGGAGTGGAAGGATGGAATGGTAGAAGTCGACAAAGTCGCCAACCAGGCGATCGCCCGAAACACAACGACCGGGAAGAGCGCAGTGGAGACGCGTGATGAACTTATTCAGGCACGAACACGTACCGCTGAGATAGAGGCAACAGAAGCGTGGTCGAAATACGAGGCCAAACTGGATACCGTTG
Organism: Massilia sp. 01N410; assembly: GCF_056399665.1. NCBI lineage: Bacteria > Pseudomonadati > Pseudomonadota > Betaproteobacteria > Burkholderiales > Oxalobacteraceae > Massilia > Massilia sp. 01N410. The sequence goes on along the minus strand of NZ_JBFTRV010000020.1, from coordinate 34,132 downwards.
CCCTTAAGACGTTCCGGAAGAACTATGCGAACTTTATCTCGGCTGCGGCAGCTCTAGCTGATGAGCGCACGGAAGATGTTGTCGCATGGATGAAGTCATCTTACCTACAGGACGCTCTCCTCGAGTTTCATCCTTTGAACGTTTCTGACGGCGTAGCTTTTGAGAACGCTGTGGGTGACATCATGCTTGGAATCAGCTCTAGTCCTGCAGGCCTAACCATCATCAAGGAGTGGATCAATGAAGCGAAAGCTAGTGATGGTAATTTGCTATGGCGCGCTTTTGCACTCAACCAAATAGACGGAATAAGTGCAGTTAACACTATATTAGATGAGGTAATAGCATCAAAAGAAGTTTCCTATACCGACACTGCTCTTGACGCAGTCCGAGACAGCACCAAACATCTAGCCAAGCTCGCTGACCTTTCAAAGAAGGCGCTTTCACTTCATAACACATTAAGGAAGGCTGAGGTCTACCGCGTGCCGACTGGCGGAATCGAAAAAATTCTAATGAGTGTTGGAAATCTTTTATTTCAACCTTTCTTAAAAAAACGTGCTGATTGGTTGTCCGAAAAATTGATTTTAGGCCTCTTGCTGGCTCGATCTGGCGCACAATATACAAACATTATGTCCTTATTGGCCTCTGAAGCTAAATTCGGAAGGGCCGGACGGGCCGAAACAATGTTCGCATTGCGGTTAGTACATGACGTTGCCAGTCAGAGGTCGAGCAGTGAGTTTTTAAAACTTAAACAATCGTGGGAAAAATTAGCCAAAGATGCGGATACAACTAAGGTTAACGAAAATCCACGACTAGCCGGCGGATTCAATGAAGCTAAAGAATTACGGTTCGGCATGATCGCAACGATCGTGCAGATGGTCTATGTCACCAAACTTTATCTTGATGCGGAAGCCGATCCTCAAAATAAGAAACTCCAAGGTGAGCTTTGGGCTGCTGGAATTTCCCTGAGTGCCGGGCTGGCAGATCTTGGCGCAACTGCAATTAAAGGCCTACATAACTTGAAAGATGCAGCTCCGGGATTTCAAGCATTAAAATTAGCCGGGGGTATATTAAGCGCTGGGTCCGCTTGGATAGTCGCACACCAGGATTATGAGAACGCCAGAAAAAATGGCGAAAATGGAGACACATTAATTTCATTCTTATGTTACACGAAGGTGATTTTCAGTGGAGCCGGTGGCGCTTCCTCGGTAATTACTGCCGTTTCGTACACCAAGCCGGCATTTGAAATGCTTGCCGCCAAGCTTCCAAATACCGTTATTGGTCGTAGTTCAGCAATAATCCCACGGATTGGATCGCGAGTCGCATCCAGATTATTGTTAGGTAGAGCCTTAATAATGCTTGGCGGAATATGGTTTAGCGTTGCGACTGTAGCTATTCAGTTTTTAATTTGGAAATTTAGTGACGATAAACTTCAGGAATGGTGTGAGCACTGCGCATTCGGAATCAATCGCAAGAAAAAATTATTAAGCCCAAAAAATCAAAAGACAGATTTCGAAAACGCATTGATGGAGGTAATATAATGAACTATCTTCTCCTCTCCGGCACTGTGAAAGATTTGAACATCACCAAAGGATTTGATGACCTTTCATTCCCTAGCCAAGGAAAGAAATTTGCAGGCTTAGCATCAATCGCTGCAGCTGCGACGGGCAATATTACAAGCTCCACCATACTTGCAAATTCTAGTAATGGAGCAGATGTATCGATGGAGTTCTTTACTTGTCGTGTTGATAAATTAACATTATCCGGTCGTTTCTACAAAGTTGATTTCAAAGACGGAGACAACATAGAATTTGTCGTAGTTAAAAAAGACGAGGTAAATGAAGTCTACTGCGCTCGAAATCCGACTCAACGCTTAGTTTGGTGCATTCCTTACCGAATACGGGGCCATATTGCACAAAAAAAGCATGATATTTTTTCCAGCTTAACAATATCAGCATTTTCTTCATTGGCTTTTGCACTATTCTCATATTATCAAGAATCTCGTCCCTTGGCCGATTGCTGGAGAACTGTTCTTGGATTTTCTTTCCTTTCTTTTTTTATTATATTAATCGTTAATTTTCTTTCACGATGGCCATTCTACAAATTCTCATACGAAGCAACGAGCATTTTCAAAACTTTATGCTTCAAAGATCCTTCTATGGTGGATCTTCCAAAAAACCACGATTCAGCTGAAAAAGAATTTTATGAGCAAATTGGCGAACATCGTCCATGGCAGGTAGAGCCATGGAAATATCGATATAAGGCAAATTCTTGCTAGTCAATATTTCAAAAAGGCTCACAACATACCGGCATCGATAAGGTTAATGCTCCATTTTTAATCCAATAAATCAACTTGTCGAATCAAGACTGACAGACGACGATACGGATCTTCATTACCGACACAAAGCACCGGCGCACCACGCTCAAGCGCGAAATGGCGCCCCAACGCCAGCGCAGCAAAAAATGAAACCGCACCACATCTCCCACTGGCGACGCCAACACGGACCATGTCATCCGTTTCGTCCAGCCGGGATAACCCGGCCGCCTTCAGCGCCAATAATTCGAGTACGCGGCTCGAGCGCTGCCCGGTATCGGCAATCACCATTGTCACATCGGAAGCATCGATCCCACTGCGTTTGAAGGCACGTTCCGACAATTCCCCCAGCAAGCTGGAGTCGACACGCTTGGTCTCGTCGGCCGACGAATCCAGGTGCGCTTCCTCGATTCCATCCAGTACCGCAATCGTCGAGGATTCGGCCAGGCTGAGCTGATCCGTCATCAGAAACCCGACCGCGCCTTCGCCTGGAATATGTCCATGAGGCTGCGATGACGTGAACAGGGAACCATTCGCCGCCCAGCGCGCCACCGACTCGTCGCCAATATGCGAAGCGAACGCCACGACCATGGCGATCAATGGCGCATTCTCCGCACCAGCGCTGTGAGCCAGCCGATTGATTACCGCTGATGGGGAAACATCCCCCGCAAGCGCAGGGACTTCCGTCGTCACGATGACATGGTCGCCTGGCCAGCCGTAGCGTGCCACGGTCTGCTTGAGCCATATGCCGGCCGCGCGGCCTTGTGCGACATCCCATTCAGCCGGCAATAACGGTATCAATTGCAGCCTTGCCTGCGTATCCACCTGGTACAGGATTGGTCCCGCAGCCTGTGCGGCCAGTTCGGCAACCACGGCGCTTGCCAGCGTCAACGCACGCCATTGCTCGTCATTGAACTGCAGCCCGCTCATGCCATTCAGGGCCAGCCATTCCCCGATTTCGTCCCGCAGCGCTTCGTCCACGGCGTGATTGCAGCGCGCTGCCATGATGGGAAAGCCATCCTCATCGACCAATTCTTTATCGAGATCGGCGCGCGCCTTGTTACCGGCGATGGCCGAGGCCAATTCTTCGGGCGATGCGCCATGCGGCAGCCGCAGCGAGGCCGCCAATATGGCCAGCGGACGGGTTTGCGACGGCGCGGTCGCTGCCTTTGCTGGCGTGGAAACGGTGGTAGCGGTTGGCGCGGCGGTCGGTCGGGCAATCAGCTTTCGGCCAATGAAGCCCATCAGGACCAGGCAAGCTGGCAATCCGAGCAGGTAAAACAGCAATTCGCCCGTTGCCGGGTTGGCTTTGGTCGTGCGCCAGTAAACGATCGCGCTTCCCCAGCAGGCGACAACGACAAAGGTGGCCAGAAAAAGGGATTTGAGCCAGGAAAGCAGTACGCGCTCACCGGCTGGCAAGGCAGGATGTGTGGACATCGTCGCGCTCAGATCTTGTCGGAGGTGGTTTGCTGACCTGCGATCAGGACAGCGCCGCAAGAAGTCTTGTCGCCGTCGCGCGCGGCCGGCTTGCCGTCGACGATCAAGGTCGTGTCTCCGCTGGCGATCGTGACCGTGCCGTGTTTGGAACAACTGACCTTGTCACCCATGCGTGCGATGCCGACGCCATCGATATCGCTGTATGGCGACGCTTCGATGACGCTGCCGCCGTGGGAGATTTTGTCACCGAGTCTGATCAATGGTCCTGCCATATGAATCTCCTCTCGAAATACGGTTGCTCAAAAACAAAAATACTCTTCAACACCTCACATTAATAGTGACCTGAAGCAATCGCGATGAGCTTACGCAAGCATTACCTCCTGGAGTGCTTTATCTTGGGCAACGCTTGGTCGTCGTTGAATACATTGCTCACCCTGCATGGAGGTTATATGAAACATTCGAAATTATTGATTCTTCTTACCCTGTTCGGTTCGCTGGCCGGCTGCGGAAAACCAATTCCAAAAGAAAAATCCTTATATATCGGTGAGTGGCAAGAAAAAGCGATGTATCTACTGATTACGCAAGATGGTTCCGTCAAGTACAAGCGTTTAAAGGACGGTGGCACGACCTCAGTTGACGGTCCACTCAAGGGGTTCGATGGAGACAATTTCGAAGTAGGGCTTGGACCAATCACAACGACCTTTGTGGTGAGTAAGCCGCCTTACAAGGATGGCAATGGGTGGAAAATGGTCGTCGATGGTCTGGAACTGACGAAAACGGATTAGTTCTTGGTAACTTTCGCAAAAATCGCGATCTGCGCTATGGCGTAACATATTAGTAAGCGCAGATTTCGCCCGCCACGGCAACGACGCCGCTGTTTTACTGGCGTTAACTTGATTAACGTCTCGTTGCCATATCGTTGCTCCATATTCGGTACCAAGTTTCCGGCATCACATCACCTTTTTTAAATAGCTTTCTGGAGTCAAGACGCGCAGGAGTAAAATAGAATCCAGCTTCAGGACATGACTGTCCGGCCGCGACACGTACAAGTTGGGCGGAATTGATGGCTTCGGATTTCTGAGTTTCGTATGAATCCTGTGCGCGCTCTACCAGATACCAAGTGCAATCCTTTTTTTCAAGACAGGGCTCTTCGCCATATTTTCTTAAGTCTTTCGGATCCAAAAGGTCACGAAAACCAGCAATCACATAGGCTTGAGGAGATTGTGTATGGTTAGCGCTCAAAAACTGAGCGCAACTATTCGGCAAATCGGGAACATAGATACCGTTTTGAGGCGTCTTGGCTCCAGTTTGCACCGAAATTTTTTGATTGACACGGTACGCCGGCCATTGGCCTGGAAGGTCTAAGGGCTCTGTTAAGTCTAAATAATTCGATAACTCCAAGGGCCTCCAGTACGCGCCTTCCGTAGCCGTGATATACCCTGCTCGCTTTGCTGCTTCCGTTAAAAGTCTATCGTAAAGCTCACGCTCTTCAACCGACATCCAGTCAGTTGAATAGTCCCGTCTCTGTCCTATGGCGTCATTAACTGGACCATGAGCATAACGAAGACCATCGGCATCGCCATGACTTAGCATAATGAATCCTGTGCACAGGCCCTTCAACGTATCACGAACATTCGGCAATATACGATGGTCCCAGACGATATCTGGCTGTTCCGAAAACGGCATTGATCGATATTTTGAAGGGAGATTCGATAAATATAATTGCAAGCATGATTCAACATGTCTTACCATTTTTCCCCATGTACCGCGTAATTCCGCAAAATATTCCAAAGAGCTATAACGCTCCAGCAAATGTATTTCTTGCGGATTGATCTGGATGGCCATGTTCCCTCTCTATATCGCCCAATTATTCTTTTGCACAAGCACACCAATCAAGCCATTTGCTGCTCCCAATCGTCATATCCCGATCCCGTCTTCTGCCTGGGAGAAATATGTAATTTTTCCAGGTGAGACGGATCGACGACGAGTTGAATAGCACCGCCCTCGAGGACATAGTTTGTATTTTTCATTGTTTGAGATGCTGTTATTCCTTCCCAAACATTCAATCTAGGACCCGGTAGGACAGTGTAAGTGATGAATTCACCATTGCTGTTCCAGTTCGCCCAAACAGCAAAACGGCGACGCCAATCGTCTTTTGATTTCAGTTTTCTGAACTCTGTTTCAGTCATCCAACAGATGCGGTTGTCTTTCGACGTAGGATCTACGATCCGATAAATAGTAGTACCTGGAGCTTCGAACTTGATTTTGTAACCGACGCCCGACATCGCTTCACCATCCACACCACGATAGTTGAGCGCAATGAAGTTATTGGTCGTGCCAGCTCAATCAGGTAACTGCGGCAACTCTGCAGCCTTGTTTGCCCCGCCCTCAAACAAATGCTGCCCACCCTTCACACTGAACTTCCCTGGGCAGGCAAACGTAATATCCCCACCCGCCAGCGTCACCGTCGCCGGCCCCGCCTGCAGCACGATCTTGTCCCTGGCCTTGATCTCGATGCCGTCGTTGACGGAAATGACCGTCACCGCCCCTTCCGCCAGGATCTCCAGCTGGTCCGTATGCGCCTGCAGCGACACCGGCCCGTTGCCGGCGATAGCCTGGATGCCGCCGCCGTGCGTGAACAGGCCTGCGGCCTGGCCGGCCACCGAGGACACCGTATGCGCCGCCGTCATGTGCAGGTTCGATTGCGTGGTCCAGTGCAGCTGCTGTCCGGCGTAGATGACGGTGGAGGCAGGCGTCGCCCAGTTGATGCCGGCGGCCGCATCCATCAGCACGATCGCCGCGCCGAACTTTTCCACCGGCTGCTCCGCATCCAGCTCGCGCATGCCCGCTTGTGCTTTCAAGGCCGGCTGTCCGCCGACCGCGCCGGCATACCTGCCTTTCGCCTGCGGATCGATCTGCTCGATGAAGTCCGCCTGCGCCTGCGCCGCCTCCTTGCTGAACAAGGCCTGCTGCTGGGAGGCCGCGCCGGCCATCGCATCGTTCAGCGAACGCGCGCCCTTGAACAGCGAGAGCGCCTCTGCCGCATCCATCTGGGTCGACGCGCCCTCGGCACGCGCACTGGTCGACAGCAGCACGCCTTCGCCGCCGCGCAGGACGGCCCAGGCATCGGTGCGCAGTTCGAAGCCGCTGCCGCGAAAGCGTCCGCGCTGGGCCGAGCCGGGCGGCTGGTCGACCAGGTAGCCGAGGTTCAGCTGGGTCGCCGCACTGCTGGTGGCCAGGCGCATGCGCAGCTGGCCCTGCGTGTCGTCGAGCTGCCACTGGTTCCAGCCGCCGCCGTCGAAGTTATGGGTGTGGATCCCGGACAGCACGCCCGCATGCTTGATGCCGGAATCGACGCCGGCCGCGAACGGCGGCGGGTCCGATCCGGTGTAGAGCTGGGCGACGATCACGGGGCGGTCGATGTCGCCTTCGATGAAGTCGACCAGCACTTCGGTGCCGATGCGCGGCGTGAACTGCGTGCCCCAGTTGGGCCCCGCCAGCGCTTCCGCCACGCGCACCCAGGTGCCCGAGCTGTCGTCGCCGGGGGCGCAGCCTTCGGGGTCGCTGTTGTGGGCCAGGCCGCCGGGGTTCGGATTGCGCCCGCGCTGCCAGGGAAACTGGATCCTCACCTGGTGGTCGCGCGTGGTGGTCGCCACCGCATCGGGCAGGCCGACCACCAGCGCCGTCTGCGGTCCGGGTGCGGTGCACGGCTGCGGCGCGGTCACCGCATCCGGGATGATGGCGGCCACGTCGCGCACGCATGCGAAGGTATTGCGGTAGATGCCGTCGATACCGGCCGGCCGCAGGTTGTTGCGCGCCTGATGGCGCACCCACAGCACGACGAAGGCGTTCTCTCCCTCCGGATAGCGCTCGTGCTGGCTCAGGTTGAACGCGTACCCGGCCGCCAGCCGGCGCACCGAGCCCGCGCCTTCGAAACGCTTGTTGTCCAGCTCCAGCGCCTGCAGCATCAGCCGGCAGTGCCGGCCGGCTTCGTCGCTGCTGGCTGCGATGCGCTCGCCGCTGCCGTCATAGATCGCCATCCCGGGCAGCTCGCCGGCATCCAGGTGGGACTGCTGCTCCGCGCCCGGCGCCATCAGCTGCGACGGATCCCAGCTGCTGATGGCGACGCCATTGGCCGCGACCTGGCGCCGCGCGCCGAAGACGTCGATGCTGTCGTCCTGCTCGGTGGCGCGCACGCCGTGGAAGCGGATGGTGTCGCCGCCCGGCGTCGCGGGCGCCGGCGCCTTGCCGTCGAAGATGAGCAGGCGGTGTCCATCCTGGTCGTGCTCGAAGCGCCAGCTCAGGCCCTCCGAGGCCAGTACCCGCATGAAGAAGGCGAGATCGCTCTCGCGGTACTGGGTGCAGACCGGGCGCGTGGACAGCGGCTGCGTCAGGTCGAAGTCGAAGCGCAGCTGTGGATAATCCATCAGCAGTTCGGTGACGATGTCGCGCGCGTTCTTGTCCTGGAAGATGTAGCTGTCGCGGCGCAGCGCCAGCAGGGACAGCGCCGGCTCCAGCCGCAGGCGGTAGCGCGCCATGCCGCCGTCCGCGCCCGTCCATGAAGCCTGGGTGCACAGGCCGTGCCAGGCGCGCCGGCTGCCGTCCGGCTGCAGGATCGCCACGCTGAGAGATTCGCCGATGAAGGGCGACAGTTCGAGATCGGCCGACACGCTCAGCGCATCGATGTCGAAGCAGAACAGTTCGTTGACGCCCTCACGGCCCGTGAAGCGCTCCACCACCAGCGATTCGGGCAGATCGCCATCCTGTGCGCTCGCAAGCGTGATGAGCCGCGCGTGCTGCCTCAGTCCTTCGCCGAAGACGCTACCCATCTCAGGCCGCCACCGCCAGCAGTTCGAGCTTGAGCTCCTTCATCCCCGACGGCACGTAGATCGACACCGACTGCGCCTGCAGCATGCGCTCGACCATCTGCCCTTTGGATTCGAGCACGAAGTAGCAGGTGTCGGGGCGCACCGGTACCGCTGCCGGCAGCTGGGGCGCGTACTGCAGGCGCACGCCGGGCAGGGCGGACAGCACGCATTTCTCGACGTCGTCGGGAGCGCCGACCTTGAAGCGCAGCGGCACCGTATCGACCAGCTCCAGCGCCGGGATGTCGGCCGAGACGGCGATATAGAAGGTGGTCTTGTCGTCGATCTTGCCCGAGTCGAGCATGCCGTGGTGGTAGCTGGGTCGCACCTCGCTGAGGACGATGGCGAAGTACTTCGACGAGATCACGGTATCGAGCAGCTCGCGCACGATCTGGTGGAGCTTCAGGAAGGCCGGGCCGGGATCCGCATGCTGGTAGGGCGGCAGGTCGGCCAAGGTCCAGCTCTTCGAGAAGGTCATCAGGGCGCCGGCGGTGGCGAGCAGCTGCTCGTACAGGCGCTCGGGATGCAGGTCCGGGTGGTGCAGATAGTGGGTCAGCGCCGCGCAGGCCGTGCTGGTCGTGTGCAGCAGCCAGAACGAGGACATGTCGCCGGAGCGGAACTCGATCACGTTGCGGCTCGGCTCGCGGTGGTGGCCGTACAGGGCGCTGACCTTGGCCTGCAGCGCGTCCAGCAGGCGGCGCAGCTGCAGGTGCAGGATCGGCGCGGCGCCGACCGACAGGCTGGGCGGCACGAAGCCCGGATCGAGTTCGAAGCCGCCGGCGGCGGCGCGGCGCAAGCGCAGCAGCGGGAAACAGGTATAGGCATCGCGCGGCTCGAACTCGGCCACCAGGCGCACCGTCTTCTTCAGGTAGGCCAGCTGGGCCGGGGAGGCCTGGGTGTAGAGGTCGGGCGTCTCCTGGTTCGCCTGCACGAAGCGGGCCGTGGTGCTGTCCTCGCCGGGCGGAACGAAGTTGCCGCTGAAGGGTTTCAGTCCCGGCAGGGCGGCGTAATAGGTCACGCTCTGCTGGTTGTGGCGGGACTGCAGCAGGTTCAGGTCGACCGTGGGCGGCAGCTCGTCGGGCCCCGGCGCGTCGACCAGTTCGCCGTCCTGGAAGCGCAGCGCCAGCGCCAGGATGCGCAGCACGTTGCTGCCGAGGGCATCGCGGTCGACTTCCAGCCGCTCCACGCCCCAGGCATAGGGATGAACGGCATCGATGCTCTTGTAGAGACGGTGTTCGTGGTATTGGTCCTGGCGCTGGAAGTGCTGCGGACGCAGCAGCAGGCCCTCGCCCCAAAGTACCTTGCTGTTCATGTCGCGTTCCCTCCTGTCGAGTCCACAACCATAGCTTTTTCGTGGCGCCCTTTTTACGGGAACCCGGTTGGGTCTTGCTCCCGCTCAATGTTTTGGTAGCGCCTTCCCAACTGAACTATTTTTTCGGCGGCGTCTATGTAAGACTCTCGGCTGGATCACGCGAGGGGATGCCGATGAAGGGTTTCACGCCTGGTTTATTCGACCGCCTGCTCGGTGTGCCGACGCGTGGCGCCGGCAGCGCCACGGTGTCGCGGATCTCGGCCGAGGACTTGAAGGATGCGGTCGCGCGCGACCTCGAGGCCCTGCTGAACACCCGTGCCGTGATCCCGGAAGCGCTGCTCGAGGACTACCCCGAATGCAGCAATTCGATCCTGAACTACGGCCTGAGCGACTTCGCCGACCGCTCGCTGTCCAGCCCCACCGACCGCGCCCATATCTGCACCTGCCTGGAACAGGTCATCGGGCGCCACGAACCGCGCCTGCGCAACGTGAAAGCCTCGCTCGAGATCAGGGAGGGCGCGGTGAACCGCCTGAATTTCTCGATCACGGCGCTGCTGGTGGCCAGCAGCTCGCAGGAGCCGGTCAACTTCGACGCCGTGCTGCAGCGCTCCACGCTCCAGTACAGCATCAGCAAGGCAGGACGGACGGCGGTGGCGGCGCCGTCCGCGTCCGCGCCGGTGGGAGCCTGAGGTGGAACTGCTACTGCCGTATTACGAGCGCGAGCTCGGTTACCTGCGCCGCAACCTGCGCGACTTCGCGGAACGCTATCCGAAGATCGCCGGCCGCCTCCTGATCAGCGGCGAGGTATGCGAGGACCCGCACATCGAGCGCATGATCGAGTCCTTCGCGCTGCTCAACGCGCGCATCGCCAAGCGCCTCGACGACGATTATCCCGAGTTCACCGAGGCGCTGTTCGAGGTGCTGTATCCGCACTACCTGCGGCCCTTCCCCTCGTGCTCGATCGCACGCATGGACGTCGCCGCCGCCGCCGCGCAGCAGACCGGCGCCAGCGTCATCCCGCGCGGCACCCAGCTGAATACCCGGCCGGTGCGCGGCGCCGCCTGCACCTTCCGCACCGTCTACCCGGTCTGCGTGGCGCCGCTGGAACTCGCCGAGGCATCGTTTTCCGCCATCATCCGCTGCCCGGAAGCGGTAAGGCTGCCGGGCGGCGCCGGCGCCGGCCTCAAGCTCAGCATCGCCGCAACCGGCGAGCAGGCGCCCGGCCAGTTGCAGCTGGCGCGGCTGCGCGTGTTCATCGACGGCGAGCCTTCGTTCTGCGCGGCCCTGCGCGATGCGCTGTTCATGCGCACCGTCGGCGCCTGGGCCGAAGCCGACCGCAGCGGACGCTGGGTGCCGCTGGACGCGATCCCGATCCATGCCGCCGGCTTCGACGACGACGATGCCCTGATCGACTTTCCGGCGCGTTCCCATCCCGCCTACCGGCTGCTGACCGAGTACTTCTGCTTCCCCGAAAAATTCAACTTCTTCGACATCGACCTTGCCGCGCTGGCGGGCGCGCTGCCGGCGGGGAGCAGGACGCTCACCCTGCACCTGGCGCTGTCCGGCCTGCGCGCCGATTCGAACACCGCGCGCATGCTGGAGACGCTGTCGACGAACAACGTGCTGCTCGGCTGCACCCCGGTGGTCAACCTGTTCCGCCAGAAGGGAGAGCCGATCCGCCTGACCCATGCCAGCGCCAGCTATCCTGTGCTGGCCGATGGGCGCCGCGCCTTCGCCTACGAGGTGCAGACGATCGAGTCGGTCTCGCTGGTGCGCCAGACGCCGCAGGGCGAATCCATCATCGAATACCAGCCCTTCTATTCGCTCAAGCATGCGCAGGCGCCTTCGATCGGCGGCCATTACTGGGCCCTGCGGCGCGACGAGACCCTGCGCGACAGAAGCCCGGGCTTCGAGACCCAGATCACGATCGTCGACATCGACTTCGATCCCGCCGCGGTGGAGACCGACACGCTGAACCTCGAACTCATCTGCACCAACCGCGACCTGCCTTCCCAGCTCGCCTACGGCCAGCGCGGCGGCGACCTGTTCCTCGAAGGCGGATCCAGCGTGAAGTCGATCGTTTTCCTGCGCAAGCCCACCAATTCCTGGCGCTTCGAGCACGGACGCGGCACCCACTGGCGCCTGATCTCCCACCTGTCGCTGAACCACCTGTCGCTGACCTCGGACGGCATCGACGCCTTCCGCGAGATGCTGGCCCTGTACGACCTGCCGCGCTCGGCCTCTTCGCAGCGCCAGATCGCCGGCATCAATGGCATCGAACAAAAGGCCGCCAGCGCCTGGCTGCCGGGGAATCCGTTCACCTGCCTGGTGCGCGGGGTCGAGGTGCGCCTGACCATCGACGAGGAAGCCTTCGTCGGCAGCGGCATCCACGCCTTCGCCCACCTGATCGAGCGCTTCCTGGCCCTCTACGTCCACGCCAACAGCTTTACCAGGCTGACCATCGTCTCGCACAAGACCGGAGAGGAGCTACTCGCATGTTCGCCAAGAAGCGGCGATTCGAGCCTGCTGTAATCGAGCGCCTGTTCAAGGAACCCTGGCGCTTCGAATACTTCCAGGCGGTGCGCCTGCTCGAGCTCTGGCTCAGGCGCCAGCGCCAGTCCCGGCTTGACCCGGTGGCGCAGGTGCTGCGCTTCCGGAACTCGACCTCGCACGGCTTCCCGGCCAGCCAGCTCGAAGCCATCCACCTCGAGACCCACGACGACGAAAGCCTGCGCCACGTCCACCTCACGCCCGCCTTCATGGGCCTGTTGGGCTGCAACGGCGTGCTGCCGGCCCACTACAACGAACGCATCGCCGAGCACGAGCAGCGCCACAAGGACGAAGGCCCGCGCGCCTTCCTCGACACCTTCTCGAACCGCTCGCTGGCCCTGTTCTACGAAGCCTGGCGCAAATACCGGCTGCCCTTCAAATACCAGCTCGAGGGCAGGGACAGCTTCCTGCCCCTGCTGCTCGGGCTGGCCGGCTTCGGCAATGCCGCGCTGCGCCAGCGCCTGGCGCAAGGACACAACGGCGCGGTGCTCGACGAATCGGTCGGCTACTTCGCCGCCGCGATCCGGCACCGGCCGGCCTCCAGCAGCCAGCTCGCGCGCGTGCTGAGCGAATACTTCGGCCAGCCGGTGGCGGCCGAACAGTTCGTCGGCCAATGGTACGAGGTGCCGCCCGCGCAGCAGACCATCCTCGGCCAGGCCACCGCCGTGCTGGGCGCCGGTGCGATGGCGGGCGTGCGCGTGTGGCAGCGCGACCTGCGCCTGCGCCTCGTGATCGGACCGCTGGACCGCGCCAGCTTCGGCGCTTTCCTGCCCGGTGGCCTGGCGGCGAAAGCCCTGCACTCCCTGCTGACCCTGTTCACCGGCGTGACCCTCGAATACGAAGTGGAACTGGTGCTGCGCGCGGCCGACGTGCGCGAGGTCACCCTGCGGGATGGCACCCATATCGGCCGCCTGGGCTGGGATGCCTATCTGGTCGACGGTCCCCAGCACGCGGACCGCCGCGACGTGCGTTACGAACTGAATTCGCTGTAGCCGCCCTCGTCGTCGAACAGGCCTTCCCCATCCCAGCAGCGCAGGCCTGCCGCGGCCTGGCCCGACACCGCCTTGCCGGCAAGGCCCAGATTTGCGGCCAGGCGCGGGAAGGCGCGGCAGTAGCTCGACTGCACCCCGGCCAGGCGCGCCAGCCTGGCATGGCTCAGCACCATCCCGTCCGGCACGGCGCGCAGCACCCGGGCCACCCGCAGGCGCCAGTCCTCATCCCAGGCCGGCAGCATGCGGCCCAGGTCGCGGATGCGGTCGCCGGGCCGGATGACGCCGCCGGCCAGCACGCGCGCCAGCACGCCGCGGCGCGGGCCGATCCGCGCCGCCACGCCGGCCTGGAAGGCATCGAGGTGGCCGCAGGCTTCGCACTGGAACATCAGCCGCAGCAGGATCTCGTCGCCGATGCGCAGCACACTGCCGGAGACCAGCTGCGAAGTGTCGAAGTCGACCAGCAGGTTCTCGCCCAGCGCCTGCGTGGGCAGTTTGAAATCGGCATAGGCCGGGGCGCCGGCCAGCAGCACCTGGCGCGGCGACAGCGGATCGGCATGGCGCTCGCCGGCCAGGCCCACGCCGGCGATGGCCTCGGCATGCGGCGCGCCGTCCGCCAGCGCCAGCACCTGCCCGAGTCCTGCACCGATCATCATGTGTTCATCCCCAAAAAAGCGTCGTCCCCGCGGAAGCGGGGACCCAAGTTTGCAAGCGCTTTCATAGCGCGAACAAAACTTGGATCCCCGCCTGCGCGGGGACGACGGATTCAAGAGCGCGGCCCTAAGGTATTCAAGGGCCCGGTCCTCCGTGGAGAACCTGCTTCTATCAGGCAGCCGAAGCCAGTGCCTGGTTGAAGGTCGCGCTCGGACGCATCACGGCTTTCACCTTGGCGTTGTCCGGCTGGTAGTAGCCGCCGATGTCGACCGGCTTGCCCTGGATTTCCAGCAGCTCGGCCACGATCTTCTGCTCGTTCTCGGCCAGGGTCTTGGCCAGCGGCGCGAAGAAGGCGGCCAGCTCGGCATCCTCGGCTTGCTGCGCCAGTTCCTGGGCCCAGTACAGCGACAGGTAGAACTGGCTGCCGCGGTTGTCGAGTTCACCGGTCTTCGGCGACGGCGACTTGCGGTTGTCCAGCAGCTTGCCGGTGGCGGCGTCCAGGGTCTTGGCCAGCAGTTTGGCTTTCGCGTTGCCGGTCTTGATGCCCATGTCTTCCAGGCTCACCGCCAGTGCCAGGAACTCGCCCAGCGAATCCCAGCGCAGGTGGTTTTCTTCGGTCAGCTGCTGCACGTGCTTCGGTGCCGAGCCGCCGGCGCCGGTTTCGTACATGCCGCCGCCCGCCATCAGCGGAACGATCGACAGCATCTTGGCGCTGGTGCCCAGTTCCAGGATCGGGAACAGGTCGGTCAGGTAGTCGCGCAGGATGTTGCCGGTCACCGAGATGGTGTCCAGGCCGCGGGCCACGCGCTCCAGGGTGTAGCGCATCGCGCGCACCTGCGACATGATCTGGATGTCCAGGCCCGTGGTGTCGTGATCCTTCAGGTAGGTCTTGACCTTCTTGATCAGTTCATTCTCGTGCGGGCGGTACGGGTCCAGCCAGAACACGGCCGGCATGCCGGAGTTGCGGGCGCGGGTGACGGCCAGCTTGACCCAGTCGCGGATCGGTGCGTCCTTCACCTGACACATGCGCCAGATGTCGCCCTTCTCGACGTTCTGCGACATCAGGACTTCGCCGGTGGCGAGGTCGGTGATGTTGGCGACGCCGTCTTCCTGGATCTCGAAAGTCTTGTCGTGCGAGCCGTATTCCTCGGCCTGCTGCGCCATCAGGCCCACGTTCGGAACGGTGCCCATGGTCTTCGGATCGAAGGCGCCATGCCATTTGCAGAAGTTGATGATCTCCTGGTAGATGCGGGCGAAGGTCGATTCCGGCAGCACGGCCTTGACTTCCTTCAGGCGGCCGTCGGCGCCGTACATCTTGCCGCCGGCACGGATCATGGCCGGCATCGACGCATCGACGATCACGTCGTTCGGCGAGTGGAAGTTGGTGATGCCCTTGGCCGAGTCGACCATGGCCAGTTCCGGACGGTGCTCCTGGCAGGCGTGCAGGTCGCGGATGATCTCTTCGCGCTGCGAATCCGGCAGGGTGGCGATCTTGTTGTACAGGTCGGCCATGCCGTTGTTGACGTTCACGCCCAGGCTGTCGAACAGGGCGCCGTGCTTTGCGAAAGCGTCCTTGTAGAAGATGCGCACGGCGTGGCCGAACACGATCGGGTGCGAGACCTTCATCATGGTCGCCTTCACGTGCAGCGAGAACATCACGCCGGTCTTGCGCGCGTCTTCGATCTGCTGTTCGTAGAAGTCCAGCAGGGCCTTGCGGCTCATGAACATCGAATCGATGACCTCGCCGTCCTGCAGGGAGACCTTCGGCTTCAGCACGATGGTCTGGCCGCTCTTGGTCAGCAGTTCCATCTTGACGTCGCGGGCGCGGTCGAGGGTCATCGACTTCTCGCCGTGGTAGAAGTCGCCGTGGGTCATGTGCGACACGTGGGTGCGCGAGGCCGGCGACCATTCGCCCATCGAGTGCGGGTTCTTGCGGGCGTATTCCTTGACCGCCTTCGGTGCGCGGCGGTCGGAATTACCTTCGCGCAGGACCGGGTTCACGGACGAGCCGATGCACTTGCCGTACCTGGCCTTGATCTCTTTTTCTTCGTCGGTCTTCGGATCGGCCGGGTAGTCGGGCAGGTTGTAGCCCTTGCCCTGCAGCTCCTTGATCGCGGCGGTCAGCTGGCCTACCGAGGCGCTGATGTTCGGCAGCTTGATGATGTTGACTTCCGGCGTCAGGGTCAACTTGCCCAGCTCGCTCAGGGCATCGGGCACGCGCTGTTCCGGCGTCAGGCGCTCGGGGAACTGGGCCAGGATACGGGCAGCGACCGAGATGTCGCTTTCCTGGATGGTGATGCCGGCGGGCTTGGTGAAGGTGCTGATGACGGGCAGGAAGGCGTGGGTGGCCAGCAGGGGCGCCTCGTCGGTAAGGGTGTAGATGATGGTCGAATCGCTGCTCATACGCTTTTTCCTCGGTGTTCGCGAAGGTAAGGGAAACTAATACTAAAAAGATATCAACTGTCTGGGCTCGCGGATCGCGCACGCCATCAGGCGATGATGTCAGGCGATGATCCTAACCGATCTACTCCGATGCGAGGAGCTTTTCGCCAGGCGGATCATTTTGCCGCATGGCCAAGTCTTATATAAGACAGAAGACAAGCGCCATATTATGCACCGCTTTTCAGGCGGACACCACCCTTTCGCGCTTTTCGGCGTCAAGCGCGCGCCGCCAGTGGCAGGTTTGCTTCATCCTGCGGCAACGCGAGTCTGGCGACCGATCCGGAGGCTCCCATGCTTTCCTGGCGCATCCTTATACCCTTGTCCCTAATGCTGACCGCCTGCGGCGGCGGTGGCGGTACCTCCGGCGGCGGCACACCGGTGCTGCCTCCCGCACCGCCGTCCGCCGCCCTCACCCTGGCGCTGGCCCCCTTCGCCAGTAACCTGTCCAGTCCCACCTTCCTCACCACACCGCCGGGCGACGCGCGCCAGTTCATCGTCGAACGCGCCGGCCGCATCCTGGTCATGCAGGGCGGCAGCCTGCTGGCCCAGCCCTTCCTCGACCTGCGCAGCGTCACCGACGTCGCCGGCGAGGGCGGACTGCTGTCGATGGCCTTCGATCCCGGCTATGCGACCAACGGCCGCTTCTACGTCTACCGCACGAATGCGAATCACGACATCGTGGTCGAGCGCTACACGGTGTCCGGCGATCCCAACCGCGCGGATGCCGCGTCGGCGCTCGCCATCATCCAGATCCCGCACCCGACCTATATCAATCACTTCGGCGGCCTGGTCGCCTTCGGTCCCGACGGCTATCTCTACCTCGGCACCGGCGACGGCGGTTCCGAAGGCGATCCGAACGGCAATGCGCAGAACCTGGGCTCGCTGCTGGGCAAGATGCTGCGCCTGGACGTGAGCGGCGCCAGCTCTGCACTGCCCTACCGGATCCCATCCACCAATCCCTATCTTGGCCAGGCGGACGTACGGCCCGAGATCTGGGCGAACGGCCTGCGCAACCCCTGGCGTTTCGCTTTCGATGCCGACAAGCTCTACATCGCCGACGTCGGCCAGAACCTGCGCGAGGAAGTCGACCTGGCGCCGGCGTCGCAAGGCGGGCTGAACTATGGATGGAAAGTCATGGAAGGCAGCACCTGCTACCAGGCGCCCAGCTGCAATCGCAGCGGCCTGGCGCTGCCGGTGCTCGAGTACAGCCATGCCGATCCCGGCAGTCCGTGCGCGATCACGGGCGGCTTCGTGTACCGCGGGACGGCGATCCCGGAGCTGGCCGGGCGCTATTTCTATTCCGATTACTGCGCCGGTTTCGTGCGCAGCTTCCTTGCCTCCGGCCTGGCCGTCTCCGAACAGCGCGACTGGAACATCGCCAAGCCCGGCCAGGTGCAATCGTTCGGCCGGGACGGGCAGGGCGAGCTGTATGTGCTGACCGCGAGCGGCATCTGGAAGATCGTCAAGGGACAATAGGCAAGCTCATGAACGCCTCCAGCGGCATCGCGGGCGAAGTCATCCTCCGCCCCGTCAGTCCGGTCGAAGGGCCGGGGATACCCACCCATCGCCCCTACGCGGCCGGCATCCGCATCATGGATGAGAGCGGCCGCACGGTGACCGAATGCCGGAGCGGTCCCGACGGGCGCTTCCGGGCCGACCTCCCGCCCGGCACCTATGTCCTGCATGCCGAGCCGGACGTGGCCGGCCCGCGGGCGCCCCCGCAGACCGTGACCGTGGAAAAGAAGCGCTACACCGCTGTCCGCATCGTTGTCGACAGCGGTATCCGCTGAGCACAGGTGCTAAGTAGCGAAGCCGAAGCCGACGATGCGGCTGGTCCAGTCCTGGTTCCTCTGCACATACTCGTTGACCAGCCAGGCGCGCCTGGCGTTGCGGGTGTCGAGCGTCACCGCCGAGTAATCGCCCCAGCGGCCGCCGCCGTACCAGGTCGGGCTCGTGAATGCCGCCGTGCCCGGTCCAAGGATATACGGCAGGCCGTCGTTATGGTCGTAGCCGGAGAAGCGCACCTGGGCATTGGTGCCGTTCCTCGGGTCCGTCATCGTCCATGTCACGAAGATATCGTCGCCGGCGTTCGCCGCGATCGAGGCATTGAAATCGTAGGAGGTCGAGGTGCCGAAGAAGAAGGCGCTCTGGATGATCGAGTTGGTGGCGGTATTGATCTCGTAAAACCTGGGGGCGGCATAGCCGACCAGGTTGATCGTGTGCACCTGCCAGAGGGAGTTGCCCATCTGCGTGCTGGCATTGACGAAGCGGCCGTCGAGGGTATCGAGCAGCGCGCCGGTGCCGGGCTGCGGCGCGTCCGGCGGCGCCGAATACGCGGCCACGGCGACGTTCACCGGCCCGCTCAGCTGGATGCCGTTCGGCCGGCTCGAGTTGGTCAGGGTGTACAGGCTCAGTGCGCTGCCGCCCGCCGCCGCGACGAGGTAGGTGCGCGCGTTCTGGTCGAGGACGTTCGGCGGCGCCAGCGTGCCGCGCAGGCCGGTGAACACGGGCACCGCGAAGCCCAGGCCGTTGTAGAGGCGCGCCTTGGCGACGGCGAACATGTCGGCACCGCGGAAGCCGCCGGAGGCGGCGAAGATATTCGCCGTCAGGATGATCGAATCCTGGTCCATGCCGAGCTGTGGATAATC
This sequence comes from Massilia sp. 01N410, assembly GCF_056399665.1. Taxonomy (NCBI): domain Bacteria; kingdom Pseudomonadati; phylum Pseudomonadota; class Betaproteobacteria; order Burkholderiales; family Oxalobacteraceae; genus Massilia; species Massilia sp. 01N410. The sequence goes on along the minus strand of NZ_JBFTRV010000020.1, from coordinate 14,927 downwards.
CCAGAAGTCGCCCGCGGCGAAGGTGACGTTCAGTCCATAGATGAAATACGGACCCGCCGCATTCGACGAGGTCGAGACGGCGATGAAATACAGCTGGCGCGTGGCCGACTCCTGGAAGGCGACGGCGGTCACGATCCAGCGGTTCCAGGTGGTGTCGTACACCGCGCGCGGATCGAACAGGATCTGGGCGGTGTAGCCGAAGAAGGACGCCAGCGAAATGCTGGTGCGCTGGGTCGGGTTATCCCGCGCATAGATGTCGATGTGCGAATTGGTGACCTCGACGAAATGCTCGCGTCCGATCGCGCCATGGGTGTCGGGCGGCGTGAGCCCGTCGACATTCGAGGCGCCCTGGAAATTCGGTCCGACCAGCACGATCGGGACGCGCGGCTGCGCTTCGGCATGCAGCGCGGTGTGCACATCGGCGGGCTTGTCGGCCGTCGCCCCCGCTTCCTGCAGCCTGGCCTTCATCTCCGCATAGTCGGCGGCGGGCATGGTCGGCAGGAAGGGCTTCATGCGCTGCTGCGCCGAAAGATTCTGAGCGGGCGCCGGCATGTTCCGCATGTCCTCCATCATGGTGTCCAGGGTCCTGGTCTGCGCGGGACTTGCTTCGAGCTTTGCGTCAGCCTCGATGAACGAATGTTCCATGGTGTTTCTCCTTTTGCCTGAAATGAATTGCGATGCGCGATGCGCGTTGCGTGTCTGAGGCGTGTACCGGAGCACGAAGCGGAATATTCCTACTTCGATTCGGACTTACCGAAGATGGGCTTTCCCTTTTTTGGCGATTCCGGCATCAGCTACTATCGTGACAAAGCTGCCACGGCTTCTTGATCGAACTCAGCGGCTAAAGCGTGGAGAAAAGTGACCCTAATCTAAGGTCTGGAAGGCAGTTCTGCCACGACAGGCAGCCGAATGGAGAAGGTGGCGCCCTGGCCGCGGCCGGCGCTGCTGACGCTGAGCGTGCCCTCGTGCAGCTCGACGATACGGCGGGCGATATACAGGCCGAGCCCGAGACCGGTGGCATTGTCGTGCTGCTGCAGCCTGAAGGCACCGAACACGTGCGGCAGGTCTTCCGCTTCGATGCCCTGGCCGGAATCCGTGATGTCGATCTCGACCATGCCATCGAGCCGCCGGATGGTGATGCGGATGACGCCGCCCACCGGCGTGAATTTGACTGCATTGAACAGCAGGTTCCAGATGACCTGCTGGAGGCGCCGCCCGTCCGCATCGAAGCGGATAGGGTCGCCGTAATCGGCCGGCGTCACCCGTATCTGGATCTGCTTGGCGTGCGCATGGGGCTCCACCGTCGAGATGGCGTCGCGCAAGACCTGTCCCAGCACGACACGCGTGCGTGTGATCGACATCTGCCCGGTCAGCGTGCGCGCGGCGTCGATCAGGTCCTCGACCATCCCGGCTTCCTGGCGCACGTGCACGCGCATCGATTCGAGCCCGCTGACCGCTTTGGGCGGCAGGTCGGGAGTCGTGCGCAACAGTATTTCGATGCGCATCGACAGCGCCGAGAGCGGCGTGCGCATCTCGTGCGAGACCGCCGCCAGGAACAGTTCGCGTGTCCGGTTTACGCGTGTCAGGTCATCGATGGTTTCGCGCTGGCGGTCGAGCGTGCTCGACAGTGTTTTCAGGAGACCCGCATAGGTGCTCATGCGTTTGTCGGACACGGGCGCATCGAGCCGCGCCTCGTTCCACAGCAGGTGGCCAGCCAGTCCGATCTGCTTGGCGATACGCTCGCAGGCCAGCGGTGAACTGAAGTCGGCGAAGCGCCAGCCAAACACCAGCACGCCGTAGACCTGGCCGCGCAGCAGCAGCGGCTGGGCGCACACGCGGAAGCCTTCGCCGAATTGCCCGGATGCGGAATCCGCCTGCGCGCATGCCTGCTGCACCAGCGCGCGCTCGAAAGCCGTACCGGGACCGTCCTCGGCCCACAGGGTCGAGCGTTCCGCCAGCAAGGCCGACATGCGCGAACCCGTCAGGGGACCGATGTGGCGCACGCCTGCCGCGTCATAGGCCGACGTGACGAGGCCCGTCGCTTCCGTGAACTGCCGTAGCGGCGTATGCCAGTCGCTCCAGTCGACCGGTGTGTTGTCTGGCAGTTCGGCCTTGATCACCTGGGATTTTCGTTCGGCATGCGCGCCGAGTCGGGCAGAGGGTTGCCGCTGGCCACGGCTTCTTCGATGGCCGGGCTCTGGCGCGATGGCGAGCGCGACAGCAATCCGTAGTAGGACGAGAACGGCAGTTGCGGCACGGCCTGGGTATCGCTGCCGTTTTCATCCAGCAGAACCAGGCCGCCGACGCCGATTTCGTATTCGCGCGTGACTTGCACATTGCGGCTGCCGCGCACCTTCGGCACGGCCAGCGCGCGCCGCAGCACGGTCGAGATTTCCACGTAGTTGAGCAGGATGATGTTGTCGACCAGGTGCGAGCCCTTGAGTTCCTCGCTGATCTGCGACACGCCCAGCAGTTCCGGGCTTTCGTAGTTGAACAGGGTCGTTGCCAGGCGGTTCTTGAAGAAGCTCGCCAACGCGTACAGGTAATCGGCAACCTCGTCGGCACTGGTCATTTCATACACAGCCACCGAATCGAGCGCGATACAGTCGATGTTCTCCTGCTCGACCAGCTTGACGATACGGTCGAAGTGCACGTCCAGTTCGAGTTCCAGCGGCGACTCATAATGGATGAAGAGCTTGCCATCGTCGATCAGGCCCTGCAGATCGAATCCGAGCGACTTGGCGTTGCGGATCAATTGGCGCGGATGTTCGTCAAGGCTGACCAGCAGCGCCTTGTGGCCATTCTTGATGGCGTCGGTCAAAAACTGGACGCTGAACACGGTCTTGCCGGTGCCGGAAATACCGCTCACCAGCGTCACCGATCCTTCGTAGATACCACCAGCCATCATCTTGTCGATGGCCGGCGAACCGGTCGACAGGCGCCGTTCCGAGGTCGGCTGGTCGGGCGAGGCGACCGGGCGCGACTGGGCACGGCGGTACACATGCACACCGATCTCCGGTTCGATGCGCATGGTGTGGCTGCCGCCGATGAAATCCTGGCCGCGCGACTTCGTGACCTTCAGGCGGCGGTGCGCCCGGCGCCTTGCCTCGCCGAACGTGAGCGAAATGATGGTGTCGAAAACGAAGCGCTCGTGCGCCAGCACGCCGGTCAGCGATTCGTCCTTTTCCGCCGTGACCATGGTGGTCACGCCCAGACGCGTCAGGCCTTCGATCAGCAGGTGCACGTCTTCGCGGAAGGGCATGTCGTTCACTTCCGCGTACAGGCGCAGCGGCGTCAGGCCGTCGATCAGCAGGCGCTTGGCTCCCATCTCGACGAGCGAGGCGGCGAAGGCGCCGTCGTCACTGCGGAACTCGCTCAGCAGCACGGCCGGACTGGTCTGGATGATCTTGATCTTGCCCTGGTCGATCATGCCCTGCAGGTCCCAGTTGAAGCCGGCGGCATCGCGCATCAGCTTGGCGGGATCGAGTTCGAAGGACACGATGGCGCCCGGCTCGTCGTAGTCGAGCGCGCCGTGGTAGATGAAGCCCAGCCCGAGCGTGGTCTTGCCCGAGCCGGGCGGACCTTCGACGATCAGGTTGTTATTGCGGGGAATGCCTCCGTGCAGTACCTCGTCCAGCCCGGTAATGCCCGTCTTGACCAGTTCGTTCATCGATTCACCCTCTATAAGTGTGTCAGCTTAACATGCGGCGGCGCAACAGTCTGCCGGCGATTGCCGGCACCAGTGGTGGCTCGATGTAATTTTTTTACGTGAAATTAGCGACAGATTCTAAGACAACTCGCCGTCATGTATTAACACGATTGAAACATTCTGAACGGCGATTCTTTCGCGTCCCCAGCCTGCTGCAAGTGCGTTTGCAGCGTTTAGGCGACACAAATTCAAGCGAGCCGGTACCCGTTAGGCACAGCCCTATGATCGGCCGGTAATTGATGAGTGATCCCTGGCTGCACAACCCGTGAAAGGAGATTCGCCATGAAGCTGTTCGCTCTTGCTGCCGCCCTCGCGCTGGCCGGCTGCGCCTCGCAACCGGCGCAGCCAGGGAAGACCTATACGCACGTACCGCGCACCGAAAAGTGCAAGCCGACCTCCGAAAAGAAGATCGCGGCCCTGTTCGACCGCTGGAACGACTCGCTGGAATCAGGTGATCCGCACAAGGTCGTCGCCAACTATGCGGACGACGCCATCCTGCTGGCGACCGTGTCCAACCAGCCCAAGCTGACGCCGGCGGAAAGAGAAGAGTATTTCGAGACTTTCCTGCTCAATGAACCGTCCGGCAAGATCGACCTGCGCCGCATCTACCTCGGCTGCAACGTCGCCGTCGATGCCGGCCTGTACACCTTCACCTTCGACAGGACCGGGCAGGTGGTGCCGGCCCGTTATACCTTTACTTACCGATGGGATGGGGAGCAGTGGCTCATTACAAGCCATCATTCTTCGGTGTTGCCGGAGTAGCCGTGAAAAAGCGGGAGTTTGCCGCCTATCTCAAGTTATGGCGCCGACTCGCTGGACGCGCGCCGGCTGGACTCGGACATTAAAAAAACAGGCCGCGACCTGTGGGGTTCGCGGCCTGCTGCTGTTCAGGACAAGCTGTCTTCTTACTCCACCGTCACCGACTTCGCCAGATTACGCGGCTTATCCACATCGGTACCACGCGCCAGCGCCGTGTGATACGCCAGCAGCTGCAGCGCCGCCACGTGCAGGATCGGCGACAGCAGGCCGTAGTGCTCCGGCAGACGGATCACGTGCAGGCCTTCGCTCGAGGTGATGTGGGTGTCGACGTCGGCGAAGCAGTACAACTGGCCGCCGCGGGCGCGGACTTCCTGCATGTTCGACTTCAGCTTTTCCAGCAGGGCGTCGTTCGGGGCGATCGTCACCACCGGCATCTCTTCGGTCACCAGCGCCAGCGGGCCGTGCTTCAGCTCGCCTGCCGGGTAGGCTTCGGCGTGGATGTACGAGATTTCCTTCAGCTTCAGCGCGCCTTCGAGGGCGATCGGGTAGTGGATGCCGCGCCCCAGGAAGAGGGCGTTTTCCTTGCGCGCGAATTCCTCGGCCCAGGCGATGATTTGCGGCTCCAGCGCCAGCACCGAGCTCAGCGCGACCGGCAGGTGGCGCATCTGCTTCAGGTAAGTGGCCTCTTCCTCGTCGCTCAGGCGGCCGTTCACTTGCGCCAGAGTCAGGGTCAGCAGGAACAGCGCGGCCAGCTGGGTGGTGAAAGCCTTGGTCGAGGCCACGCCGACTTCGACGCCGGCGCGGGTGATGTAGGCCAGCTTGCACTCGCGCACCATGGCGCTGGTGGCGACGTTGCAGATGGTGAGCGTGTGGACCATGCCCAGGCTGCGGGCGTGCTTCAGCGCGGCCAGGGTGTCGGCGGTTTCGCCCGACTGCGAGATCGTCACCACCAGGGTCTGCGGGTGCGGGACGCTGTCGCGGTAGCGGTATTCGCTGGCGATCTCGACGCTCACCGGGATCTTGGCCACCGATTCGATCCAGTACTTGGCGGTGAGGCCCGCGTAGTAGCTGGTGCCGCAGGCCAGGATCAGCACACGGTCGATTTCCTTGAACACGCGGAAGGCTTGGTCGCCGAACAGTTCCGGCATGATGCCGGTGACGCCTTCGAGGGTGTCGCCGACCACGCGCGGCTGCTCGAAGATTTCCTTCTGCATGTAGTGGCGGTAGGGACCGAGTTCGGCGGCGCCGGTGTGGGCGTGCACGGTTTTCACTTCGCGCTCGGCCGGGCGGCCGTCGACGTCGACGATCCAGTAGCGGGCCAGTTGCAGGTCAACCACGTCGCCTTCTTCCAGGTAGATGATCTGGTCGGTGGTGCCGGCCAGCGCCATCGCGTCCGAGGCGACAAAGTTCTCGCCCTTGCCCAGGCCGACGATCAGCGGAGAGCCCTGGCGCGCGGCCACCACGCGGTGCGGCTCTTCGCGGCAGAATACGGCGATGGCGTAGGCGCCGTGCAGGCGTTTCACGGCCTGCTGGACGGTCTCGAACAGGTCGCCGTTGTACATGTGGTCGACCAGGTGGGCGATGACTTCGGTGTCGGTCTGGCTGGTGAATTTGTAGCCGAGATCCGTCAGTTCGCGGCGCAGCTCGTCGTGGTTCTCGATGATGCCGTTGTGGACCAGGGCGATACGGGCGTTCTCTTCGGTCGGCGAGAAGTGCGGGTGGGCGTTCTTGGTGGCCGGGGCGCCGTGGGTGGCCCAGCGGGTGTGGGCGATGCCGGTGAAGCCCTGCAGCTCGGTTTCCTTGATCTGGGATTCGAGGTCGGCCACGCGCGAAGTGCTGCGCGAACGCTGCAGACGGCCGTCGACGTGCAGGGCAACGCCGCAGGAATCGTAGCCACGGTATTCAAGGCGCTTCAGACCTTCGATCAGGATAGGGGTAATGTTGCGTTGAGCTACAGCTCCGACGATACCGCACATGGTTGGACTCCAATAGAAATTAACAGATGTCAATAATGTAGAGCAGACGTTATGAAATAAGCTTTCAGAATCCAACCATTTTTGATAGATTATTTCACGATCCATCTAACGTGAAATATTCTTTCAAATTTCAAAGAAATCTTTATAAAAATGTCGACAGAGCCCCATGTCTTGGACGAACTTGATCGTCGCATCTTAAATACGCTACAAATTGATGCATCTCATACGAACGCCGAATTGGCGGAATTGGTACACGTATCGCAGCCAACTTGCCTGCGGCGCGTCAAACAGCTGACCGAAAACGGTGTTATCGAACGGCAAGTTGCGATCGTCTCGCCGGACAAGGTGGGCGCGCGCCTGACTGCCATCGTCGAGATCACGCTGGACGTGCAGGCCGCCGACCGCATGGAGGAGTTCGAACGCGTCGTCGCAGAGGACGCCGCGGTGCTGCAGTGCTACCGGGTCGCGCCCGGCCCCGACTTCGTGCTGGTGGTGCAGGTTGCCGACATGCCGGCCTACCACGCGCTGGCGCACCGCCTGTTCACCACGCATAAGAACGTGCGTAACGTAAAAGCCTATTTCTCGACCTTCCGCAGCAAGTTCGAGACCCGTATCGTGGTGTAAAAATACGGTCACGCACAAGTCATCCACAGGGGATTGTGGATAATGTGGATAAGCTGTTTACCTGTAAACTTTGCCATCGGCGAAGTAATGCACAGCTCATCCACAGTTGGTTGTGGACAGATTGTGACATTGCCGAATTTGTGAGCAGAGGGTGTCATCGGCCGCAAAAACGGCCGCTCGACGGGGACGAGCACCCGTTTCATGCGTTGTGGATAACCCCGGCAATCAACACCCCGATCATGCCGCAGCCGCTTCCAGCGCCAGAGAAGAAAAGCTTGATAAAACAAACACCAATAAAGACAACAGGCCCGTCGGATCACCGTACGGGCCTGTGGATGACTTTGTGGATGACTGGGCGAAAACCCTGTGCAAAGCCGGTGGACCAGGCTGTGCCCAAGCTGTTGCCAAGCTGTGGCTATACTGTGCGCAGCCGGTGGATTACTTCGTCTTGACCGGACGCATCCAGTTCTCGATCGTCATCTGCTTCGGACGCGAGATCGTCAGCTTGCCGGCCGGCGCATCCTTGGTCAGCGTGGTGCCGGCGCCCAGGGTCGCGCCCTTGCCGACGCGCACCGGGGCCACCAGCTGGCTATCGCTGCCGATGAAGGCTTCATCTTCGATCACGGTGCGGAATTTATTCGCGCCATCGTAGTTGCAGGTGATGGTGCCGGCGCCGATGTTTACACGCGAACCGACGTCGGCATCGCCCACATAGGCCAGGTGGTTCGCCTTGCTGTGGGCGGCGACCTTGCTGTTCTTCACTTCGACGAAGTTGCCGATGTGGACATCTTCGGCCAGCTCGGTACCCGGGCGCAGGCGCGCGTAGGGGCCGATCTGCGATTTGTCGCCAACGATCGCATCTTCCAGGTGGCAGAAGGGTTTGATCTGGACGCCGGCGCCGACCCTGGTATTCACCAGCACGCAGTTGGCGCCGATGGTCACGCCGTCCGCCAGTTCGACACGGCCTTCGAACACGCAGCCGACGTCGATCGAGACGTCACGCCCGCAGATCAGTTCGCCGCGCACGTCGATGCGGGCCGGATCCAGCAGGTGCACGCCCTTTTCCAGCAGCGCATTCGCGATGTTCAGCTGGTGGCGGCGCTCGAGTTCGGCCAGCTGCACCTTGCTGTTCACACCGGCGACTTCCCACTCGGCGGATGGATGCGCCGACACCACCGGCACGCCGTTCGCCACCGCCTGGGCCACGATGTCGGTGAGGTAATATTCGCCCTGGGCGTTATTGTTCTTGAGCGCGCCCAGCCAGCCGTTCAGGTGCCTGGTCGGGATCACCATGATGCCGCTGTTGATTTCCTTGATCGCGCGCTCTTCCTCGTTGGCATCCTTCTCTTCGACGATGCGCACGATCTTGCCGTCTTCGCGGATAATGCGGCCCAGGCCGAAGGGGTTGTCCTGCACCACGGTCAGGATCGCCAGCTTGTCGTCGCCGGCGGCCTCGACCAGGCGCTGCAGGCTGGCGCTGGTGGTCAGCGGCACGTCGCCGTACAGCACCAGGGTCGGCGCGTTCTCGTCGACTAGAGGCAGGGCCTGCATCACTGCGTGGCCGGTGCCGAGCTGGGGCTGCTGCAGGGCGGTGTCGATGACGATGCCGGCGTCAAGGCCCCATTCGTGAACCGCACTCGGCACAGCTGCGCCGCCGTGGCCATAAATCACGCATAATTTACTCGGCTTTAAGCTGCGCGCCGTGTCGATGACATGCTGTAACAGCGGCTTCCCAGCCAGTGGATGCAAGACTTTGGGCAGGGCGGATTGCATGCGCTTTCCCATGCCGGCGGCGAGGATGACTACGTTCATAGGCCGTTCTCAATAGAAAATGTAGTTGAATAACATGAAAAAGTTTAACACGCACCAATCGCTGTTCCAGCGCGCACGCCTGCTGTTTCTGGTCGCGCTGATGGTTCTTGCCGCAGGTTGCAGCACGATCCGCTTTACCTACAACCACGGCGATACCTTGCTGTACTGGTGGTTGAACGCTTACGTCGACCTCGACAGCGACCAGTCCGACTGGGTCAAGAAGGATATCGACAACCTGTTCCAGTGGCACCGCGCGACCCAGTTGCGCGACTACGCCGGCCTGCTGGGCAAGATGCAGCGCCAGCTCGGCGACGGCAACGTCACCCAGGACGAGCTGCTGTCCGATTACCGCGACATCAAGGCGCGCACCGAACTGCTGGCCTTCAAGGCGCTGCCCCAGCTGGCCGACCTGGCGATGTCGATCAAGCCCGGCCAGATCGCCCAGATGGAGCAGAAGTTTGCCAAGAATAACGACAAGTTCCGCAAGGAGTTCATGAGCGGCAGCGTCGAGGATCAGCACAAGGCCCGCTTCAAGAAGGCGATGAGCCAGTTCGAGCTGTGGCTCGGCAGCTTCAACCGCGACCAGGAAGCGGCGCTGCGCCGGGCCTCGGATGCGCGTCCGCTGGACAACGACGTCTTCCTGCAGGAACGCATGCTGCGCCAGAAGAAGATCGTGGCCCTGCTGCGCCGCGTGCACGACCAGAAGCTGAACAAGGAACAGACCATGTCGGCCGTGCACGACCTGCTGCGCGACATGTTCGACCGCACGGAGGCGCCGGAGCGCAAAGCCTTCTACGATGCCTATGTGGACAGCACTTCGAAGTTCATCCTGACCGCGATCAAGTTGACCACGCCGGAGCAGAAACAGCACGCGCAGAAGCGGATGCAGGGCTGGATCAACGATTTCAACGCCCTGGCGCAGGGGAAATAATCGCGATCGTGGACATGGATGCCCGCCCTACCTGACTCGGCCGTAGGGTGGGCACCCCGTGCCAACCTGCATGCTATAGTCCGGCCATGCAAAAGAAGTCCTCACACAAACCTTCGTATCCCCGCCGCCCGGGCCCGCCGCAACAGGTGCGCATCATCGGCGGCGCCTGGAAACGCACGCCGCTGCCCGTGCTCGACGCCTTCGGCCTGCGTCCCACACCCGACCGCGTGCGCGAGACCGTGTTCAACTGGATCCGCCACCAGACTGGCGGCGACTGGGACCAGCTCGACTGCCTGGACCTGTTCGCCGGCAGCGGCGCCCTCGGCTTCGAGGCGGCCAGCCGCGGCGTGCATTCCGTCACCATGATCGATACCCTCGGGCCGGTGGTGCGCCAGCTCGAAACCATCAAGGAAAAGCTGAAAGCCGACAACGTCAGGATCCTGCGTGCCGATGCGCTGGCCGTCGCACGCGACCTGGCCCAGCGCGGCCAGCGTTTCGACCTGATCTTCCTGGACCCGCCTTATCAACAGGATTTCCTGAGCCAGGCCCTGCCGCTGTGCGCCGGCCTGCTGAAGGAGGGCGGCCTGGTGTATGCGGAGGCGGGTGCGGCCCTGCCGTTCGCGGAAACGGAACAGGACAGTACGCCGGAGTGGCTGTCGGGCTGGCAGCTGGTGCGTGGCGACAAGGCCGGCATGGTCTACTTTCACCTGCTGAAGTTGCACTAAAACACGGCAATTTCAGCCCCATCCTGGGGCGGCTGCCGAATTTTCAGGCATAATGCGCGCTTATTCAGGTGCATTTCTCCAGGGGAGCCGCAATGGTTGTAGCCGTTTATCCAGGTACGTTCGATCCGCTGACCCGCGGCCACGAGGATTTGGTGCGTCGCGCATCGGGTCTGTTCGACACCCTGGTCGTCGGTGTCGCCGACAGCAAGAACAAGAAACCGTTCTTTTCGCTCGACGAACGCCTGGAAATCGCCAACGAAGTGCTCGGCCACTATCCGAACGTGAAGGTCGAAAGCTTCAGTGGCCTGCTCAAGGATTTCGTGCGCAAGCATGATGCGCGCGTGATCGTGCGCGGCCTGCGCGCCGTGTCCGACTTCGAGTACGAGTTCCAGATGGCCGGCATGAACCGCTACCTGTTGCCCGACGTCGAAACCCTGTTCCTGACCCCGTCCGACCAGTACCAGTTCATCTCCGGCACCATCGTGCGCGAGATCGCGATGCTGGGCGGCGACGTCTCCAAATTCGTGTTCCCTTCGGTCGACCGCTGGCTGCAGAAGAAGATCGCGGCCATCACCGGCGCCGCACCGAAGGCCTGAGCTTCACGCAAGAGGTTGTAAAAATGGCTTTGCTGATTACCGACGACTGCATCAATTGCGACGTGTGCGAGCCCGAGTGCCCGAACGACGCCATCTCGATGGGCGCGGAGTATTACCAGATCGACCCGCACAAGTGCACCGAATGCGTCGGCCACTTTGACGAACCGCAGTGCGTGGCACTGTGCCCGGTCGCCTGCATCCCCTTCAATCCGGAGTGGCGCGAAACCCGCGAAGAACTCCAGGCCAAGTACGAAAAGCTGACCGCCGCCAAGGCCGCAGCCTGAGAGCGTGCTTCAAGTTCGGGCCGGCGCCTGCCGGTCCTTCCCCCGTCGACTATGACATTCGCGCAACACTGCGCCGCCATCCGCCGGCGTCCGTGTTGCACAGCAAACTTCCGCTTTTCCTCTCCGGCGACGTCGGCATGACTGTCGCTTGTGCACCCGCAGCATCGAAATAGTTCCGAATATTTAATTTGGGCAAATTGATTGGTGCTATATTTGTTATCAAAAAAATAGCACGTCCATTCTATTTTGATGGGAACGGGGAGACATATGATTAGGAATATGCGGATCGGCCAGCGCCTGGCCGTGGGCTTCGGCTTCGTGATTGCCTTGCTGGTGCTGTTGGCGGCGATCTCCTGGCTGCGGATGGAAAGCCTGAACAAGGAGATGGAAACGCTGGTGCGGGTGCGCTACGCGAATACGGTGGCCGCCAACCTGGTCAAGGAAGACGTGAGCGAAGCCACGCGCAGCATGCTCAACGTCCTGATCATGAGCGACCCCGACCAGATCAAGAAGGAACTGGCCAATACCGAAGCGCGCAGCGCCAAGGCGACCGCGGCGGTGGCGCAACTGGCCAGGCACGTCGGCGATGCCGAAGGCGAGGGCATCCTGAAGGCGATCGCCGCCATCCAGGACAAATTCCTGCCGGCCCAGACAAAATTCATCGGCCTGGTCAACGAAGACAAGAAGGACGAGGCCATGGTGAAATTCATGTTCTCGCTGCGTCCCCAGCAAACCCGTTATTTCGAGCAGCTCGACAAGTTCGTCGCCTACCAGAACGCGGCCATGAACAAGGCCGGCCAGGATGCCGCCGCCGTCACCCGCCGCACCCAGATGCTGATCCTGCTTCTCGCCGGCGCGGCCTGCCTGCTGTCGCTCGGCGTGGCGGTGCTGTCGACGCGCAGCATCACCGGGCCGCTGGCTCAGGTGGTGGAGATCGCCCGCCGCGTCGCCGACGGCGATCTCACCAGCGACATCGCCGTCGACAGCCGCGACGAGGCCGGCCAGATGATGGAAGCGCTGCGCCACATGAACGACAGCCTGATCCGCATCGTCGGCGAGGTGCGCACCAGCACCGAATCGATGGCCGGCGTGACCGGTGAAATCGCCAGCGGCAACCTCGACCTCTCGAGCCGCACCGAAGCCCAGGCCAGTTCCCTGGCCCAGACCTCGAGCTCGATGCGCGAACTGACCGATACCGTGCAGCAGAACGCGGACAACGCGCGCCAGGCGAATACGCTGGCGGCCCAGGCTTCCGAAGTGGCGGCGCGCGGCGGCTCCGTCGTGTCGCACGTGATCGCCACCATGGCTTCCATTACCGGTTCCTCGAAAAAGATCGTCGACATCATCGGCGTGATCGACGGCATTGCCTTCCAGACCAATATCCTGGCCCTGAACGCCGCGGTGGAGGCGGCGCGCGCCGGAGAACAGGGACGCGGCTTTGCCGTGGTGGCGTCCGAAGTACGCAACCTGGCCCAGCGCTCGGCGGCGGCGGCGAAGGAGATCAAGTTGCTGATCAGCGATTCTGTGGATAAAGTGCATGAAGGCAGCAGCCTGGTCGAGCAGGCCGGCGTGACGATGGCCGAGGTGGTCGAGAGCGTGCGCCGCGTGACCGACATCATGGGAGAAATCACGGCCGCCAGCGTCGAGCAGAGCGCCGGCATCGCCCAGGTCAGCCAGACCATCGTCGAGATGGACCAGACTACGCAACAGAACGCGGCGCTGGTCGAGGAGGCGGCAGCAAGCGCGTCGACGATGCAGGAACAGGCGGCGCGGCTGGCGCGTGCGGTCAGCGTCTTCAAGCTCGACCAGGATACTGCGCAGGCGCCGTCCCACCTGTCGTCCGAACCCCGGCTGACGCTGGGCTAAGCCATTACTAATGCATTACCGTTCATTCTGAGGAGACACACATGACTTCCATTTCCAATACCTCCTTTGCGCGCCGGCTGGTCGTCAAAGGCATGATGGCCGGCGCCCTGCTGGCCGCCGCCATCAGCCTGCCGGCCCAGGCGTCGGTCGACGTCAGCGGCTACAAGTTTGAGGACACCGCCAAGGTCGCCGGCAAGGACCTGAAACTGAACGGCGCCGGCATGCGCACCAAGCTGATCATCAAGGTCTATGCCGCCGGCCTCTACCTGCCGGAAAAGAAGACCGCCACCGCCGACATCATGAAACTGGAAGGCCCGCGCCGCGTGACCCTGCAGATGGCGCGCGACATCTCGTCCGAAGACTTCGGCAAGGCCTTCATGGATGGCCTGAACGAAAACGTCGACAAGGCCGAGAAGCAGAAGATCGTGGCCCAGATCGGCAAGATGGGCGAGCTGTTCGCCTCGGTCGATGCTCTCAAGAAGGGCGATGTGCTGCATCTGGACTGGATTCCGGGCACCGGTACCCAGGCTGAGCTGAACGGCAAGAAGCTGGGCGACCCCATCCCCGACATCAACTTCTACAACGCCATCCTGCGCATCTGGCTGGGCGACAAGCCGGTCGACCGCTCGCTGAAGCCGGCCCTGCTCGGCGAAGCCAAGTGATTTAAGACCCTCGCATCATCCTGGTTCGACGCGGCCCCGGGCAACCGGCGCCGCGTTTTTTTTCGCCCTGATTTTTTTACTGCGCAGCTGCCGGATTTCCGGATGAGGCCGGCCCCCATCAGGCATGCCGAGGCCGCTGGCGGCGCATGTCTTCGATAAGATCGAAACTACGATAATTCAACCACACATATCGACTCTTCTTTAACTTCTTTCTTCGTAGCGATATCTCATCATTAAGTTACGCGCATCTGCATCGTTCTAGCCGTCACATCGTCTATCAGGAAGCTGCATCGACTGTCTTACGCAGAATGCCAATGATGAAATCATCCTCTCTTAAAATCACTACAAAACTCATCAATATTCATGCATCATGCATTTTTATGAATATTCGAATTTATGCGCCATGCATACGATATCGACTAATTGTTAAATCGGTTGCTTAAAAAATCCCCAGAAAACCGGAGCGACCGGAAGTCGACCGCGATTCTTCATTCCCACTCAGGGCGGGCAGGAAACGAGGGGGTGAACGGGGTGAACGGACGAAAAAAAAGGCGCTGTTCGCGCTAAGTGTTGAATCTGCCCAGCGCCGCTCTCAAAAAGGCGTCTGGACTGGCAATGCGCTGGCCATCCAGCGCCCAGCGCCAGCCGAAGTAGTGGTCCAAGTAACGGCTGGCGATGCCGCGGAAAGGCAGCAGCCAGGTGCGCATCCGGCTGTGATAGGCGTTCACGTTCTGGATGTGCAGCGCACCGCGCTTTCTTTCGCCGGCCCTCGCATTGATGGCTTCATGCGAAATCCCGACCTCCCGCGCGAATGCCGGGTAGGCCGCATGGCTGTCGGTCACCAGCAGCACGTCGCGCGCCAGGCGCGGCCCCAGGTGTTGCACCAGCTGCCGCTTGCTCACGCTGCCCTTGCCGGTCACGGCGTCGATGGTCTGGCCGCTGCGATCGCGTGCCACCAGGATGCACACTTGTTCATTCGAGAT
>NZ_JBFTRV010000019.1:0-116840 GCF_056399665.1 Massilia sp. 01N410 | reverse complement strand
GCAGCTACGGCAGCGGTAGCGCTGCAGTCCGTGCGCATGGCCGTGGCGAWAGGGTTTGTCGGCCTGGCAGTGCGGGCAGCAGAGTGGCATGCCGGGTTGCTCGACGATCTCGAGTACACGGTCGAGGCCGGCCGCCGATTGCAGCAGGTCGAGCAGGCGGTCGCGCTGGCGCCGCGTCAGGCTGGACAGGCGTTGCAGGAACTGTTCGAACTGCCGTGCTTGCATGCTGCCTCCATCAACGGTTCAGGTCGACATTGGACCGCAGGCTTGCAGAAAAGATTCCACACTTGGCGCGAACAGCGCCTAAAACAAAGCCCCCTGCGGACTGGTCAAGCGCCCGAAACTATCCCCCATGAACGGCAAGATCGCATCCGCCACCGGCTCCAGCTGCCTGGTCAGATAGTGCTCGTAGTCGATCGGCGCCCCCGCCCCCGACTCGCGGACGTCGAGCGGCTCCGGCCCGGCGGTCGTCATCACATAACGGATCCAGCCGCCGTTGCGGTACTGCGCCGGCCGCCCTTGCCGGATGTGGAACTCATCGGCGATGCGCGCCGCGCGCACGTGCGGCGGGACGTTGCGTTCGTATTCGTCCAGCGCGCGGCGCAGGCGCTTCCTGTACACCAGCAGTTCCTCGAATTCGCCGCCCAGGGTGCACGCCACGTAGTCGCGCACGTAGTCCTCGTAGGGCTGCTCCTTGAAGATGCGCTCGTACAGTCCTTGCTGGAACTGCTGGGCCAGCGGGGTCCAGTCGGTACGCACCGTCTCCAGGCCCTTGTAGACCATCTCGTCGCTGCCGTCGGCACCGGTCGCCAGGCCGGCGTAGCGCTTCTTGCTGCCCTCGTCGGAGCCGCGCACGGTCGGCATCAGGAAGCGCCGGAAGTGGACGTCGTATTCCAGCTCCAGCGCGCTCTCCAGCCCCAGCTCGTCGCGCAGGGTCTCGCGCCACCAGCGGTTGACGTGGTCGACCAGCTCGCGGCCGATCCGCAGCGCGTCGTCGTCCGCGTGGGCGCGCCCCAGCCAGACGAAGGTCGAGTCGGTGTCGCCGTAGATCACCTGGTAGCCGCGCTCTTCGATCAGCTCGCGGGTGCGGTGCATGATCTGGTGGCCGCGCATCGTGATCGACGAGGCCAGGCGCGGATCGAAGAAGCGGCAGGCGGTGGTGCCCAGCACCCCGTAGAAGGCGTTCATGATGATCTTCAGCGCCTGCGACAGCGGCGCGTTCTTTTCGCGCTTGGCCGCTTCCCTGCCCGCCCACACGCGCGTCACGATGCCGGGCAGGCAGTGCCGGGTGCGCGAGAAGCGCCCGCCTCGAAAGCCCGGCACGGTGGCTTCCTCCGGCTCGGCCAGCCCCACGACCAGGCCGACCGGATCGATCAGGAAGGTGCGGATGATGGACGGGTACAGGCTTTTATAGTCGAGCACCAGCACCGAGTCGTAGAGGCCGGAGCGCGAATCCATCACGAAGCCGCCGGGGCTGTCGGCGCCCGCCACGTCGCCGATGTTGGGGGCGACGAAACCCTGGCGGTGCATCAGCGGGATATAGGAGTGCTCGAAGGCCGCCACCGAGCCGCCGCTGCGGTCGGCCGCCAGCCCGGTCACGCTGGCGCGCTCCAGCAGGAAGTGCATCAATCCGGTCTTGTCGAAGATGCGCGTGACGAGTTCGCAGTCCTTCAGGTTGTAGCGGGCCAGGGCCGGCTTGTCCTCCTCGAACATGCGGTCGATCGAGGCCATGCGGTCGTAGGGATTGTCGATCTCCTTGCCCTCGCCCAGCAGGCTTTGCGCCACCGATTCCAGGCTGAAGGAGGGAAAGCTCCAGGTAGCCGAGCGCAGCGCCTCGATGCCGTCAATGACCAGGCGGCCCGGGATCTGCACGAAATAATGCTCCTGCTTGCCGCCGTGCTCGCGCCATTCCATCGCCGCGCCGCCGCGTCCCAGCCGCAGCGGATGGCGCAGGCCCTCGGCATGCTTCTGCAGCACCCTCAGGTCGAACTGCACCAGGTTCCAGCCGATCACGGCATCCGGATCGTGGGTCCGGAACCACGCCTCCAGCCGGTCCAGCAGGACCAGGCGGCTCTCGCAGACCTCGTAGGCGAAATCGAGGCCGGAGGGATCGCCATTGGGCGGCCCCAGCATGTAGACCTGGCGCTGGCCGCAGCCTTCCAGCGCGATCGAGCGCAGCTCGCCCTGCATGGTGGTCTCGATGTCCAGCGAAACGGTGCGGATCGCCGGACGATAGTCGCCGTCGGGCCTCAAGTGCCCGTCGAGCAGCAGCTGCGGGTCGCCCGCCGCCGGCGCGCCGGCAAACAGCACCGGCGCGCTGATGAAGCGCTCCATCAGGTAGCGTTCGGGCGGACGCACGTCAGCCTCGTAGACGTCGACGCCATGCTGGCGCAGGCGCTTTTCCAGTGCCAGCAGCTTGCGGTAGTGGCGGCAGTAGAGCCCGAGCACCGGACGGTGGTGGAAGTCGGTCAGCGCCAGTTCGCGCAACTCCCAGCCCTTTTCGCCGCGCAGGACGAATTCGGCGGCTTCGCGCTGCTCGGCCGGGATGAAGGCGACCGCGCGCTGGCCCGGCACGCGCACGCGGCGCGGACCGTCCTCGGTCGCCAGCCAGAACTCCAGCTCGACGCCGGCGTCCAGGTCGCGCCAGTGCCGGGTCAGCAGGAAACCGCGCGGATGACTGCTGTCGCCTGCCTCGTCCATCTTTCTATTCTCAGGCGTCGAAGGAAACGCTGTCGCCACGATAGCGCGCGAGTTCCGCCTCGGTAAAACCGGCGCGGCGGCGCGCGTCCAGGTTGAACGGCCCCTTCAGCACCGGTGCCTTGTAGTGTACCGCCAGCTGCTCGTAGGTGGAGACCGGCTCCAGGCCGCGCTCGGCGCACAGGCCCAGGTACCAGCGGTTGCCGATCTCGACGTGGCCGACCTCGTCGCGCAGGATGATGTCGAGGATGTCGGCCGCCGCGATGTCGCCGGCCTGGGCCAGCTTGGCGCGCAGCGGCGGGATCGCGTCCAGCCCGCGCGCTTCCAGGGTGCGCGGCACCAGGGCCATGCGCGCGAGGATGTCGCCGCGGGTCTTCGCCACCATCTCCCACAGGCTGTCGTGGCCGGGAAAGTCGCCGTAGGCATGGCCGAGCGTACCCAGGTGGGCGTCCAGCAGCGAGAAGTGATAGGCCTCTTCCTTCGCCACCCGCAGCCAGTCGGCGTAGTAGTCCGCCGGCATGCCGGGAAAGCGCCAGACGGCGTCCAGGGCCAGGTTGATGGCGTTGAACTCGATATGGGCCAGGGCGTGGACCAGCATCGCACGGCCCTCCGGCGTGACCATCGAGCGGCGGCCGACCAGGCGCGGCGGCACCAGCTCGGGTTTGGCGGGGCGGCCGGGAATCGCGCCTTCCGGCTCGAAGACGGCGGCGGCGTCGAGTGCGAGGGTGCCGGACGCCCAGGCTTGCGCCAGCGCCGCTACGCCATCGCATTTGCTGCGCGGGTCCGTTTCAAGCAGGTGGATCAGTGCGCCTGCGCGCAGCTCGGCGGATACGGACATCGTCGTCAATGCAAAAAGGCGCAGTGTACCAAATCCGCCGGGCCCGCCGGTCGAAGGCCTTGCTTCGTCCAGCGCCACGGTCATTCAGCCAGGACCCCTATCGCCGATCCGATGCCCCGGCCGGAGCATCTGCGTCCCGCGCATCGCGATTCGAGCGGTAGCGCGATTGCACCTGCTCCACATAGCGCAGGGTTTCCTTGAACGGCGGAACCTTCCGCCCATACTTGAGCAGCGCTTTCTCGCCCGCATTGTAAGCCGCAAGGACGATATCGAGCTGGTTGTCGTACTTGTCGAGCAGATAGCGGAGATAACGGGCGCCGCCATTGACGTTCTGGGCCGGATCGAAGACGTCGGCCGTACCGAAGACCCGTGCGGTGTCCGGCATCAACTGCATCAGGCCGGAAGCGCCGCGGCTGGAACGTGCCTGCACGTTGTAGCCGGATTCGACCGCGATGACCGCATGCAGCAGCGCGCCATCGAGTCCGAAGGCCTGGGCGGCGGCATCGATGATGCCGTCGTAGCGGGACCGCGGCCGCGACGGGCCGGCCTGTCCTCCGGACGCGCGCACGGCCGCCGCACGCTCTGCCACCAGTACCTCCGCTTTCTGGTTCTGCGGACGGGAGTTGGTCAGTACGACGATATTGTCGCTGCCCACGTAGGTATAGACATCGGCGCAAGCGGTCGATGCCACACCGGCAATCGACCACGCCACGGCGAACCTGGCATGTCGTCCCATGGCATCAATGCTCCCCAAACGTGTGCCCCAGCAGTCCCTGGTCGATGGCGAAGGCCGTGAGGGCTGAAGCATTGTGCATGTCCAGTTTCTGCATCAGGTTCGAGCGGTGCTTCTCGACGGTCTTGACGCTCAGTGTGAAGTAGTCCGCGATGTATTTGTTCGTGTGGCCTTCGGCAATCAGTTTCAGCACCTGGCGCTCGCGGTGGGTCAGGTCGCCGAGCGGCGTCGCGGAAGCTTCGCGCCCTGCATTCAGGTAGCGCTGGATGACTTCACCGGAAACGTCGGGACTCAGGTAAGTCTTGCCCGACAGCACGCTGCGGATGGCCACCTGGAGCTCTTCATGGGTGGCGTCTTTCAGCAGGTAGCCGTCGGCGCCGGCACGCAGGCTCGAATGAATGTACTCGTCGGCACGATGGATGGTGACGATGATGATCCGGATCCGCGGGTAGCGCTTCTTGATGTCGATGACGGCTTCGATGCCGCTCATGCCCGGCATCGAGATGTCCATCAGGATCAGGTCCGGACTCATGGTCCGCAGCGCCGCGATCGCGTCCTTCGCGTTCCCGAGGTCGCCGACCACCTCCAGCGTCGGGTCCATCGAGATCAGCGAACGCATGCCGGCGCGCAGCAGCGCATGGTTTTCGACAATCATGATCTTTCCGATCTTTTCCATGTCAACTCCTGTCTCGTTATTGTGATGCGGGCCTCTGCGACAATGCGGTATAACGTCCGGGTGCGAAAACGAAAACCCAATCGCCATAACTGCGCGCGCCGGCAAATGCGCGGTCGGCCAGCCGGAAGTTCCCCTGTTTCAGCGGGACGCCAGCAGCGCGGCTATAGACGCCCATGATCTCCCCGGCGGCGCTCTTGACGAGGCCCCAGTCGTCGTTTCCCGTCATGGGGTCGCGGTAGACTTCACGCAAATGGCGGACGGTGCCCGGCTGGCGGGGATCGCGCAACAGATCCGCCAGCGCCATGGGAAATTTCACCGCCTGCGGCGGCGCATGCTCGTAATAGTGGATGATCGCGCTGCGGATCTGGTGACCGGCGAACAGGAGTTGCTTCTCGCGCTCGCGCTGGACACTATCATGCCATCCATCCACCAGCTTGACCATAGAAACACCGATGCCGGCAACCATGATCAGGACCATGAGATAGGCAAATCCGCCTTCGCGGGCGCGGGGACGCAAGGAAGCACGCGGGAACACCATCACCAGTCTCCATAGATGCTGCCGTCCAGAGCCTTGCCCTCGGCCCCGCTGTGCAGATCGGCGACGCCGCCCTTTTCAGGGGTATCCGGCGGCACCGCCACCCAGCTGTCGGCCTTGCCGGTCAAGGGGTCCACCGGAATCGCGCGCAGATAATGCATGCTGACGAGCTCAGCAAGGGTCTCCGGGTACACGCCATGGTCTTCGTAGTACTTATCGAGAACGTGACGCATCGCGGCGAGGTCGGCACGCAACACTTGCTCGCGCGACAGGTCGACGCTGTGGAAATAGCGGGGAACGCCTATCGTCAGGAGCAGCGAGATGATGCTCAGCACAACCAGGAGCTCCACCAGCGTGAATCCCATTTTCCGGCACTTGCATGGTCTCATGACGATCACCACCGCCTGTAAGGAACACCGTTGATGCCCACCGCTTCGCTGCGCGAGTGGACGTCGAATACATCCTCGCCCTCGCGCGGCTCGTCGGCGCTGCTCGCGTATTCGCGTTTTGCCCAGGTCGCATCGTTATCGAGCGCGGGATCGCTTGCCATCGGATCCCGCGGAATGCTGCGAAGGAAATAGAGGCGCGCCTTGCCGTTCGGGTCGGCCGCGTCGCGCTCGCCCTCCACGAGGACCTTGAGGCTGGGCGGATAGCCCGAACTGCGTGCCGAACGGATGATCCTCCCCTCCTCGACCGCCCGGTGGTAGGCGTCGATCGCCTCCCGCATGTCGATCAGCACGCGCCGCAGTTCGGCCTCGCGTTCACGCCGCACCGCCAGTTCCGCCATCGGGAAGGCAAGGCTTGCGAGGAGGCCGACGATGGCGAGCGTGATGACCATCTCGATCAGGGTAAAACCGCGGCTCATAGCGAGGTCTCCAGCGACAGCGGCGCCGTCGCATTCACCGGCAGGGCCTGGCCGCCCGCGTCCGTGCCGGTTGCGCCGCCGGCCTTGATCTGGGTCTGCGGCGCGCTCGCGAGCACCTCGAAGGTGGCGCTGACGACACTGCCCGCCCCGCTCGAGCCGGCCGTGCCGGCGTTCGCAAGGCTGATCGCGATCTGGCCGTTGCCGGCCCCCAGGTTCTTGGAAAACTGGGACGGCGCTCCCGCCTGGGTCACGAAATTGCCTTCGCTGACGTCCACCGGACGCAACACCGCCGGATCGTATTCGAGTACCAGCGCCAGCGATTTCACGGCCTGCGCGCTCTGGGCATTGAGCGTGACGCTGACCTTTTCGCCCACCTTGGCCTGGCTCGGACCCTGCCATGTCAGCACCACCGGTTGTCCCGATGGCACGGCCGGCGGCGGCGGCGCCGAGGGCTGGCCCGGAACCAGCGCCGTGTGCGGCCCCGGGCGGCTGCCCGTTGCCGACGTGCTGACCTGGCCGAAGGATCGCGCCAGCAGTGTGCCGTTGCGCGGACTCGCTTCGGTGCCGGCCCAGAATTCCGCGCTGCGGGCGTCGACGCTGCGCCTGCCGCCGACGACGTGGGGCGTAATCGACAGCACGATCTCCGTCTTGCGCTTGTCGTTCTTCCGGCTCGAGAACAGCGAGCCGAGCACCGGCAGGCTGCCCAGGCCCGGGATGCGGCTTGCGCTGTCGCGGTCTTCGTCGTTGATCAGGCCGGCGAGAATTTGCGTCTCGCCATCCTTCAGGCGCAGGACGGTGGTCGCATTGCGGGTACCGACCTGGTAGGCCAGCGTGCCCGACACCGTGTTCTGTACTTCCTTCACGATCGAGCTGACCTCGAGGTTGACCTTGATGCTGACGTCGTTATCCAGGTGGATCTCCGGCTCGACCTCGAGCTTCAGCCCCACGTCGAGGTACTGGACGTTCCCGGTCACCACCGGCGTCCCGGTCGATACCGGCGTGATTGCATTGGTGATCACGGGAACCCGGTCGCCGATCATGACCTTCGCCTTTTCGTGGTTGCGCGCACGGATCCTGGGACTGGCCAGCAGGTTCGAATCCCCGTCCTGCCACAACATGTTCAAAGTAAGCGCCGGTACCGGACTGACGATGATGTTGTCGCCATTGATATGCCGGAAGGACTCGACCGGCAGGCCCGCAGCCAGGCCGTTGGCCTGGAGCGAGAAGTTCAGCGACGACGGGTAGTTCACGCCGATCTCCGACAGCTTGGACCGGCCGACCTCGAGCACCTCGACCTCCAGCATCACTTCCGGGTCGGCGATGTCCTGGTCCTCGACCAGCCGGCCGGCCAGCTCGATCACGTCCGGCGTGTCGCGCATGATGATGGAATTGGTCTTCTCGTGGACGAAGATGTCCTTGGTCTTCAGCAGCGTCTTGATCATCGTGACGAGCTGCTTGGCGTCCGCGTTGACCAGATGAAAGCTGCGGATCTTCAGGTCCTGGAACTCCTTGATCTTGGCTGCAGTGTTCTGGTAGACGAGGATGGTGTTATCGCTCAGCAGCTTCTTCTCCAGCTGGGTCTGCAAGAGGATGAGGTCGACGGCATCCGCGACGGCGATGTCCTTGACGAAGATCGAGATCTTGGTATCGGTCTTGACTTCCTTGTCCAGCAGGACGTTGATGCCGCTGGACCTCGCCAGGGCTTCGAAAACCACTTTCAGGGTCGCGTCGCGAAACTGCAGGGTCACGGGGCGGCGGAACTTGGCGTTCAAACCCGTTCCCGACGCCAAGATGTTGGCGCGCTGCTCGTCCAGCTGGCGCTGAAGGGTCCGGGCCCCGGCGTGCCGCTCGTTCTCGAGCAGGATGCGGTGGATATATACCTGGGCCGCGTCGACGTCGTTGTTCTTCAGGGCGGCGGCCGCGGCGTCGAGCCAGGCGGCATGCCGCTGTTCGCGGTCCAGGGCCTCGAGCCCGGCCCGGGCGCCGCCGTCCATGGGAGCGATCCGCAAGATCCGCGCATACAGCTCGCGCGCGAGCTGGTCGCGATGGGCTGCGCGCGCCGCATCCGCTTTTTCGAGCATGCCCGCGACGGTATCGGCCTTCTGGCGCAGCAGATTGGCACGATAGGCGGCGTTGCCCGGCTCCAGCGCGCTCGCCTCCTCGAGCTTGTGCAAGCCTTCTTCCGGCTTGCCTGACCCTATCAGCTGCATGCCCTCGCGCTGGAGGCGCTCGGCGGCGCAGCCACCCAGCAACAAGCCGACAGTGCTGCACAGGACGGTCAGGCGGCGGACATGCGAGGTAATCATGGGGTGGCCTCAAACCGGGTCGGTAATGGGAACGGACTGGCGCAACTGGAGCGGCAGGTAAGTCATGACGAGCCCGCCCGGCAGGATCCGCTCCAGCCGGTAGGTGTTGTCGATCGTCTCCCCTTGCTGGATCAGCAGCAGCTGCTCGCCGCGCATCAGCATCACCACCTGCTGCGCCCCATCCTTGTAGCTGCCCACGTAGACGAAGGGATTGGGCGGCGCCGAGGGGGCCGGCGGCGGCGCCGGCGGCGCAGCGGCGGCTTGCTTCGGGCCGGCTTCGGCGGCGGGCGGGGGAGTCGCGGGAGCCGACCAGTTGGTCGCCGCAAACGGATCGGCGATCTCGGCTTTCATGACGGGTGGCGGGTCGGCGGGTGCCGCAGCCTGCGGTACGGATGGCGGCGGCGCGCCGGGTACGGTCCTTGCCACAGGCGCGGCTCGCGGCGCCGCCCGCGCGGTCCGCCGGACCGGCTCGGATACCGTCTCGGGACTCCAGCAGGCCGCCAGCAGCGCGGCGAGCACGAGATTCAAGCCGGCGCGGCGATGCTTGTGCAGAGTGGCGATCACGGCGCCGGCCTCATGAAATAGGCAAGCCTGACGGTCGCATCGAGGGCCGGATCGCTGAGCTTCGCGCGGCGGAACTGCACATCGAGCAGGGCCACGGCCCGCTCCCGCGACAATACGGCGGACAGGAAGCGCCGCACCTGCGGATAGCTTCCATGCAAGGGCAGCGTCACCTCATAGCGCACGATCTGTCCGCGCGCCTCCCTGGCGACCGAATACGCACCGTCATTCAGGGACAAACCGTATTCGCCCGCATAGCCCACCAGGCGGTCGAGCCGGTCCGGGAACTGGCGCTCGTCGGCGAGCGCGCTGCGCAGCCGCTCGATGCCGTCCGCAGGCACGGGATCGACGATCGCCGGCCGCTGGGGACGGGGTACGCTCAGGCGCTGCCGGGTGGCCGCGATCGCGTCCAGCGAAGGCGCGATCGACAAGGGATACAGCGACGCCGCGGCGAACGCCAGCAGGATCGCTGCCATTCCCTGGGGGCCGAGCCGGCTCCGCAACAGGAGCAGATGCTGCCGCAGCGCGGCCAGCCGGGCGGCCAGGACCTCGTGCCGGGATCGCACTGGCCGCGGCCCCGTACGAGCCTGGGCAATGAAGGCGGAAATGCTCATATGCTTCTCTCCCATCTCAATTCCATCGAAAACCTGACCGCTTGCCGGGGATCGGCCGGATCGACATGGTGTTCGCGCAGGTACACGCCCGGATAGGCGCCGCTCTCCTGCAGTCGTTTCAGGAAGGCCAGGAGCGCCGCCATGCTGCGCGCCTCCCCGCCGAGCTGCAGCTGCGGCCGTCCCGGCGTCGGGGTCAGCGACAGCAGGCTGACGTCTGGTCCGGTGTTGTCCTCGATCGCCGAAAACAGGCGCTCCCAGGGCTTCGCGAGTTCCGCACGCAGCTGCGCGGCCAGCGTCTCGTCGGAAGGCGCCAGGCGTTTGCGCGCTCGCTCCTGGCCCTGCTTCGGCGCGCCGTGTCCGGCCACCTGCAGGCGCGCCTCTTCCAGTTGCTGGAGTTGCAGGGCCGACTCCGCCAGCCGGAAGGCATACAATCCCTGCGCCGCGCAAGCCAGCAGCGCCGCGGCGAGGGCCAGCGCGGGCGCCCGCAGCCAGCGCGGTGCGTGATGCCCGTGGTCCAGCCGAAGCAGGCGCATGCGCTTCATGCCGCTCCCTCCACATCGCCGGCACCGCCCAGGAGCAGGATGCGCCAGCCCGGCACCGGCGCCGGCGTCGTCTCCGTAGCGCGGGAGGCGTCGTCGAGATACACCACGGCGGCTTCGCGCTGGCCGTCATGCAGGCACTCTTCGCGGGCCAGCAGGTCCGCCAGCGCCGAATGCCACTGGGGCGTCACGCGCAAGCTGCGGGCGCAGATCCAGGCGCCCTCCTCCCAGCGCGCCATGCCAAGGCTGCCGGCGTCATGCAGCAGAAGCCAGCCCGCCGGCTCCGTCAGCTGCGACAGATGGCGGTTGGCGCTGTCCGCCAGGGCCGGCACCACGGAACGCAGACGGATGCCATGCTCGCGCAGCACTTCCTCCAGCGTCGCGATCAGGTCCGGGTCGACGGCGCTGGCCAGGCGCGGCCGCTCGCCGTGCCGGCGGTCGACCCGGATGTCCCAGGCGGCCGTGCCCGCATCGTAGAGCTGGCTGAACCGGTGGCGTATGTAGACAGCTTCCTCGTCCTCGTTCACCAGCGCCGCGGTCTTCGACAGCACTGCATAACGCACCATGCTGTCGGCCAGGACCACGCGCGCGCGACCGCCCGGCTGGCCCAGTTTGTCCAGCTGCAGTGCCAGCGCTTCGAGCGCTGCCGCCCAGGGCAAGCCGGCGCCGCCGGCTCCGGTGTGCGGGAGCACGCCGCCGGTCTCGCTGCGCCGCCAGCCGCCCGGCGACAGCCTGGAATGACGGCGGCGCACGCCGACCGCGGCGTGGCCAACGCGGATGTCCCAGTCAACGAACGACAAAGGTGACACGATTAATCTCCTGCAACGTGGTCTGGCCCGACAGCGCGATATCGACAGCGATCTCGCGCAACTGGCGTGTACCGTTCCGCTCGGCGGCTTCGCGAATCAGGCGCAGCGGCGCCCGCGCGACGATGAGTTCCCTGATTTCGTCATTCAGCAGCAGCAGTTCGCCGATCGCGCGCCGGCCCCTGAATCCGGTGCCGCGACACTCGCCGCAGCCGCAGCCCGCCATCAGGCGCGCGCCTGCCGCGCGCGACCCGTCGATGCCGGATTCCGCCAGCAGGGCCGGATCGGGGACGACCGGCCGGCTGCAGGCCGGACAATTCACCCGCAGCAGGCGCTGGGCGATCACGCCGTTCAGCGCCGACACGAAGCTGTAGGGATCGACCCCCATGTGCATGAAGCGCCCGATCACGTCGAAGACATTGTTCGCGTGGACAGTCGTGAAGACGAGGTGACCGGTGAGCGCCGACTGCACCGCGATCTGCGCCGTTTCGGCATCGCGGATCTCGCCCACCATGATCTTGTCCGGATCGTGGCGCAGGATCGAGCGCAGGCCGCGCGCGAAGGTGAGTCCCTTCTTCTCGTTGACGGGAATCTGCAGCACGCCTGGCAACTGGTATTCCACCGGGTCCTCGATCGTGATGATCTTGTCCAGCCCATGGTTGATCTCCGCGATCGCGGCATACAGCGTGGTGGTCTTGCCGCTGCCGGTCGGCCCGGTCACCAGCACCATGCCGTAGGGGACACCGGACAGGCGGCGCATCATGGCGACCGCGTCGGCATCGAAGCCCAGGCTGTCGAGCCGCAGGCCGCGCATCTGGTCCGACAGGCTCTGTTTATCCAGGATCCGGAGGACGGCATCCTCGCCGAAGATGCTGGGCATGATGGAGACGCGGAAGTCCACCTGGCGCTGGCGCACCGTGACCTTGAAACGCCCATCCTGCGGCACCCGGCGTTCCGCGATGTCGAGTTCGGCCATCACCTTGACGCGCGAGACGATCTGCTCGGCCTGGTCCGCCCCCGCCAGCGTGGCGGCAAGGGTCAGCACCCCGTCGACCCGGTACTTGATCGACATGCCCGCATGCCCGGTTTCGAGATGGATGTCGCTCGCGCCCAGCCTGACCGCATCGTACAGCGTGGAATCGACCAGTTTGACCACTGGACTGGCATGCTCGCTGATGCGAAGAAAGGTCAGCTCTTCCGCCTCCTGGTCGGCCTGGACGTCGGCGCCGGCCTGCGGGACCATGCTGTCCATGGCACGCAGGGTTTCCTCGTGGCGCCGCAGGAAAGCCTGCAGGTCGAGCCGATGCGCCAGGCGCCAGCCAAAGCCCGCCGGCAGGCGGGTTTCGACCCAGGCCGCCAGCCCCGGCGCCAGGGGATCGGCCGTAACGGCGACCGGCAGACCGTCGGCATCCCGCATCGCCATGCAGCGGCGCTCGCTCGCGTCGCGGAAACCGATGCTGTCGAACAGTGGCGTGAAAGTGGCAAGCGTCGTGGCGTCGACCGGCGCATAGCCCAGCGTCCGCCCGAGCCGCCCGAGGAATCGCTGCGGGTCCAGCCCCGCCGCCTCTTCCAGGATTTCGGTGGCGCGTCCCGGCATGTCTCCCGCCTGCCGCCGCGCCGCGCGCAGTTCTTCGGACGAAAACCGGTCGCGGGCGGCATCGGCGATGACGGCGGCGTTCATTGGATGTTCCCCGCGAGGTCGAAGATCGGAAGGTACATCAGCACCACGATTCCGCCGATCATGGCACCGATGACGATCATCAGAATCGGCTCGAACAGCTTGGTGAACTGCTCGATCCAGCGGGCCAGCTCTTCTTCGTAGAAGCTGGCGATGCGCTCCATCATCTCGCCCATCTGCCCGGTCCGCTCCCCCACCCGCATCATGCGCACCGCCACCGGCGTCGTCAGGCCGAAATGCTCCATGGAGCGCGAGATCGCATGCCCTTCACCGATATGCCGGGCCGCCATTGCCAGCTGGGCCCGCATCTGCATCTGCAGCAGATCGCTGACCATCGGCAGCGCGGTGCCGATCGGCAAACCGCCGCGCAGCAGCATCCCGAGGGTCCTGTACACGCGCGAGAGGTAGAACAGGCGCAGGCGCGCGCCGATGGCCGGCAGCTGCCACGCCCGGCGCTGGCACCAGGCGCGCACCGGCACCAGCCGCGCGGCATACACCGCGCCGCCAAGGCAGGCGGCGCCGGCCGCCAGGATGCCCAGGCGATTTTCGCCAAGGAATTGTCCTGCCGTCATCAACAAGCGGGACGCCCACGGCAGTTCGCCGCCGATGTCGGCATAGACCATGCTGAAGCGGGGAACGACGTACATCATGAGGAAGACCGTCACCAGCACACCGACGACTGCCAGCACCACCGGATAGATGGAGGCCCCGACGAGATGCCGGCGCAGGCGGTCGACCTGGCCCTGGTAGTCGATGTAGCGGCCGAGCGCCTCTTCCAGCGCCCCGGTGCGCTCGCTGGCGCGCAGGGTCGCGATATACAGGGGGGGAAGCGCGGCGCCGCCATGCTCGATGGCATAGGACAGCGGCCTGCCCTCGTACAGCAGGGCCACCATCTGCCGCAGCACGCGCGCGATCTCGGGCCTGCTTTCCTTGTCGGCCAGGGTTTCGAGCGCCTCGACGACCGCCAGTCCCGCCCTGAGCAGGGCCAGCAGCTCCTGGCTGAACAGGGACAGCGGAAAGCGGGGCGGCCGGCGCCGGAACACCCTGCCCCAGGCGGCGGCGCTGCGCAGCGACAGCAGGGCGTGGCCCTGCGCCAGCACCTGACGCGCCGCGTCGTCGCGGTCGATCGCGTCGATGTCGAGCGTCGCGATGTCCACGCCGGCGCGGATGATCCTTGCCTGGAACTTCATGACCGTCCCCCGATGCGGACGGCGCCGGGCTGGAGCGGCGAACTGCACAGTTGACGGTATGGACGGGAATACATGATAGGCCTGCTTTTTGGAACCGGCATGCAGGCACTGTACTAAAACGGGCGCATGCCGCCCCTATGCGGCGCACCCTATTTCCCGCTACGGGGTTTACCTTATTTACCCCGCAGTTCCGCGACCAGCTGGTCGGCGCTCGGAAAGCCCTCCAGCCGCACCCAGGAGCGCCCGCCGGCCGGCCGCACCAGCGTGACGGCGGCATGGTTCATCTTGTCGCCCCGGAACAGATCGAACGCGCGCTGCGCGGCCGCGCTGGCGTCGACGCTGCCGGTGTAGAAGCGCCACTCCGGGCCGGCGCCGAATTTCGCGGCATAGGCGCGCAAGGCCGCGGGCGTGTCGTTCAAGGGATCGAGGGAAATCGACATCATGCGGACATGCTCGCCGCGCCGCAGCCTGGCCGGTACTTCCGAGAGGGTGCGGCTGGCGATCGGGCATACCGTCGAGCAGGTGGTGAACACGAAGTTCAGCAGGACCGGGCCGTCGAAGGCCAGTTCGTCCTCCAGCAGGGTCCGCTTGCCGTCGGCACGGGTCAGCACGATCGGCGCCGGCGCCGGCCGGTACAGGCCCGCACTCCTCGCGAGCGGCGGCAGCGGGACGCCCGCGCCTGCTTTCGACTGGTCGTGCGCCCGGCACGGCGTGCCTGCGGCGCCGAGAACCAGCGCCAGGATGGCCAGCGACCGGCACGGGGCGCGGCCTCGATCGGACTTTGACATGGCGACCTCCAAAGAGACATCAAGCGGCAGGCTCACGGGCCTGCAGCGGCCACGGACGCGCTCACCGGCTCCGTCTCGCCGCTCACATAGACTTCATGCGCGGCCACGCGCATGTCGCGGCCGAGGCTGAGATGCGGATACATCGAGGGCAGCACCGTGACGTTGACGTTGTGCTCGACCAGTTCGACCAGGTACTCGCGGGAAAAGCTGTCGAGCATGTGCATCATGGCTTCGCCGATCATCGACAGGGCGAACAAGGCATCGACCTGCACCGCTTCCTCGCCGTCGGGAATTGCGCGGGCCCGCAGCCAGTCGCGCACGCGCCGAACGCGCCGCTCGTGCGCGGCGCCCGTGTCCCAGCGCGTGACCAGCAAGCTGCGCTCCCAGCCCGGCGGGGCCGCCGGGGCCAGTGAACCGGAAAGGTAGACCGGCACCTCCGGCGCCGGGGACCACCTTGCGAGCTGTCCGCCATCCAGCCAGACCACCGTGGCGATGTCGCCCTGGCGGCCGAGCCGCCGCTCCGGCTGCGCATCGTCCCCCAGCACCTGGTCGGCGAGTTCGATGCGGCCGGACGGCAAGGCCCGCCGCAGGGCCGCCGCGGCCGCCTCCGCCAGCGGGTCGCCGCCGCGATAGACCTGGGTCACGCGGCCAAGGGCCAGGGTGCCGGCCAGGTGGCGCGCCAGCCCCTCCGCCTCGAGGATGATGCCGTCCGAAAAATAGATGGTGTACCGGTTCGGCAACGCAGCGGCCGGCAACAAGGTCTGCGGCAAGATGCAGGGCAGTCTGCGCCGTTCGCTGAACCGGTGCAGCGGGGTCCAGTCCTGGTCGCCCAGTCCGGATACCAGCGCAAACACCGGCTGCGCACGGTAGAAGCGTTCGAGCTGTTCGCCCCAGCCGTCGGGCGGGCCCTCCAGTTGCCAGACATGCGTCACCCAGCGGCGATATGCACGTTGCATACGCATGGCGCCGGCGCTGCGTCTTGCCGGTTCCGAACGCACCGCTGCGTTCTTGTCGCGGATGAAGGCGTCGAAAACCGCGAGCAGCGCGGCCCGCCGCGATGCCGGCACGCCGGGCTGGATCACGGTCGCGAAATGCACATCGCGGTCGTCGACGCCTTCGGGCGGCGGCGCGCCGAGCGTGTGCAGGTAGGCGCTGAGGTCGCGCAGCTCGCCCGCCGACAGCCCATAGCGCGGCATCAGCGCACCCAGGGCCTCTCCACGCATGTCGACACCGCTTCGCAGGGTCCTTGCCAGGCTCGCATCGTCATACGGCGGCCGCTGCGGCTTGCCGAGCTGATGGGCGATTCTCGGGCTGGCGGCGACCGGGGCACGCTCCTGGAACAGGTCGTTCGCCGTGATCGGCCGCACCACGAAGGCGCCCTCCGCGGTGCCGAAGCCGCTCGGCCTGTGGCATTGTGCGCACGCCGCTTCCTGGCCTTGCAGGACGATGCCGTTCGCCCCGACACCCCGGATCGCCGTGCCGTCGCGGGTGACGCCGCTGCGGTAGATGCGCTCGCCGGCCGCCGCCGCCGCGACGGCGGGCGCCTTCACCGGCACCTGGGCACAGGCCGCGGCCGGTCCCAGCAGCCATCCCGCCGACAGCAAGGCGGCGCCTGCGAGGCGCGCGATCAGGATGCCCATGACCGCCTCACTGGACCTTGACGGTGACCGTGGCGGTATTCGACCACTGTCCCTGCGTATTCTTCACCCGGTAGGTGAAGGTTTCGGTGCCGCTGAACCTGAGCGCCGGCGTGTAGGCGATGCTGCCGTCGCTGTTGGCCCTGGCGCTGCCGCCCTTCGCGGGCGCGTTCACGATCGCGAGGGTGGACGGTGCGATCGTGCCGCCATTCGCATTGTCGTTGGCGAGCACGGTGAGCGTCCGCGCCGCATACGGTGCGCTGCGGTAGACCGGCGCCGTGTAGCTGTCCGCCACCGCCAGCGGGGCCTTGGCGGCCGCCTGCACCGTCAGGCTCACCGTCGCCGGCGAGCTGCTGGCCGAGGCGTCGGCGGCGCGGTAGCTGAAACTGTCGGCGCCGCTGTAGCCCGCCGCCGGCGTATAGCGGAAGCTGCCGTCGACGTTCAGCACGAGCGACCCGTGCACCGGTGCCGTCACCGGGAAGGCCCGGATCGCGTCGCCGTCGGGATCGCGGTCGTTGGCCAGCACGCCCGGTGCGGCAATCGAGAGGATCGCGTTGGCGGCGACCGTATAACTGTCGGCGCCCGCCAGCGGGGCGCTGTTCGCTTTCAGCACCGTGACCGAGAAGCCTTGCGTGGCCTGCAATCCGGACGGGTCGGTGACCTGCGCCACGGCGCCCTGCGTGCCCACCTGCTGAAGGGTCGGGACCCAGTTGATGACGCCGGTGGCGGCATCGATGGCCATCCCGGCCGGGGCGGTTTTCAGCGCATAGGCCAGCTTGCCGCCCTCGGGGTCGCTGGCCTGCAGCGCGTAGACGTAAGTCTCCCCCACCATCACCGAGGCCGGCGCCGTCGAGGTGATGACCGGGGCACCGCCGCCGACGCGCGCGGCAAGCAGCTCGCGCGCCGCGGCGACATCGACGACGCCATAGCCGTACTGGTTGTCGGGGCCCGCGTCGCCGAGGTCACGTGCGCTGTCGACCAGCGCGGTTTCGATCGTCGACAGCGGCGCCGCCGGAAACGCCCCCGCCAGCAGGGCCAGGGCGCCGGCCACGTGCGGTGCGGCGAAGGAGCTGCCCGAGACGGTGGCGTACAAAGGCATGCCGCCGAACGACAGGTCGGTGCTGACCACGTTGACGCCCGGCGCGACCAGCTTCGGATACACGCCGCCGTCGCAGGCCGAAGGGCCGCGGCTGCTGTAAGGATCGAGCACCAGCGATGCATCGAGGGAACCGACGGCGATCGCCCCCGGGTTCGATGCCGGGCTGGCGCTGGTCGCCGGATCCGGCCCGCCATTGCCGCCCGCGAATACGATCGAGATGCCTGCCGCCTTCAGCGCCTGGATGTCGCCCGCGAACTCGGTGTTGCAGCTGCCCGGCGCAAGCCCGCTCAGGCCCCAGGAAGCGTTGACCACGTCCGGCGCGTCCAGGGTCGCCACGTTGCCGTCGGGATCCAGGAGCCACTGAAAGGCGAGATGAAACTTGCTCAGGCTTCCCGTCCCGCTGTCGTCGAATACCTTTGCCGCGATCCAGCGCGCACCCGGCGCCATTCCAATGGGCGTGCCGCTGGCGGAGGCGCCCACCATCAGCCCGACGGTCTGGGTGCCATGCCCACTGAAGTCGTAGGGCGTGGCGTGCTGGGCATAGGGATCGTACCAGCTGTTGGTGCCGCCGCGCCAGCTTGCCGCCAGGTCCGGATGGGCGGCATCGACCCCGGTATCCAGGCTGGCGACCACCGCGCCGCCGCCGTTCAGCCCCATTCCCCACAGGGCCGGCGCCGTGACCGCGTCAAGGTTCCAGCTGCCGGACGGCGCCGCCGCGGCCTTCGGCACGCTCGCGAACAGTACCGCGCCGTCATAGCCGATCCGGCCAATCCGCGGGTTGCGGGCAAGCTCTTGCACGGCCCAAACCGGCAGCGTGACCGCCACCGCATTGATGATCCACAGTTGCTGCGGATTCGCGACGCCGAACTGGGCGAGGATCGGCCCCAGCGTGGCGGCCCCGGCCCCGGCCTTGGCCTTGAGCGCCTTCACCACCGCGTTGTCGCGCTTGCGGCGGTCGTTCACCTTGAAGGCGCTCAGGTCGACACGGTCGGGCAGCTGGATGATAACCGGCAGCATGTCCGCCGCCTTGTGTTCCGCCAGCTTCGCGGCCAGTTCGGGCGTCAGCACCCCCGCCCCCACCGGCTGCGCCAGCAGCGCCGCCAGCATGCCACCGCCAAGGGCGGCTCGAATCGCTGTCTTCATCGCTGCCTCCTATTCGACCGTCAGGCGCGCCAGCGGCCGGCCGTCGACCGCGAGCTGCACCGTTTCGCCGGCCCGCACGGCATGTCCGGGATTGACGAACAGGACGAAATAATCCCGGTCCTGGTACAGGACGTGATTGCGCGCGGTCTGGCGCATGGGTCCGATGACGGGCGATTCGGGGATGCCGAGCGCGGCGCCGCGCCGCGGGTCGAGCAGCTGGACCTTCCTCTTCGAGTCCAGCAGCACGGCCGCCTTGGCGGGGTCGGTGACGCGGTAGCGCAGGTCGAGGATGTAGCCGTGGGCCGACAGGTGCAGGCCGTGAACCGCGATACCCAGCGATTCGCCCAGGGCCGGATCGCTGACGGCGGCGGCCGGCACAGCCGGCGGCGGCGTCGAACATCCCGCCAGCGCCGCCGCGCCGGCGGCGCCGGCGAGCCAGCGGCGGAAAAGGTGGCGTTTGATCATGGCAGCCTCCTAGTTGACCTGTACCGTCACGACGGCCCAGCCGGTGCTGTTGGTGCTGCCGGACTCCTTGCCGAGACGGTCCTTGACGCGGTACTCGAAGGTGTCTGACCCCGTGAAGTTCCAGCGCGGGACATAGGTGACGCCGGCCCCGCTGACCGTCACGGTGCCACCTTGCCTGGTCGCGCTGCTGGAGCCGCCGCTGCCTCCGCTGCCCGGCTGCCGCACCCGCGCCACTGCCAGCGGCAACTGGTTGGCCGCGTCCATGGTGGCGCTGTCGGGGTCGGTGTCGTTCGCCGCCGGGGCCAGCGCCACAGGCACATAGGCGCCGCTACCAAAGGTGCGGCAGGTCGAACCGGATGTACCGACGCGGACGATGCAGCGTGGCGCATCGAAGGCATCCGCCGCCGCCACCGGCGCCCGGTTATCGATGACCTTGATCGTCACCAGCGTGTCGGCGCTCTGCCGCGCCGCCGCGCCGCTGCCCGTCTGGGCCCGATAGGTGACGCGCACTTCGTTGGTGGCGGTCGACGAGCTCATTGCAAGGCTGCCGTTCGGATTGACCGTGACGCGGCTCGAGCTGGTGTTGCAGTTGCCGTTGACGACCGTGCATTCCTTGATCTTCACGGCGCTCAGCGCCTGCCCGCCGGAAGCGCTGTCGTTGGCGAGCACGCCCGGGGGCGCGACGGACTGGTTGCCGGCGCTTGCCGCGTGGGCGATCGCCGTGTAGGTATCGGCCACCGCGACCGGCGCGTCACCCGTCCCGGCGGCCGCCACCAGGGTGTAGGCCTGGTCGGCGAACAGGGTCGGCGCCACCTGGTCGGTCGCGCGCAGGGTCAGCGCATAACTGCCGGCCACCGGCGCCGGCCAGCTGACCAAGCCGGTTGCGGGCGCCACGCTCATGCCGGCCGGCGCGCCGCTCAGGCTGTACTGGACGGCATGTCCGGCACTGCCGGTGGCATGCGCGGCATAGGTGTAGGGCTGGCCGACGGTCGCCGTGGTCACCGGCGCCGTATCGAAGACCGGCGGCGCCGCGACCGCGGGCGCCACCGCCAGGCGGAACTGCATGCCGCCGTTCGGGTTGCCGTTGCTGGTATCGTAGAAGCGGCTGTCGAACACGGCGAACCTGAGCGTATCCTGGGTACTGCTGCTCACCGGCTTGAGCAGCACGTCCAGCGTCTTCGCCGGCGGCAGGAAGGCCGTGTATTGCTGGCGCGGATTGCCCAGGAAGGGTACCGGATTGCCGTCTTCCGCCACCACTTGCCAGTACTGGCCATTGATCGTCGGCACGTGCGATTTCAGACCCGCATTGACGAAGCGGATCAGCAGGTTGCTCCCCGCCGGCACCCCCGGCGAACCGGGCGCCAGGGTCGGAATATCGAGCGGATCGAGGCCCTGGCCCGGAAACGGCGTACCGTTGATCAGGAAATACTTCGGCTGGTATTCCAGCGTACTGCCGGGCCCGCCCCTGCCGCCATAAGTGCCGGCCGCGACCGCCGCGTGCATCGCCGGGTCGATCTCGCTGTAGACCAGCGTGACCTGGTTGGCGTAGACGATATTGGTGCCGCCGCTGCTGTAGGCGACCCTGCCGGTGCCGGCATCCTTGGTCATCGCGCCGTACAGGCCCATCTGCACCTGGACCTGCGGATGGGTGCCGCTGCTGTACAGATAGGTGCCGGGGCGGACGCTGGTCCAGGTATAGGTGGCGGTGCCGCCGCCCGGCGCCGCCTCGCGGTCGAAGGAGCGTACACGCGCCGTCGTGTTGCCGGCCGGCCGCGCGCCGGTATAGGTCGCGCCGCCATCGGGTTCGAACCAGACCGGCTGCATGCCCTCCTGCTTGACCTGGCTGGCGATCACCAGCGAGCTGGGTTCGGGCAGCGTATTGGTCAGGTGGACGACCAACCCTTCCCCCGGCGGCACGTTCAGGGCCGGACCGGGTACCGTGACCGGCGCAGTGCAGCCGGTCGGCGCCGCACTGCCCGTGCCGCACAAGGCATAGCCCCACATCGGTACGCCGGCGATCGTCGTGGTACCGGTCTGCAGCCAGTACTCCGCCGCGCTCGCGGAACCCCAACCGCCCAGTCCGGCAAGCGCCAGCAGCACGGCCGCGGTCCGGGCCCGCATCAGTCGATTCTCTTTCATGACCGCCCCCTCACTCAGTGATCGCGACGTCGGGTGCTTCGATGATCAGGAAGGTCTTCATCCCGCCAGGAAACACGTTATTGGTCGTGATTTCTTTTTCATTGTGCGAATGCCAGATGTGGAAATAGCCGCCGTTCTCGCTCAGGCCGGGGTGGCCCTGCGGCAGGACGCCGAACTTGCCCAGGTAGGGACTGCCGCTGTAGTACTCGCCGTAGGCCACGTCCTGCTGGTTCGGCAGGATGACCGGGAAAGCCTTGCCGTGGTCGGCGCACCATTCGTGAGTCGGGCTGTATCCGCTCGCGTCAGGCACGCAGGTATGGGCATTGTCGGTGCCATAGATGTCCCAGCCGATGCCCTTGCCGGTCCACTCGAAGATCAGGTCGGCGGTCTGGCCGGGGATGCTGCGGATCGTGAAGTCCGGCGAGGCCAGGTCCGGGCCGCTGCCGGGCGCGCTTTCCAGCACCCTCGCATCGCGCGCCAGCGGCTGCATGTGGGCGCCGTGATGGTGGAAAGGATGGAGGTCGCGGCCTGCGTTGAGCTCCCGCACCAGGACCTTGTCGCCGGGGTGCATGATCGGCGCGGCGTTGTACGGCTGGTTCGGCAGCCAGGGTACGCCGGCCCCCAAGAGGGTGTCGGGCGCATTGCGGCCGTTGATGAACCACATGGTGGCAAAGAAGCTGGCGGTGTCGACGTTGACCGGCTGGTGGTTGCGCACCTGGCTCGCCACGGTGTCGTGCATGGCCGCATCCATATCCGTCAGCAGCAGCAGGAACTCGCGGTCGAACTCGGTACCCGCCTGGTTGTAGGCTTTGCGCGTGGCCTTCGCCGACGGATCGAAGCCGGCCGGGCGGACGATCAGCGCGCCGAGCAGGCCCATCTCCACTTCCAGCGACGGCTGGGAGCCGCTGTGGTACAGGTAGGTTCCCGGCTGGCCGGCGACGAAGGTATAGCTGACGCTGCCATTGCGCCCCGCTTCCTTGGTCAGGACACCGTCCGCGCAGGCCGGCGCCGGCGCCGCGCAGGCCGCGGTCACGCCGATCTGGCCGGGAAAGACGACCGACACCGGAAGGCCCTCGACCGGGAGCTGGTTGACCAGGTTGACGGTCACCGTGTCGCCCTGCTGGACGATCAGCGTCGGCCCGGGATACTGCATGATCCCGGTGGCGGCGTCGGCATAGCCCCAGGCATAGACGGTGTTGCCGTCGCCGGTCACGAGGCTGGCGTCGGTGGCGACCAGGTTGAAGGTGCGCGGGCTGGCCGGCGTTCCCGCTCCGCTGCCGCTGATGCCGTCGATCTTGGCCTGGGCATTGCCGGCCAGTGCGGCGATGCTGAAGCCGATCGCGGCCGCGCGCCGCGCGATGTTGGCGAAGTTCATGTCGCATCTCCCGTGATCACGATCTCCGTCATCATCCCGCCGTAGTCCTGCTCGTTATTGCTGAGGAAGTTCAGGTTCGTCGTATAGAAGAAATAGGTGCCGGCCGGCACCGATGAAGCGTCGATCATCACCTCGACCGACTCGCCGCCGCCGAGCGTGACCGAGGCCGTGTCGTAGTACAGGTCCTTGCCGGTGGGCCCGCGCAGCTGGCGCGCGCCGGCGCCGACCACCGTCATCGGCAGGCCATGCGCGGTGACCGTGTAGTAGTCGGCCACCCCCAGGTTGGACAGACGTAGCAGCAGACGCGAACCTTCGGTACTGCGGTTCAGCGTCACCAGCGCGGTCGTCTTCTGCGACTGGAAGGTGGTGCCGGCCGTATACGGGTCGACCTGGGTCGGCGGCAGAGGATTGGGATTCACCGTGTCCGGATAGCCGCGGCCATTGATCATCGGGTAGATGGTCTTGATCTGGTTGAAGGGGATTGGCTGGATCCCGAAATCGGCTTCGTGGGTCGCCGTGTCGAATGCCGTCAGCTGCAGGGCGACGGCCTTGGTGTAGCCGGTCGAGCCGTCGCCGTCGTTGTACACGAACTTGTTGTAGGTCTTGCCCTTGTAGGTCTTGCTGGTGCCGTCCTGCTTCGGCTTGACGAACAGCTGGCCCTGCATGCCCATCTCGATGTGCTCGGTCGCCTCGACGTGGCAGTGGTACATATAGGTGCCGGGCTCGTTCAGGTTGTAGAAGTAGGTCACGCTGGCGCCCATGTTGACCGTCAGCGCCCCTTCCGGGACGCCGTCGAAGATCGGCGCCTGGTTGGCGAAACCGTGGAAGTGGACGCTGTGGGTGTCGAACAGGTCCGGGCGTGCCACCATGCCGACATTGCTCAGCGTGAGGTAGAACTTGTCGCCTTCGTTCAGCTCGATCAGCGGGGCCACGAAATTGGCGCGCGCCAGGTTCAGCACCACATCCTTGGCCAGGGTGCCGGTCACCTCGTCGAAGCCGAAGGTATACATCTGGCGCCCGTCCGCCATGGTGACGAAGCCGTCGCCGCCGGTCAGGTGCTTGCACACCGTGTTCGGAGGACGGACTTCGCTGCCGGTCCACCTGGCGTCGCCATTTGTATCGCCAGGGCACTGCACGAATACGCCGGCCCGGGCTGCCCCGGGCAGGGCGGCCAGGGCCGCCAGCAAGGCCGGCCCACCGAGTTTGCTGATGATCTTCACGTTCACGATACGCTCCTTCACATGGGACCAGTTGGCATCAGGGCACGGTGCCGCCGGCGAAGTCGTCGATCCGGGCGTTCCCCGGCTCCGTGATGCCGATCCGTCCGGCGCCGGCAACGAAAGCGGTGGTTCCGGTCGTCGGCAGGGTCGCGCTTCCCAGCAGGGTCGGCACCCCGGCCTGCACCTTCCACACGTTGACGACGCCGGCGCCGGTGCACTGGGCCAGCAGCGTGTCGCCGGCCGCCAGGGTCACGCCGCTGGCGAGCGTCGCGGTGTTGGCGAACGACAGGCCGCCGGTGGTGGTGGTGTCGACAAGGATCGAACCGGCGTTGTAGCGGACCCTTACGTAGCTGGGATACGTACCGAGCACGAAGTTGCCGGATGCCTTCAGTAGCAAGCCGACGCCGTTGAGCGTACCAGCCCCCAGGGTCAGGGCCGCAGCCTGGTTGGCGCCGAACTGCGCACTCCAGAACGCCGTTCCGGGCAGCAGCGCGCTGGCCGCCTGCTGGCTGTTCACCCGGATGGCGGCGGCGCCGAGCAGCACCGCCTGATTCCAGCTGGCGCCAAGGGTATTGGCGTTGGCGCGGTTGAAGTTGTCCAGCAGGGCCACTTGCGGCGCCGCCGCCGGCGGCCCCGAGCTTCCGCCGCCGACCTCGTCGGCCCCGATGTCGATCTTCGATGCGGTCCGGGTTTCGCCGTCGTAGTCGACCGCCGGCACGCCGTTCGACCCGGTACGGCTCAGGCCCTTGTCGATCGCCGGCGAGGATGCCTGCAGGTGGTAGTCCCCGAACAGGCTGCAGTTGGCGGCGCTTTGCGGCGATTTCACCTTGCCGTCGCTGCCCATGCAGTTCCAGAGGGTCAGCGGGCCGTAGCGGATATCGATGTAGTTGCCGCCCTCGTCGCTGGTCGCGGCGGTATCGATCGTCGTCGAGAAGCCCGGAATGAAGGGCGTCGGCTTGCGGTCGCCGTTCGCGTAGTTCGCCACGAACAGCGGATCGACCGCCAGGTTGCCGTTGTTGTCGTAGCCGCCGGTTCCCAGCAGGGCCGACAGGATGCTGTGATCCGGGCTCAGCTTGTCCTTGCCGCTGTCGACGTACTTGGCGCCGAAGCTTCCCTGGTTCGCGCTGCCGATGACGGCAAGGTCGACGTAGACCGGATTCGAGCCCATCGGCGAAGCGGTGTTGCAGCCGCCATTCGCGGCGGCGTCGAACAGTCCGAACTCACCTGCCCCGGTGCCGGTGATGGCCCAGCAACCGGCACGGTTGTGCCAGAGGATGTTGTTGGTCAAAACAGGCTTGGAGAACAGGTACTGGTTGCGCCTGTTGGACGGAATGGCGGCGACCAGGCCGGCGCTGCTGCCTTGCGACACCAGGCCGGCCGGCTGCGGGCTCGACTGCGGGTCGCCAGGATGGGCGAAGGCTTCCTGCGAGGTGGCCGTCGTGTCGTTGAAGGCAATCGTGTTGTTCGAGGCATTCACCTTGAGCGCATCGACGATCGCCACGCCGCCGCCGGCATAGCCGGAGACGTTGTCGACGATGATGTTGTTGACCATCGTGACGCTGTTCCAGCTGTTCTCGTTGTTGGGCGCCCGGCTGACGTCCAGGCCGTTGACTTGCGCCAGCCGTACGCCGCCGCCAGCCCCGGATCCCGCATTGTTACCCTGGATCAGGTTCTGCTGCAGGCTGACCGAACCGGTACCGGCCGACAGGGCGCCGGCATCCACCGGTGGCGCGCCGCCGATGAAGACGCCGCCGCCGGTCGAATTGGCCGACTGGTTGAACACCTGGTTGAAGATAATGCGGTTGTTGGCGATCATCCCGCCGTCGGCCAGGCCCAGCTGCGCCACGCCGCCGCCGTGGCCGAGGCTGAAGTTGCCGCACACATGGTTGTTCACGACCTGGTAATTGCTGGCGCCATTGCCCAGGCTGATGCCGCCGCCGACGCCGGCCTCGGTACCGCCGTTCTGCACCACCCAGTTATGGTGGATGTTCGCATTCGGATCGACCGAATCGGTGTAGCCGCCGTAGGCCGTATTGTTCTGGTCGAGCAGGTCGACGTGGCCGATCCGGATACCGCCCGCGTAGGTGCCGGAATTGCCGACGATGCGGTTGTTCGCGATCTGCACGTTGCGGCCATAGCCGCTGACCAGAATGCCCCCGCCGCCGTCGGCGCCGGTCACGGTCAAGCCGTCGATGCGGGCCGGATTGGTCGCGTTGAAGTGACCGTTGCCGCTTCCGCTCGATGCCGCCTTGCCGACCACCAGGATGCCCGGCGCTTCGTCGGCGCCGAACAGGATCGGTTCGTTTTCGCTGAGGTTACCGCCCAGCGACTGGCCCGGCAGCAGGTCGAAGGTGCGGTTCGGACCGGCGTTCAGGGTGTTGACGCCGGTGTCCGGATCGATGACCGGCGGGCTGGCCGGGGTGGCGTCGATCTTGCGGTCGATCAGCTTGCGCCATTTCTTGAGCGTGTCGTTGGCCAGCTTGGCGGCGTTGATCATGGTCGACATGGCGCCCCAGCCCTGTAGCTGCACCTTCTTGTCGACGATGACCGGCGTATTGTAGATTCCTGGCGGAACGATGATCAGGTCGCCGTCGTTGGTGGTCGGCGCGTCGATGACGGCCTGGATGCTGCCGCCGGCGGGCACGTATTTCGGGGTCGCCCCGCCCACGGTCACGGTCAGGCCGACCGGCGAGACCACGCCGGCGCGGTAGACCAGCAGCTGTCCGGTCACGGCGTTGGCCGGCACCGTCACGACCAGCACGTCGTTGGCCCAGTTGCCCACCACCGGCAGTTCGACGCCGTTGAGGGTGACCTTGTTGCCCGCGTTCGGCGCACCGAAGCCGAAGTCGCGCTTGATGAGACGCGGCGAACCGTCGTTCGGATCATAGTAGGGGTTGAGCACGTCCATGCTGCCGGCCGAGACGATGGTCAGCGTGCGCGTGCCCGTTGCCGGGACCCAGGGTCCGCTGTTGCCGTTACCGGTGACGCTGTAGATCATCGGCACGCCGTCGGCGAATTCGCAGTCGACCGGGTTCTGGGACGGTCCGGCGAAGGCCGCCACCGGCACCACCGGCGTATCCAGGTAGGTCGTCTTGCCCGGCAGGTACTGGAAGGTATAGCAGAACTGGCTGTAGCGGCGGTCGAAGTACGGGTCGATCACCATTTTCGGGCTGCCGTCGGAATTCCTTGCGCCGCTCGGGTCGGGGATCGGTCCCGGGGAGTTCATGCACGAGGTCATCATGCTCGGCGAGACGCCGGATGGGAACGGCGGATTGATCGTGAAGGTCGACGGCACCAGGAAGTTGAAGGAGCCGAATTCGTCCGCGTACACGCGGCCGACCTCCCGGCCGGTCCAGTCGAGCAGTGAGACGGGCAAGTGCGGCGGCGCATGCTTTTCACCGAAGGTCGGCGCATTCACGTCGAACTCGCTGGAGAGGTCGTCGAGGATGAAGCCGACGCCATGGCCGGCGACCGGCGCTTCCGTGTACAGGTAGAAGTTGGGCGCGGGATTGCGGCCCGGCTGCATGTCCACCAGCTTCATGTCGCACTTCTTCCAGGTCTGGCCGGCAGACTTGTACATCGGATTCGACTGCTGCTGGTCCGGGAACAGGGTCAGGTACTGCGGCACCGGCAGGTCGCGCCCGACGCAGGGGAAAGGCTCGGCCTGGGGCGTCGGCGTGATGACGTCGCCGAACACCACGTTCTTGTCGCCGTTACCCTGGTGGAAATATCCCGGGGGCGCGACGGCTTCCACGACATACTTCACGTTCGGCAGGTTGGCCTGGCCCGCCACGCTGCCGAAGGCATAGCCGCCATCGAACACCGCCGGACGGGCCTGGTTCCAGTTCCGCAAGCCGTCATAGCAGTCGAGCGGCTTGCCGGCATCGGGGCCATACGGCACCTTGTACTTGTCGCCCGGGCATTCGGAAGGCAGCGCGTCGTCCCAGCCGTCGGTCTTGCCGAGGCCGACATAGGGCTGACCATTGTTGTCGGGATCGGCGCCCCATTTGACGACGTCGCCGTAGCTGAACTCGTCTGCGCCACCGCTCCTGCTGCGCTTGACGTCTTCCGGGCCTTTGAGCGGCACCGCGGAATTGCAGGACGCCGGGTCACGCCAGCAGAACGGGTAATTGTCGACATCGGGCGGGTCGTACACATAACCCTTGCTGCTGAGAGTGGGATTGGAACCGTCGCTCTCGCTGCAGGTGCCGTTGTTTGCCGCTGCCGGCTTGTCCGGCTTGCCGTCGCCATCGCAATCCAGATACAGGTTGACCTGCACGCGCGGGATGCCCGGCTCCCAGTTTTCCGCGGTCGCATTCTTCGGATCGTCTTCCGCCCGCGTGATGCCATACTGGACGATGCCGGCGATGCCGCCATTTTCCTGACCGGCATAGGCTTTCTTGCCGTATTCAATATGGTTGGTCTGACCCAGGAAAGCCTGCATGCCCTCCAACAGCACGACGCCCTGCTCCACGCGGTAGGGCATGGTCTGGCCTTCGGATTGGCACAGGGTGGGACTACCGGCGGAATTCGCGGTAACGTCTTCCTTGGTGCAGGTGTAGAGCTGCGGCGTGAGGCGGTTGAAGGACGGCGTCGTCCAGCCGTTATGGGCCGGCACCGCGCCGCCGGCGTCGACGACGATCGTCGCGCCGGTCGCCTTGAAGCGGGAATAATCGACCTCGCCGATCATCCAGTTAAAGAACGGGAAGAATTCGTTGAACTTGAACTCGCCCTTCGAGTCGGTCAGGGTCGACTGGTAGATGCTGCCGTCGCGAAAACGGATATTCATCACCTGGTTGGCGATGCCGACTTCGTTCGCGTCCGGGAAACCGTCTTCGTTCGTGTCGTAGAACACCTTGCCTTCGTAGCGCGCAAACCAGTTAAAAACGGGGACGTTGCCCAAGGCCAAGCTCGTGGCGCCCGGAGCGACCGTGACCGGCGCCGTGGCGATGATCAGGTCCAGCGCCTCGTCCCATACCACCAGTTCCCAGGTGCCGGCCGGCACTTTCGGGATCGAGAAGGTGCTGTCGGCATTACAGGGCGTCGCATACAGGGCGCGCCGGGTGCCGGTCGACTCGTTCAGTCCGACCCAGCATCCCGGAAACGGTGCGCCGTCATGGAAGCTGTAGTCCGGCGGCCGCGAATTATGGATGTTGACGATCTTGCCGGTGATGGTGGCATTGCCGTTCAGGACCGGCGTCGTTCCGTTCTTGGCCAGGAAACCCTTGTGCGTGAAACCGGTGAAGACATGATGCCCCGGGGGGCCGAATTCCTGGAAAAACGGCGGTTCGCCATTTCGAACCCAGGCGTCGTCGCCCTTGGTACCTTCGATGGTGGTGGTCTGCTGCCAGTCGGTGCCGGTCGGCGGCACCACCTGCACCGTATATTTTGCGGGGAACAGGTTGCGGATATTCGCCACGCCATCGGGGCCCGACTTGATGATCCCGCTGCCGCGCACCAGCATCACCGGCTTTCCGCCAACATCATAGCAATAGCCTGCCACCGCCGTTTCACCGGCCGCGCAGGCAGTCTTGTAGGTCGTGCCAAGGGGGTTGCCGAAGGCATCCTGCGTGACCTGGCCGCCCGAGGCGCCATAGGTGCCGCCGGCCTCCGTCAGCAGGATGGTGAAGCCGGCAAGTCCCTGTTCCTGCGGCAGGTCGGGGGCGGCATTCAAGGGACTGTTGTCGTTGAAAACGAATACCGAAATCTGCGCCGCGGGCAGCGGATATTTATTCACGTAAACTGTGACGGAGCTGGCGCCGGCGGGAATCGCCGCGCCGCCCATCGCGTATCCGTCATCCGGCAGGATCGAGATGTAGTAGCGCTTGGCCGGATCCAGTTTCGGGAGCGGCATGTACTTGCGGTCCGGGTCGAGGCACGCTACCGAGTCGGTAGCGGTACAGTCATTCCCTGTCAGTGGCGTACCGTCGACGGTTTTTCCTGCCGCAATTACCGGCATGTAACTGGAGTGAAAGCTGAAGGAATAATTGTCGCGCGTCGCGTGTTGCCC
This sequence comes from Massilia sp. 01N410, assembly GCF_056399665.1. Classification (NCBI taxonomy): domain Bacteria; kingdom Pseudomonadati; phylum Pseudomonadota; class Betaproteobacteria; order Burkholderiales; family Oxalobacteraceae; genus Massilia; species Massilia sp. 01N410. Next base: position 86,926 of record NZ_JBFTRV010000019.1, on the reverse strand, counting down.
GGGCACCGAGTCCTTGCTGACGTCCTGCTCGATGGTCCAGCGATAACTCTTTACCTCGGTAACCGCGCCGCTGGGATCGACTCCCTTGACCGTTACCTGTAAAGGATTCGTTTGCGCCTGTGCAAAATTACACAGGATGGCCAGCAAAAGCGAAAATGCCGTCGACAGCAGGCATTTCGCCCTTCCGGGAACCGCGCCGAAAAACGTAAGCATATCCATGTTCACTCCCCAGGCACCCTTTAGTTTTATGAAAGCCGATTTGGACAAATACGGCGGCATCGGGTAATGGCTGCACGAAACCAGTATGGCGGAAGGAATGAGGCGGCACAGGGAGGCGAAGGTTGCAGTTGAAAGGGAGGTAAACTACGCACGCGGGAGCGTAATACAAGGTAGGCGAAACTACCGTTCCGGAAAATGAAAATGGCCGCAGTGCGGCCATTTTCATCGCTGAAACAAAGTAATCAACAGAGTGCTGCGATATTCCATTCCACGCCGATCCTGGTCCCTTTTCCCGGGCTGCTCGTGATGTCGATTGCGCCGCCCGAATCGTGAACGCGGCGTATCATGCCGACAATGCCTGAGGACAGGCGGCGCTTGGGCATGCGCGACTGCGGGATGCCGGCGCCATCGTCCGCAATCACCAGCGACAAGTGCTGCGTCCCCGCAGAAAATACCACCGTCAAGAGATGCGCATCGGCGTGCTTCAGAACATTATTCACCGCCTCCTGGAGGACGCGAAAGGCGACGATCCGCAGCGCGGACGGCACGTCATTGTCGGATACCGAAATGTCCGCATCGACCTGCAATTGGGGATACGCTTCGCGGGCTTCCCTCAGGATAAAAGAAATACTGGCGATTAGACCCAGGTCGTCGAGCATGGACGGATACAGGTCCATGACCGTTCGATGCAACTCGTCGATAGCCTGGCGCGCGCTCGAACATGCGTGATCGAGGGCCAGGTCGAGCGCGGGAACGAATCCACTAGAACCTGCAGCCGTCGCCTTTGCGCTGCGCAATTCGATTGCGAGCATTGTCAACACCTGTCCCAGTCCATCGTGAAGGTCCGCGGCAATACGCCGCCTTTCAGATTCTTGTATTGTCGAAATACAATCGATCCATTTTCCTCCGTCGTGGTGTCGAATGCCTGGCGGGAATGCCCGCCGTTGATCTCCTTTCGACTTCCTTGACCGGGAAATATGATTCGATCCCTTATGGTTTGCAAGTCCGGTACTTAATAGATCCGCAAAGTTTACCGAGTAATCTCCCATCTCGTTCCCCTAGGCCGACTGCGTTTTTAAGTATTGGTTAACTCATTACTGCGAGCACATGTTACTAAACTCCGCCGACGAAAACGTCGTAAATATGCCTCGACATGGCATTTTTTTTGCTTAACGATAAATTCACAATTAATCGCCGGAACTATTTCCCGTTTTAAAACAGCACCTTTTCAAAAGCGCCAAATGAAAATCCAGCCGGTGGCTGGATTCAGATAGGTGCACAAACAGCTACTCTCGCGCTGACGACCTCAAGGGGAATCGGCCACCGGCACCGGATAGGACCGGGTGTCCACGGCGGTATCGTTGGCGTGCGCAAGGCTGTCAGCCGCCCTCGCCTCCTTGCGCTTGAGCGCATAGCGGTTCAGCCCCGCCATATGCACCCTGCATAAATAATCCTCCCAGTCGATGGCGCGCGGATCGACCGGATACGTCGCCCGATCCTCCTGGCCGAAGCGCGCCGCCAGCGCCATCAGGCCACGGTTGTCGAAGCGGTAGCGCGGCTGGGCATAGAAGGAGAAGGTGAGCGCCAGCAGGCGGGTGGTGCGCAGCTTTTCCATCGCCGGGGTCTCGCCGGGCTGGCCGGCCAGGCGGCGCAGGCCGCTCCAGGCCAGGGCGCCCAGCGCCACGCCGGCCATCGCCAACCGGAAGCGCAGATTGCCGACCACCCGGAAGTCGTGCTTCGGCTCCTTGTGGAACAGCTTGTCGTACTGCCGCCAGTTGCGCCTGGCCTCGTCCTGCAGCAGGCGGATCAGGTCCCCGACCAGGATCGGGTTAGAGGCGCCACTGCAGCACTGGTAGATGCGGTGGCCCACCGGCCCCGCCAGCGCTTCGGCCGCCGCCAGCAGGATGGCGTTCGCCACCAGGTCGGCCGGGATCACGTCGATGATGCCTGCCGGGCGCGCCGGAAAGAAGCTGGTGCGGCCGCGCGCATAGGCCAGGATCACGGCGTCGGCCACCTTCACGCCTTCCAGCCAGCCCGGCGCCGGATCGCGCAGCGTGCTCTCGATGATGGACGGCCGCACGATGGTCAGCGGGCGTCCGCGCATGCCCTGCATGGCCAACTGCTCGCCCATCCACTTGGTGAAGGTATAGGTGTCGTTCCAGCCGTGGCGCTTGGCTTCGCGGATGCCGAGCGCGGTCAATTCCCGGTCCAGCACCTGCGGATCGGCGTGGCGGGCCTTTACCGCCTCGATGCGGCGGCGCAGACGACCGGCCAGGGCCCCGATGTCGTGCTGGCCTTCGCGATCGCGCCCGATGGCGGCACGCCCGGCCGGCGCGGCGGAATCTTCGAGGATGTCGCCGCGGCGGTAGCCGTTCACATAGCAGGTCGAGACCTGCACCAGCGGCGCCCCGGCCGCGCGCGCCAGCGCCGTCAGCTGCCGCAGGCTGAGGGTGTTGATGTCGAGGGCCTCGTCGAGCGGCTCGCGGAAGTTGACGCTGGCGGCCGCGTTGATCACGAGGTCGGTGCGTGCGGCCAGTTCGCGGAAGCGCTCCGCGCCGAGGCCGAAGCAGTCCTGCGTCACCTCGCCCGTCACGCACTCGAGCCGTTCATCGAAGAAGCGCTCCAGCCAGGCGCCGCGCTCGGCCCGCAGGGTATCGAAGATCGAAGAGGTGGCGATCTGGCGCTGGAAGCGTTCGCGCGCATTGCCGGCCTCGCCGCCGCGGATCAGGAGGATCACGCCTTTCACCTCCGGCGCCGATCGGATCAGCTTTTCGAGCACCACCTTGGCCAGGAAACCGGTGGCGCCGGTCAGCAGGATGCGCTTGCCGGACAAGGCGGCCGGCACGCTCAATTCGTTGGTCATGGTTCAGATGATCCGGGTGAGGCGGAACATGGCCGTCATCGCCAGCGCCGGCATGGCGTTGCGGTGGCAGCAGTAGGTCTTCTCGATGCGGCCCTGGAATCGCGACTTGGCGAATTCGAGTCCTTTGAAGTTGTACAGGAAGTCCATGCGCTCGCGGATCAGCGACATGGTGGCGCGCAGCACCCTCGACTCCTGGGCTTCGATCGCGGCATCCACCTGCAGCGGCACCAGGCCCAGGTCCACGTAAGGCACGCCCTCTTCCCGGAACACCGCCAGCGCATGCGCCATCAGCGCGTACCACAGGCCCTGGCGGAAGTTGGCGGACGAGCGCGAGATGTTCGGCACATAGCCGGCCAGGCGGCCGTCCCGGTAGATCGGATCGAAGAAGATGAAGCCGACCGCCTCGCCTTCGGCATCGTAGGCGTAGAAGTAGCGCGTGCCTTCGCGGTAGTCGATGATCATCGGCCGGATCAGGAAGCGGATCTCGTTGTTCTTGCAGCGCCGGGTGCGGATCCAGGCTTCCGAGATACGCTTGACCTCATGGTCGAAGCCGCCCTCGCGGATCTCGATGCCCTGGCTCCTGGCGCCGTTGACCGCGGTGCGGACAATCTGCTTGCGCGCGCCGCGCAGGCTCCAGTCCGCGAGTTCGATCTTCGATTCGCTGCCGAACTGGGTGCCGTAATAGCCGTGGCGTCCGTGCAGGTGGTCGACCACCGCCTTGCTCACCTGGACGAAGACGGCGTGCGGGAAGCGCTCCAGGAAGCGGTCGATCAGCACTGCGCGCTGCTCCGGCGCGCACACCGGATCGGCCAGCGCGAACTGCATGCCCCAGTACTGGGCATAGGCGATGTAGCCGGCGCCCGGCAGCTCGAAGTAGGCCATGTCCGGCTGCATGGTCGAGAAGGACATCGGGTGGCTGCCATATTCCTTCAGCCAGGCCACGCGCCTGGCCAGCTCGGCGTGGGCGTCGGCGTCGGCCGGAGCGAGCGGCCGGGTGAGCGCGAGAGCGGCGTCGCTCATGCGAGGTCCGGCTTCTCGCCCAGCACCGACCAGTAGCAGTCCAGCAGCAGCAGCTTGTAGTGCTTCTGCTCCTGCACCCGCAGGCCGAGCTTCTTCATCCACTCGGGATAGTTGTAGATATTGTGGAAGGCGTTCCCGGCAAACAGCCAGAAGAAGCCGACCGCGCCATACCAGTACAGGGTCTTCACCAGCCGGCTCAGGACGTTCCCGGTCGGGAAGGAGAAGTCGCCCACCACCACCCGCGCGCCCGGCCGGCCGAGGCGGATCAGGTGCTGCAGCACCTTCACCATCATGTCCTCGTGGAAGACGTTGAGGAAGAAGTTGGCCACCACCATGTCGTAGCGCTCGTACTCCTCCACCTGCATGATGTCGCTGTGGACCTGGCGGATCGAGACCTGCACGCCCTCTTTCGCCAGGTTGGCCTGGAACTTCCTCAGCATGGTCTCGGACAGGTCGACCACGGTGACCTCGGCCCCGCGGCCCGCCGCGTAGACCGCATCCCTGCCGTGGCCGACGCCGGCGAACAGCACCCGGTCGCCCGGCTGCAGGCGATCGAGCATCGCCACCTTGCACTTATGGATCGACTTCCCGCTGTAGAAGGCACTCAGCCAGTCGTAGATCGGCCCAACGAGCCTGTATTTGTCGCTCACGCTTGTCTCCTTCTTGTCTTTTGTATAAGCGTAAGCGAAAGCGTCAGCCCTCCACGATTTTGTGCCTGCCTTTAGGAGCCAACTTCCTGGCCTTCCGAGTCAGTGCACGCGGCGCCGGCGGACGGTCGAGGTCCAGTTCTCGAGGTCGACCTCGTCGCGCATGTCGGCGCAGGCGTCCAGCAGCTTCGCGATCTCGCGCTTCGTCAGGCCCGAGTTCAGGGTCAGGCGCACCAGCGCGCGGTTCTTGGGCGTGGCCGGGGCGCAGAACACCGCGCCCTGGATACCGCGGTTTTCCAGCGCCTTGCGCAGCACCAGGGTCTTCGGCTCGGTGCCCACTTCGAGCGCGATGATCTGCTCGCTGCCCTCGTCGACGCAGTAGCCGAGCCGTTCCAGGCCGCTGCGCACTTCCTCGGTGATGCGGCGCAGGCCGGCCCGGCGGACGTCGGCCTGCTCGACGAAATCGATGGCGGCGTCGAACCAGGCCAGCTCGTGGTTCAGCAGGCAGGAGCTGAAGATCGCCGGGCGCGACTCCGACAGGAAGTAGCCCTTGAAGCGGCTCGAACAGGTGATGATGCCGGCGCGGCCGGCGAAGGCCTTGGCCAGCGAGGCGGTACGGAAGTGCACGCGGTCTTCCAGTCCGGCGGCGATCACCAGGCCGGCGCCGCGCGGACCGTGGGTGCCGAGCGAATGCGATTCGTCGACCACCAGCACGCTGCCGGTCTTCTCGGCCAGGGCAAGCACCTCGTGCAGCGGCGCCAGGCTGCCGTCGGTGCTGTACAGGGCGTCGACCACGATCACGCCGGCGCCGTGCTTGTTCAACTGGCGCTGCAAGTGCTCCATATTGTTATGCAGGAAGGGCACGGCCCTGGCCCCGCCCAGCTGGACCCCGTCCCACAGCGAGGCATGCGCCATGATGTCGAGGTAGACCGGCACGCCCGGCTCGGCGATGCTGTGCATCAGCCCGACGTTCGCGGCCCAGCCGGATTGCGCCAGCACCGTCTGCTGGGCGCCCATGAAGTCGGCGAACTTCTCTTCCAGCCGGTGCTGCCGGCTGCCGGCCTGCAGGTAGACGGCCGACATCAGGTTCTGCCCGGCCTTGCCCTGCAGGGCGCGCACCTGGGCCTGGAGCAGCGCCGGTTCGTTCGCCAGGCAGAGGTAATCGTTACCGGCCAACATGACCGCGCCGGGTCCCTGGCGCTTCCACACATGGACGTGCTCGCCGCCCATGAGCTGTTCGATCCGGTTCACGTGGTGTTCGTCCATCCGGCGGGTGACGAAGGCGGGCATGCGCAGGGCTGCGGGGCGGACATGGTTTTGGGCTTTGGTCAGTAGTGTCATTTTTTTATCTCCAGGAAAAATTTCATTGTGTCCATACGCAAAAATTCGGCTCGGCTTCTCGACGCACTCTTGACCGAGATCAATCTGAACTGAGCAGTTTCCTTCAAGCTCAACCAACAATTGCGTGAGATCAATTGTTAAGTGACAAGGATCGAAAACAGACGGTCGACGACCGGGAGTTGCCGAGTGAAGAATCTGCTGTACAGGAGCATCGCGAACATCAGTGCGCCGATCAGGATGCGTTATCGGCTGACCCGCCCCGCCTTGCTGGCGTGGCTGCTGCGCCAGGACCAGCTGCACGAGCATGCCGTGGTGCGGCTGCATTTCCTCGCATGGGTCGGCTGCATCGGCATGCCGGCGTACTACCTCATCTGGACAATGTGGTTCCCACAAAAGTTCGAGAGCCCGGGCCTGCGGATACTCGGTTTTGTTCTATGCCTTCCAGCATTATTGTTCCCGCGCAAAATCAAGCGAAACTGGCTCCGTCCCTATGAGTTCATCAGCGTCACCTATGTGATGCCCTTCTTTTTCAGCTACATGTTCCTGATGAACCACGGCTCGGCAGTGTGGGGCGAATCGCTGCTGCTGGCGCTGATCCTGCTGTTCCAGTTCGATTCCCTGTGGGCGCTGCTGTCCTGCAGCGCCGGCGCGCTGGCCGCCTGCCTGCTGTACGTGGTGCTGGGCGATCCGAACGCGAGCGGCGATTTCCACGCCCTGCCGCTGGTGCTGGAGCAGGCGCCGATCTACGTCTTCACGATCGTGATCGTGGCCCTTACCAAGATCGGGCGCCGGCTGCTGGCGAGCGAGAAGCTGGCCGGCATGGCGCAGGCGCTGGCGATGGTCTCGCACGAACTGCGCACGCCCCTGATCAGCATCTCCGCCAACGTGCGCGGGATCGCCAGGGCGATACCGGGCGCGGAAGAAGGCGTGCCGGAAGCGCTGGAGCGGATCGGCTTCGAGGTGCGCCACATGAACCAGATGATCGACCTGTTCCTGATGTCGGCAGCGGCCATGAACCAGCAACTGGCGCCCAACGAGCGGGTATCGATGGCCGAGCTGGTGAACGGCGTGATCGGCCGCTATCCCTTCGTCAGCGGGGAGCAGCGGCGCCTGGTGAGCGTGGTGGTGCGCAGCGACTTCGCCTTCCGCGGACGCCAGGAACTGGCCTCGGTGGTGCTGCTCAACCTGCTCCGGAATGCCCTGAAGGCCCTGCAGCGCGCCGGCAAGGGGAAAGTGCGGATCATCGTCGACGGCGCCCGCAAGCGCCCGCGCCTGCTGCTGATGGACAGCGGCTGCGGCATCCCGGCGCGCCAGCTGCCCTACATCTTCGAGCGCTTCTATTCCTACCCGGCGAACACCGGCGCCGGCATCGGCCTGGCGCTGTGCAAGGACATCGTGCATGCCTGGCACGGCAAGATCCGCTGCCGCTCGCGCGAGGACCTGTACACGGTGTTCGCGCTGGAGTTCCCGCCGGCGCGGCGCGCCGCCGACGCGTCCACGACGCCGCGTCCTCCCCGTGCAATCAACGACCGAGTCGAACGAGTCAACGAGGCTTAGCATGAACCTGCCGATCTACCAGCATCCCACCATGACCGTCCTCGTGGATGACAGTCCCAGCTTCCTGCACAGCCTGCGCTTCCAGCTCGGCCCGAGCTTCCCCAGCATCGGCTTCAGCGACACCACCGCCGCCACCGCCTGGCTGCGCCAGCACGGCGCCGCGCCCGCCGCCCTGGCCGGACTGCTGTCGCCCAGCGTCGACACCTATACCTTCGCGCCCCAGCCCTACAACATCGCCCTGCACGTCGAGCAGGTATGCGGCATCCGCCGCCACGCCCAGCGCTTCCTGACGCCCTCGGTGCTGGTGGTCGACTACGCGATGCCGGGCATGGACGGGATCCAGTTCTGCGAGGCGGTGCGCGACCTGCCGTGCCGGAAGATCCTGCTGACCGGGGTCGCCGACGAGCGGGTCGCGATCGAAGCCTTCAACCGCGGCCTGATCGACCGCTACGTGCGCAAGAGCGACGCCCACGCCCTCGACCGCCTGGAGGAAGAACTCACCCATCTGCAGGAGGGCTTCTTCCTGGCCCAGTCGGAAGCGCTGCGCATGCTGCTCTCGCTGCACGATTTCAGCTTCGTCAACGATCCCGCCATCTGCGGCCTGGTGCGCGAGCTGGGCGCGCGCCACAAGATCGTCGAGCACTACCTGTTCAAGACCCCTCCCGGCTTCCTGATGTACGACCGCGATGCCCGCGCCTGGCTGCTGGCCGTCGAGACCGAGCAGAGCATGAACGCCCACTTCGAGATCGCCCTCGACGGCGGCGCCCCGGCCTCGTTGCTGGAAGCGCTCGGCCAGCGCCGCGTGGTGCCGAACTTCAGCGACGGCGACGGCATGTATTCGCCGGTACGGCACAAGGAATGGCACCGCTACACTGCGCCGGCCCAGAGCTGCCACGGCCGCGAGCTGTATTACTGGGCCATGTTCCCGCTCGACCCGGAATTCCTGGACGGGCCGGTGGAGTCCTTCTCGAACTTCCTGCGCCGCCATCCCGGCCATGCCTGAGCCGGGGCCGCCGCCCCGCCACACCACCACCAAGGAGAGCATTCGATGCCAACCCTGCCCCGCAAGGCGCCCGCCGCGCTGCTGCCGGCCCTGTTCGCCGCAGCCCTTTTCGCCGCGCCATCCGCCGAGGCCTATCCCGGCGGCGGCGCCGCATTCAACGGCAAGGGCTTCGACAGCTGCGCCGCCCCGTCCACCTCGCAGATGCAGGCCTGGTGGACCAATACGCCGTGGAGCTTCGTCGGCGTCTACATCGGCGGCGCGGTGCGGGCCTGTTCGCAGCCTAACCTCACCGCCACCTGGATGAACACCACCAACAGCCAGGGCTGGCGCCATTCGCTGATCTGGGTCGGCCCGCAGGCGCCCTGCACCACCTTCTCCAGCCGCATCAGCTACGACACCGCCACCGCCTACCAGCAGGGCAAGGACGAAGCCCTGAAGGCCTACAATGCCCTGATCGCCCTCGGCGTGACCAACAATGCGGCCGGCACGCCGGTCGTGTACGACATGGAAGGCTATTCCAACGACGCGTCCTGCAAGGCCGCGGTCAAGCAGTTCCTGCAGGGCTGGGTGGACCAGCTGGCGGTGGCGCCGGCCCAGGCCTCCGGCGTCTATGGCTCGGCCTGCAATACCTGGTTCAGCGACCTCGCCACCATGGCGCGTCCGCCGCAATTCATCTGGGCCGCGAACTGGGACGGCAATCCGTCGACCTCGACCCTGTCCTGCATCGCCGGCAGCTCATGGTCGAACCACCAGCGCCTCAAGCAGTACCAGGGCGACCACAACGAGACCTATGGCGGCGTGACCCTGAACATCGACAGCAACTGCGCCAACGGACCACTGGCCCCGACCGGCGGCCTGAATTCCGCCAGCGTATGCAACTGACCGTCCACTTATCGATGCCATCCGGGAGCGCCACCATGCCAAGCTGCTTTTCACTTCCGCCATCCGCCATCGCGCTGGCAGTTCTCGCCGCGGCGCCTGGCGCCCATGCCGCCCCCGCCGCCGCACGTCTCTGCGCCGCCGCCGACGTCCAGGTCAGCGCCGGCGCGGCCGGCGCCTGGCGCGGCCAGGCAACCCAGGAGATCCGGATCCTGAACACCGGCAGCGAAGCCTGCGCCCTGCCCGGCTTTCCCGGGCTGCAGCTGCAGCCCGCCAGCGAGGCGCCGCAAACGGTCGGTGCCAGCGAGCAGGCGCCGCAGCTGGCCAGCAGCCGCATCGAACTCGCTCCCGGCGAGGAAGCCGTCGTCCTGCTCGGCACGCCGGGCAGCTGCGAAGCCGCCAACAAGCCGGCACGCCGGGTCAGCCGCCGCCTGCAACTGGCCCTGGCCGGCGGCGGGATCAAGGCCCTGGACGGCGTCCACATCGACACCCTGTGCGGCCGCGCCACCGTGATGCGCTTCGATCGCGTCCAGGGCGAAGGCGCGGCGCGGGCGGCGGCGATGAAGGCTGCCGGTGCGCTTAGCCAGCTGACGGGCAGCCTGAGCGCGCCGGACGAGGCCAGCCGCGGCGGCACCCTGCGCTACACCGTGACCTTGAGCAATCCGACCGCGTCCCCGGTCTCGCTGGCGGCCTGCCCGGCCTACACGCAATCGCTGTACGCGGACGGCAAGGCCGTCGACAGCACCCAGCGCCTGGACTGCGGCGCGGCCGGCGGGCAGATTCCGGCGAATGCCAGCGTCAGCTTCGAGATGCAGGTCCAGGTGCCGGCCGCGCTGGCGGCGGGGGATGGCAAGCTGAGCTGGAAGCTGGACGGCGGGCCGGGCGTGGGCAAGATCATCGGTCTGCACTGAGTCCGGCGGGACCCGGCGATCGGCTGGATCCGCCGGATCCGCTATCCAGGCAAGCAGGCAGCCGCCCCGGCTGCCTGCTTGCTGTTTCTTCGTTTGTTTGGCGCACATTGTCGGTTAGTTGCAAATCCCCGAAAAAAAGAGCGGTCAAGCGCTCCCGCGCCCGGCACGGCTGCCCAGCACCAGTGCGATTCCACCCAGGATCGCCAGCGCCGACACGCCCAGCCGCAAGGTGAACGCCTCGCCCAGCAGCAGCGCGCCGCCCGCGGTGGCGATCAGCGGCACCGACAACTGCACCACCGCCGCCCTCAGCGCGCTCAGGCGTCGCAGCGCCGCATACCACACCACATAGCCCAGGCCCGAGGTGATGGCGCCCGAGGCGATCGCCAGCCACACGCCGCGCGCGTCCGCATGCAGGCGCGCGGCGAACAGCAGCGCCAGCAGCAAGCCCAGCGGCACCGCACGCAGAAAGCTGGCGAAAGTTGCGGCCAGCGGATCGGCGGCACCCTTCCCGCGCAGCGAATAGCCGCCCCAGGCCGCGCCCGCGCCCGCCATCAGCAGCGCGCCCAGCGGCGACGGCGCGGCGGCGCCCGGCAGCAGCAGGACCATCAGGCCGGCCATCGCCAGCACCAGGCCCAGCCAGCCGGCCGGCGCGAAGCGCTCGCCCCGCAGCAGGCCCACGCCAAGCATGGTCAGCTGCACCGTCCCGAACAGGATCAGGGCCCCGGTGCCGGCGGCCAGCGACACATAGGCGAAGGAAAACAGCGCAACGTAGGCGAACAGCAGCGCGGCCGAGCGCCAGTCCCCGCCCGCGCCCAGCGGCTGCCGCTTCGCCCGCATCACGCAGGCCAGCACCAGCGCCCCGGCCAGCAACCGCACCGCGCCGAAGCCGGCCGGATCGATGTGGTCCTGCTGCAGGGCGAAGCGGCACAGCAGGGAATTGGCGGCGAAGGCCAGCATCGCCACCGCGGTCAGGCCGGCGGTGGCCAAGCCAAGACCCGCGGCCTCAGGCGCGCGCCGGAACATGCTTAAGCAAGCAACAAATCACAGCAGTCTCCTCATCGATACGCTTGCGTCGCCTGGGTCATGGCGGCATGGGAGGATTCCCTAATTCGCCTCCAGATTGTAAGCTAGGTAAAATTCACGATATGGATCAGGCACGCTCCGCCGCCAGGCCAAAAGCCGGCCCGGGCGAGCGCGTCTTCCGCCCTTCTGCTACCGTATGGGGCTTGCCGGCCCAGCGCCTCCTTCAAAACATTTGACCGCACAAGACATGACCCTCTCGACAGAATCGGATACCGGCCTCCCCCTCGACATGACCATCTTCGGTGGCATGGGCGACCTGGCGATGCGCAAACTGCTGCCGGCCCTGTACATGGCCTACCTCCACGGTAACCTGCCGGCCTCGACCCGCATCATCTCGACCGGCCGCCAGGACTACGACCGCCACGCCTACCTGGCCCACGTGGCAGAGCATTCGCGCTCCTTCATCGCCGAAGCCAATTTCAACGAGAAGACCTGGGACGGCTTCCTGCAACTGCTCGAGTACGTCCGCCTGGACGTCCAGCAGGCCACGGACTTCAGCGCCCTGGCGAGCGCCTCGCGCGCCGGCGCCCAGCGCGTGTTCTACCTGTCGACCGCGCCCTCGCTGTTCACCACCATTTGCGAAAAGCTGGCCGCCGCCGGCCTGGTCGACGCCAACGCCCGCGTCGTGCTGGAAAAGCCGCTCGGCACCGACCTCGCTTCAGCGATCGAGATCAACGAAGCGGTCGGCAAGCACTTCGAGGAATCGCAGATCTACCGCATCGACCACTACCTCGGCAAGGAAACCGTGCAGAACCTGATGGTGCTGCGCTTCGGGAACTCGATCCTGGAACCGCTGTGGCGCGCGCCGAACATCTCGAGCGTGCAGATCACGGTGGCCGAGGAAGTCGGCGTCGGCAGCCGCGCCGGCTTCTACGACGGCGCCGGCGCGATGCGCGACATGGTCCAGAACCACCTGCTGCAACTGCTGTGCATCGTCGCCATGGAGCCGCCGACCTCGCTGAACGCGGACGCCGTGCGCGACGAGAAGCTGAAGGTGCTGCGCTCGCTGCGCCGCTTCAGCCTGGCCGACATCGCGCGCGACACCGTGCGCGGCCAGTACACCCGCGGCGTCAGCGGCAACCAGGAAGTGCCGGGCTACCACGAGGAGAAGAACGTCCCCGCGGACAGCAAGACCGAAACCTTCGTGGCCCTGCGCACCTTCATCGACACCTGGCGCTGGTCCAAGGTGCCGTTCTACCTGCGCACCGGCAAGCGCATGCAGCGCCGCTCCTCGAAGATCGTGGTCGAGTTCACCAACCCGCCGTTCCCGCTGTTCCCGGATGCCCCGGGCGGCGTCGCCAACCGCCTGGTGATCGAGCTGCAGCCCGAGGAAGCGATCAAGCTGCAGCTGATGGCGAAAGAACCCGGCAGCGGCATGCACATGCAGCAGGTGGCGCTGAACCTCGACCTGCAATCGGCCTTCCAGCAGCGCCGCGCCGAAGCCTACGAGCGCCTGCTGATCGACGTCGTGCGCGGCCGCCTGACCCACTTCATGCGCCGCGACGAACTGGAGGCGGCCTGGGCATGGGCCGACCCGATCATCGAAGGCTGGGGCACGCTGGGCGAGAAGCCGCACGCCTATGCGGCCGGGTCCTGGGGTCCGGCGGAATCCTTCGCGCTGCTGGCGCGCGACGGTTACAGCTGGGTCGAGTAAGCCCGGACCAGGAGAGTTTGCTTATGCCGCATGCATAATCGCTTGGACCACTTGCAAGCTCAACTTTGCCGGCCGCTAAGCGCATCTGGCATCTGCCACCGACTTTCCTGGACGACCACCGCAATGAAAAGAGCCACCGCGGCGAACGAGGTCATGTCGACTGAGCCGCGAAAATTTTTCTGACGCGGTTGATGAAAAATGGCTCGTGCAGAGCCATTTTTTTGCTGGGCAAGCAACGCTTGCCGTACATTTAGCAAGCGTTAGTATCGTGCCGCCAGATACTCTTCCTCTCTGTCCAGAAATTGCGGGCCGCAACCATTAGCGGATTCCAGAGGGGATATTTGAATAACAGGGAAGCCCAAGTCGATTCAGTTCAGCTTGTATCCCAATCCGGTGTCCTTATTGAATGCCAAACCGACAGTTTGGCTCGAAGCGGATGTAGTGGCCGAGCGCCGAGGCCGTACTTTAGCGACAAAGATCAAGCGGTGACGTGCATCGTCGCTCGGCAAGGTCTGGGAGTCTGCTCTGGATCGGATGCTGCCGGTCGCGGTAGGCTGCTATCGGGCCAGAACCGGCCTGTCGAATATTCGAACCGAAGGTCCGCTTCAGATTTGTAGCGAACTGTGGGTTTCGTGGACAAACGACAAAAGGCAGCCTTGTGGCCGCCTTTCAGACCTTGAATCTTTCGCAACCAGCGATCAGGTAACGCCGCCGGAGGTGTTGTGTGGTGGCGAACTTAGGCCTGCATTGTGTTCGTCACGACCGAACACATTCAGGGGAAATTCAATACTTTTCAATGGCTTGTAACGCATTACCGCTCTGCGCTTCACACCTGGCATGGTCATTGCATTGATGGAGGCGTGGACCGAACGATTCACAAACCGCCGACAAGGCAAACCTAACCCATATTTAACCTGATGGAGAATTGCAATGACTACCATTACGATCAAAGACCTGGCCGTCGTTGAAGAACTGGACCAGAAAGCAATGGCCGCTGTTGTTGGCGGCAACAAGATAGTGGACAAAGTAGTCGACGTGGCTACGGTTGCATGGGGCCTCATTACTGGCCAGTGCGAAGTTTCCTCCACAGGCAAGTCGATTGTTTGCTATTGATGAATCGGACTGCCAAGCGATGGCCGTCGCGTACAGTGAAGGTCATCGCCTTAGTAACCTGCAACGATGTCGCCATTCGGTCAGATCGAGACCGCGAAACAATCAGACCGCGTTAGCTGGATTATGGGCATCATCGCAGCTGCCACCGCTACCGGGTAAGGACTTTATTGCAGACGTTCGACAAGTCAGCATGACAGTCAGCAAACCGGTTGGAAGCAGACGTAGCAGAAAGTCCACTATCCGGCAGAATCTGCACGCTACGGGGCATTGGCTGCCAGTTACCTTACAACCAGCCAAATCGTAAATCACAGTCGAAAAAGACCGATAGGTCAACCGGGCGGCCTGAGCCGGCGTTATGGCGGAGAGCGATCTGCTCGCACTAGCGGACCAACCGGAGAGATACCCATGAAATCGACACTGAAAATTGCAAGCGTCTTGTTATTTATGGCTTCCAGCGCAGCGTTCGCCTCTGGCCAGACTACTGCCCCGGCAACGACGCCGGTGCCCGCAACTCATTCGACGATGACTGCTCCGCCGGCAACTACGCCCGCCGCTACTGCCGCGGCGCCGATGGCTGAAAGCAAAGCCGACATCAAAGCTGAGAAAAAGCAGATCCGTGCTGATAAGAAGGCTGCGTTAGCGGCTTGCAAATCGATGAAGGGCGCGGAAAAGTCGGCATGTAAAAAAGAAGCCGCGGCAAAGGAGACGGCTGCAATGGCGGAGTTAAAGGCCAGAAAGTAAGTACCCTTGTTTGATGCTGCTTTATTACTTTTATGGAGCATGTGATGAGTAAATCTGCCTTCGCTGTTGCTGGGATTTTATTTTTTGCAAACATGGCATTTGCGCAAACCTCAGCTTCGTCAACAACAAATACGGCAGCGGCACCTAGTGCTGCCAGTTGCGAAGCAAAAGCGGTTAGCAAGAACGGCAAGCCGCTCGCAGGAGCGGCTAAAAACGCCTTTATGAAGAAGTGCGAAGCGTCAGCCGCAAGTGGTGATAAGGCAGTCGCGTGCGCCGCGAAAGCAGTCGACAAGAACGGTAAGCCGCTAGCTGGGGCTTCCAAGTCTTCCTTTATGAAGAAGTGTGAAGCCACCAACTAGCCAACGCAGTCAGGACGGTAATAACCATCCCGGAAATTCTGCTTTTCGGGATGGTTTGATGCACACGTTCGCGCACGAATCGAACATAAATGGCAGACCCGTTAAGACTCTGGCGCCAAGTATTCACTTTTAGTCGAGTACGACAGGTCGCTCTCGGTCGATGGCGGACGGCGGGCCCTCTACACTTTCCGAGCCCATTCAGAGAGCTATCCTACGCATTTAGCAGTTTAAGATCGCCTAACAATCCTCTTCCTGCCCTGATAACAAACTCGGACACGTACGGCTTTGAGGAGGAAATACACCAGGCCGGACGGCCCCAGCATCCGGGCGTTTATGCGTTGGGCACTCAGTGGGACGCCTCGCTCGCAGGCCCTGTTCGGGATCGCTGCCAGCAGGGAGAGGGGCCGCACGATGACAACGAAGATCGTGAATGTCGATCTGCCGCGCGGCCTTGTCTTGCTGCGGATTCGGCGCTATTGCGCTGCCGTGAGCTTGAGTCCGGGCCGCAGTGCCTGAGAAGCTTCCTGTTGGCGTTTGCGCTGGTCAGATACCTGCTCGATTCCCTTCTTGGTTACTTCTTCCAGGAAAGCGATACGAGCCCGGTAGTAATCTGCACGTAACTGCATTTCCATCAAATGTTGCTCGGATTGATACAACTCCATGCGCAGGTCGTTGAGCGCCCGTTTTGCGTGTTTCTCAGGCGTAGGAGCGTTATGAGAAATCAAGTTTGCAAGCCACCGTAGCATAATGAACCCCTCCTGTCGTCAGGTGCTCTGCCGCTGGTATCAAAACGGAAATCACGACACTGTCACACAAGGACACAATCCGATTTCCAGCTAGACACAGTCTATCAAACATCTGTGCAACACCTCTGCACGCTTCGCAATGTGTTGTTAAAAATACACTTGAATTCTGTCCGTCCTCGATTTGTCGTGGGAACCCGGCTTTAAGGAGGGGTGATGCGATTGCTGCGAAACTGCCGCTTTGGGGCCGTAAGCGGTCCATCCAAGCTCAGCGTCGGTCGTCGCTAAAATTTCATTATCTACGTCACGCCTACAGACATATTTCATTTTCTTCGTCACATCGCGTACGTAGGTGTGGCGAAGAACGTGAAAAAACGCTGTGTAATCAATACCCGCTTTTTCACTTACGGTGTCAACCGACATGGAGGGAATAGTGCCGGGGTACTATTCCCGCTTTCATGTCGAACAGCGCCGAAGCCTCCCGCCACAAGACCGCCAACGGCCCGGCGCCGCGCCCCGAGATCCTGCCGGTGCGCGACGTCACCATCGGCGGGAAGAAGGTCTACACCGTGCTCTCGGCCTGAGCGCGATCATTCGTACCGGGGCGGCATCGGGTTCGCCAGGAAGAACTGGACCAGGTCGCCGCTGCCGCTGAAGACCGTCCGTACCGGTTTTCCCTCGATGACCTGCCATTCGGCGGCATAGCTGCCGCCGGCGTCGCCGAACACGGCGCGGAAGCCGCAGTTGCGGTCGTCGTAGCAGAAGCCGCTGAAGTTCGTCCTGGCCGGTCCGAACAGCGGGTCGACCATGTCGCTCACGTCCAGGGCATAGGAACGGCGGCCGGTGGCGACCGTGATCGACGAGACGTAGCGTGTGGCCCGGCCTTTTCCGCCCAGGAGCCGGGCCGATCCGGCGTTACAGACGGACGTACGGCCGCAGGCCGCATCCTCGATGTGAACCCGCGTGCCGTCCACCAGGGTCAGGTCGATCGGGCTTGCCGCCGCGCCGGCGGCAAGCGAAGCGAGGAACAGTGCTGCAATCTTCATGTGGATGAGCCTCCAGGTCGATGGTCGCCATCGACTCTAGCATTCGGCTCACCCACGAAAAGTCACCGAATCCCACACCGGAAGCGGTGCACGACCGGTGCGGCGCGTCATTACCTGACGTTTGCCACGGCCAGCGCCGTCATGTTGACGATACGGCGCACGGTGGCGCTGGGGCTGAGGATGTGCACGGATTTCGCCGCGCCCAGCAGGATCGGTCCCACCGTCACGCCCTTGCCCGACGAGACCTTCAGCACGTTGAACAGGATGTTGGCGGCGTCCAGCGAGGGCGCCACCAGCAGGTTGGCGCTGCCCTCGAAGCTGGCCTGGCCCGGCGGCAGGTAGATGGCGCGGATGTCTTCGTCCAGCGCGGCGTCGCCGTGCACTTCGCCGATCACGTTCAGCTGCGGCGCATCCTTCGCCAGGATCTCGCGCGCCTCGCGCATGCGCTGCGCCGACGGGCGGTTCGAGGAGCCGAAGATCGAATGCGAAAGCAGCGCCACCTTCGGCTCGAGGCCGAACTGCTGCAGCTCGCTCGCCGCCAGGCGCGCGATCTCCGCCAGCTCGCTTGCCGAAGGCTGGTCGTTGACATAGGTGTCGGCGATGAACAGGGTCAGCTTGTCCAGCACCAGCGCATTCATCGCCGCCATCACCGAGGCGCCCGGGGCCAGGCCGATGTCGCGCCGCACGTGCTCCAGGTGGCTGTCGTAGCTGCCCTGCATGCCGCAGATCAGGGCGTCGACTTCGCCGGCGGCCAGCATGGCGGTGCCGCGCGCGGTGGCATCTTCGGCACACTCGACCAGCACGTAGTCGCGGTCGCGCTGCATGCGCAGGCCGGCGGCGCGGATGCCCTCTTCGACCTCGCTGGCGCGGCCGATCAGCACCGGCTTCGCCAGGTTCTCGTCGATCACGGTCTGGGCGGCGCGCAGCACGCGCGGATTGGCGCCGTCCGCATACGCGACCTTGCGCGGATCGGGCCTGCTCAGCGCGCGCGCCTTGGCGAACACCGGCCGCATGAAGAAGCTGGTGTGGTAGATCATCGCGGCCAGCCGCTCGCGGTAGGCGTCCATGTCCTCGATCGGACGGGTGGCCACCCCGGAGCGCTCGGCCGCGGCGGCCACCGCCGGCGCGATCGCCGCGATCAGGCGCGGATCGAAGGGCTTCGGGATGATGTAGTCGGGACCGAAGCGCAAATCCTGGCCGGCATAGGCGGCCGCCACGGCGTCGTTCGGCTCGGCCTCGGCCAGCTCGGCGATGGCGCTCACGCAGGCCAGCTTCATCTCTTCGGTGATGCGGGTCGCGCCGCAGTCGAGGGCGCCGCGGAAGATGTAGGGGAAGCACAGCACGTTGTTGACCTGGTTCGCATAGTCCGAACGGCCGGTGGCGACGATGCAGTCCGGACGCGCGGCCTTCGCCACTTCCGGACGGATCTCCGGCTCCGGATTCGCCAGCGCCAGGATCACGGGGCGGTCGGCCATGGTCTTGACCATCTCGCCGGTCAGCACGCCGGCGGTCGAGCAGCCGAGGAAGACGTCGGCGCCCCTGACGATGTCGGCCAGGGTACGGGCATCGGTATCCTGGGCGTAGCGCGCCTTGTTCGCTTCCATGTGGGAGTCTCGGCCGCGCCAGATCACGCCCTTCGAGTCGGTCACCCAGATATTCTCTCGCTTCACGCCCATGCTCACCATCATGTCGAGGCAGGCAATGGCGGCGGCGCCGGCGCCCGAGGCGGCCAGCTTGACCGTGGCGATGTCCTTGCCGACCACCTTCAGGGCGTTGAGCAGGGCCGCGCTGGAGATGATGGCGGTGCCGTGCTGGTCGTCGTGGAAGACGGGGATGTTCATGCGCTCGCTCAGCTTCTTCTCGATGTAGAAGCACTCCGGCGCCTTGATGTCTTCGAGGTTGATGCCGCCCACGGTCGGCTCCAGCATCGCGATCGCCTCGATCAGCTTGTCCGGATCGTTCTCGGCCAGTTCGAGGTCGAACACGTCGACACCGGCGAATTTCTTGAAGAGGCAGCCCTTCCCTTCCATCACCGGCTTGGAGGCCAGCGGGCCGATATTGCCCAGGCCGAGGACGGCGGTGCCGTTCGAGATCACGGCGACCAGGTTGCCGCGCGAGGTGTACTCGGCGGCCATGGCCGGGTCGGCGGCGATCTCCTCGCAGGCATAGGCCACGCCCGGCGAATAGGCCAGCGACAGGTCGCGCTGGTTCGACAGGGGCTTGGTGGCCACGACCTCGATCTTGCCGCGTACCGGCGAGCGGTGGTAATCGAGGGCGTCGGCGCGCAGTTGCGCGTCCTTGCCGGGTTCCTGGAGTCCGCTGTCGAGGCTGCTTTCGGTGCTCATGGTGTCATCCTTGTATAGTCGATCAATGTATGGTGGCAGAAATGCGGTTCACGCTGCGCACGGCGCAGGCCGCCGCTCAGAACGCCTCGAGGACGCCGCTCAGGTGCGTCACGTTCGGCGCGCCGTCGAAGCAGTCGCCGACCAGGCGGCGCCATTCCTTGAAGTCTTCGCTGCCGCGGAAATGCACGGTATGGTCTTCCAGCGTGTTCCACTGCACCAGCAGGCGGTAGGCGCGCGGGTTCTCGATGCCGCGCTGCAGGCGCATGCCGGTGCAGCCCTGCGCACGCCGGAACAGCGGCGCGGCCGCGCGCACGCCTGCCTCGAAGCTTTCTTCCATGCCTTCCTTGACCAGGATTTCCGCACTTTCCAGAACCATCTCGCTTCCTTTCGCTTGTATTTTTGCAATGTGGATCAGGGGATTATGCCAGTCCCGGCGGCAAGGCGTGCGCGGATGGGTTATCGTTCGGCTTTCAGCATGGAGTTTGCATGAGCCAGGCAATGCATTTCTACGAACCGCGCGCCGGCCACGGCCTGCCGCATGATCCCTTCAACGCCATCGTCGGCCCGCGTCCGATCGGCTGGATATCCTCGCGCAGCGGGGCCGGCGTCCTCAACCTGGCGCCCTACAGCTTCTTCAACGCCTTCAACTACGTCCCGCCGATCGTCGGCTTCGCCAGCATCGGCTACAAGGACACGCTCCGCAATATCGAAGAGACGGGCGAGTTCTGCTGGAACCTGGCAACCCGGCCGCTGTCGGAACAGATGAACCTGAGCTGCGCCGCCGTCCCGCCGGAGTCCGACGAGTTCGCGCTGACCGGCCTCACGCCGGCGCCCTCGCGCGTGGTGGCGCCGCCGCGCGTGGCCGAGAGCCCGGTGTCGATGGAATGCCGGCTCAGCCAGCTGATCCAGCTGCAGGGCGCCGACGGCGGCAAGGTGCCGACCTGGCTGGTGCTGGGCGAGGTGGTCGGCGTGCACATCGACCGCGCGCTGCTGAAGGACGGGATCTACGATACCGCGGCCGCCCAGCCCATCCTGCGCGGCGGCGGCCCGGCCGACTATTTCACGGTCGGCCCGGAACAGCTGTTCAAGATGTTCCGCCCTGCCTGACACCGCAGGGCTTTGACAGCGGCGGCGGCAAGGAATACAGTGACCCGTACCGCATTGGAGGGTTCGGCCATGTATAAAACCATCGTCGTCCACATCGATGGCGGCACCGGCCAGGAAAGCCGGCTGCGCGCCGCCGCCCTGCTCGCCGTCAAGTACGGCGCTCACCTGGTCGGCAGCGGCGCCACCGGTATCTCCTGGATGGATTACAGCCTGCTGACCGGGTCGATGGCGGCGCCGGTGGTCGGCGACGACTTCCAGGCGCTGCGCGATACCGCCGCCCGCCACCTCGAGGAATTCAGGCAGCTTGCCGCCCGCCTCGGGGTGGAATCGCTCGACGCCCGCCTCATCGAAGACGATCCGCGCTACGCCCTGCTGCTGCAGTCGCGCTATGCCGACCTGGTGGTGCTGAGCCAGGACAGCGATTCCGAACCCGGCGGGCCGGCGCGAGTGCGCGGCCTGCCCGCCCACGTGGCCCTGCGCGGCGTGCGGCCGGTGCTGGTGGTGCCGCGCAATTACCAGGGCGAGCCGATACCCGGCACCGTGGTCGCCGCCTGGGACGGCGGCATGCAGGCGCTGCGCGCGATCACTTCCGCCCTCCCGCTGCTGGCCCACGCCGCGATCGTCAGGCTGGTGGTGATCAATCCCGACACGCTCTCCGATTTCCATGGCGAACAGCCGGGTGCCGACATGGCGCTCTGGCTCGCCCGCCACGGCGCCAAGGTCGAGGTCGTGGTCGAACACACCCGCGCCACCACCGGCGACACCCTGTGCGCGCTGGCGGGCGCCAGCGGCGCCGGGCTGATGGTGGCCGGCGCCTTCGGCCACAGCCGCTACCGCGAGTGGATGCTGGGCGGGACCACCCGCGAACTGCTCGAACGCGCCCGGATTCCGCTGCTGATCGCGCATTGAGCTTTGAAACGGGCCGCCAAGGCCGCCTCAGCGATGACCCCGCACCGCCCACCCGTCTCGCCGCCGATCTATTCGGCGGCTTTGCGCCACGCGCGCCGCCATCTGTGCGCGCGGCTGGCCCACGCGGCCAGCGAGCCCGACGAGGGCTTTGCGCAGGACTACGTCGAGCTGGTGGCGGAGGTCGAGTCGCATTTGCGGCACGAAGAGACCGTGATGGAAGCCTGCAGGGTCAAGCGGCTCGAGGAGCGGGTGCACGAACAGCGCCAGGAAAATGCGGCCGTCCTCGCCGCCATGCACCACGTCCTGCCCCAGGTCGAGGAAGGCGAGCTCGGCATCGCCCGCCAGCTGGTGGCGGCCCTCACGGACATCCTGTCCCTGCACCGCATCAGCGCCGACCTTGCCCTGCCACAGCGCGCGCCGGCGCCGCCAGGCCCGCCGCGCATGCGCGGACGCGCCGCGCGCGGACCGCATCCGCTTCCCCGGCCGGCGCCACCTCGGGTGCGGCCGCATGACGAGGCCGCGCCTCTCCGCTTTTCCTTCCCTCTGGAGGTGCCGATGTCGCTGCAATCCATCCTGGTCCACGCCGACCTCTCGCGCCACGCCCCGGCGCGCATCCACGCCGCCGCCCTGCTCGCCCGCGAACACGGCGCCCACCTGACCGGTGCCGCCATGCTGGGCGTGTCGCGCGCCGTCTTCCCGAACGGTTACCAGATGCGCCCCGGCACCCTGGCCGCCCAATGCTTCGATCCGCTGGCGGACAAGGCGCGCCAGGCGCTGCGGCGCTTCGAGGCCATCGCCAGCGAACAGGGCGTGCCACACGATGCCCGCCTGATCATGGACGAAGCCGACGACGGCCTGGCCATGCTGTCGCGCTTCGCCGACCTGCTGGTGGTGAGCCAGGACGATCCGGCCGAATCGCTGTCCGACCACGTCCTGCGCCTGCCGGATTACGTGATCATGAACAGCGCCCGCCCGGTGCTGGTGATCCCGCACGGGGACGGGCTGCCTTCCGCCGGCTTCGCCCACCGCGTGCTGCTGGCCTGGGACGGCAGCCGCGAAGCCGCCGCCGCGATGGCCGCCTCGGTGCCCCTGCTGCGGCGCGCCGAAGCGGTGACGGTTGCGATGCTGTCCGGACCCGCGCTGGCCCCGGCCGAATGCCAGGCCCAGCGCGACGACCTGCTCGGCTTCCTGGGGCGGCACCGGGTGCGGGCCGAGGTGCTGGTGCGCGACGCTTCGGCCAGCCGCGCCGGCGACATCGGCCGTGCCTTGCTGTCCATGGGCGATGAGCTGGGTGTTGGGCTGCTGGTGATGGGCTGTTATGGACACAGCCGCATGCGCGAGCTTTGCCTGGGTGGGGCTAGCCGGACCGTGCTGGCCGAGGCGCGGATTCCGGCGTTGTTGGTTCACTGAGTGCAGGTGTGTCTGGGAACGCCGGACGTTCGTGCTGACGGATCAAGCCCAGCTTCAGCAGTAAGTTACCGTGAAATTAGCGCCTATCCGCAAGCGTCAGCGTTTTGAAAGTGATCGGATCGAGTCCAGCCAAGCTTTCCTGTCTTGTTCCGTACCTGTTTCCACCATGTCAGCGTCATGCCATTTCCCTCGACGCCCGGCATCGCGGCGAGCTCGATGCCGCTGCGGTAGACCTTGCCCTGATACCAGTACAGGTAGAACCCTTCGCCTAATGGCGCCAACATGTAGATAACGTCTCCGGGCTTGAAGGATAGCAGGGGACGTTCGCTGCCTTTCGTGAAACCGTCGTTTACTGCATGGTCGATATGGATTGGCGCAGGATTCTTGGTGACGACGACGCCTGTCAAGGCATCGACACGTTCGCCGGCATGCAAACGGTACAGGATCCGGGATTGCTCGCTACGCTTTTCATGAACGGGAATGTCGGCGTCCGCTGTCCACTCCCGATAAGTACAGCATTCGAAAGGACAAACTCCCCAGCTCTCATACGGGTTTGGCGGGAGCTCCTGCGCCGCGACCAGTTTGGCTGCCGACGTCACGCATACTGCAAAGATTAGTTTTTTCATTCCAAGCTTTCAAGTCCATGCAAATCGCTGCGGAAGTGTTTGGGTTTCCCATGTCCGCTCCTGCCGCAAGATAGGTGCTGACAGTCAGTCCCGGCCATGCGTTCGCCCACCTTGACTACCGGTTCGCGCCGCCTGCGCACGAGGACTGAGGCCGGAACTCATCGCGCCGTCGAGCGTAAACCGCTGTCGGCCTGCTTCCAGTTGCGTTCCAGCTCGCGCTCGGTGGCCTGTGCTTCGCTCTGCTTGCCCTGCGCCGCCAGCGCTTGGCGCAAGCCTTGCAAGGCCCAGCCATTGCCCGGATGTTCCGCCAGGTGGGCGCGGAAGCTCTGTTCGGCCGCCGCGTAGCGGCGTACATGCAATTGCATGGCGGCCAGGCGCAAACCCGGACCGCCGGCCAGCGTCGGCGGCTCGGTGGCTTCCGCGTCATACGAGGCCGTCACGGCCGACTGCTGCTGAGCCAGGGCCTCGTCGGCATGCTGGTCGGACCAGGCAATTTCGGCGCGCAATTGCGCCTGTGCAGTGCGTGCCAGACTGCGGATCAGTTTGTCCACATTACCATCGCTGGGGTGTTCCTTGACAAGCGTATCGGCCGCCGGGTCCAGCCGCGCTTGCGCCGCCTGTGCCGCGCTGCGCTGGCCCGCGTGCGCCAAGGCGATGCCACTCGCCATTTGCCCCATCACCGCCGCGACGCCCTTTTCGCCGGATGGCAGCGGCTCCTCGCGCAATGCGTCCCAGCGCTGCAGGCGGAGCAGGGTCAGCATCGGCAAGCTGCGCAGGTATTCGTGATACGTGTTGTTGCCCTTGCCGCGCAGGGCGAGTGTGCGCGCCGTCGACAGCGCCAGGTCACCGCGCCCCTCCATCAACGCGGCATACCATTGGAAGTGCAGATTGTGGCCGCGCCAGTCCTTGCTGTCCGAGAAATTCTGGCGTTTCAATTCCAGTTCCATGGCCGCATCGGCGGCGACCGCCGCCTGATTAACGCGGGTGGCGTCGGCATAGCGGCCCAGCTGGGCGTAAGTGTGGGACGGCATGTGCAGCAAATGCGGCGACTTGGGAGCCAGCGCGCCAAGTCGGTCGGCCGACGCTTCAGCGCGCCGGGCCACCGGCACCGCGTCGACCGTGTGGATCATGTAGTGGTTCAGCCCGATGTGTTCGGGATGCAGCACCAGGCCTTGTTCGAGCATGTCGGCCAGTTCGCCAACGCGCCCGGCCGGCCGGCCGGTGCGCCGGTCCCACCAGTCGGCGCGCGTGGCCACCAGCTCGGCTTCGGCGTAGATGGACAGGATATCCGGGTCGCCGGGAAAGCGCGCAACCAGCTCACGCATGCGCTCGGCATACACGATGTCGAGTGGATCGGCCCGTTTTGCCCCAGCCGCGCCGCAGATTTCCGCCTGGATCGCGACGGTGGCGAAGGCGCCGCGGTCCGTGCCCGAGTTCATCCCATACCGCACGGCGAGCGCATCGATCAGCGCCCGGTCGTGTTCCGAACTGCCCGCGCTGTGTTTGAGCGCGTAGTCCACATAACGCAGCGCCTCGCGCAGATCGTGGCGCTCGGTATCGTTAATGTTCGGTCCCATCTGATAAGCCACACCCCAGGCGCACAGCGCACAATCGGGATCTTGCGCCAGCGCGGCCTTGAAGGAGCGGATGGCTTCGACCTCGTTGAAGCCGTAGACCTGGGCCATGCCCTGCGCGAACAGGCGGCGCGCGGCTTCGTTAGCCTGGGAGGGTTCCATGCCGTCCACTCCGAAACCGTCGATCACCGGCGCAGTGGCCATGCTGTCAGGCCGCCACTGCAGCGTCGAACAGGCCGCGATCACGGACAGCGCGAGAACCGCGGTGGACAAGCGCCGCACGACGGCGCTTGTGCGGACGGAGCGACGGGCGAGGGGTAAGCGCATGAAGACTTCTTCCGAAACGGCGGGATTGCCAAAATGCCATGCTACACCTATCCACAGCTAGTCAGCTCGTGATTTTTTCGCGGCGCCAGAGAGTTGGCTTGAGGGCAAGCTCAGTGCGCTTCTGGGCGGGTGCAGACCTACCCGAACAGTCCACTACCGCCCTATTGTGTTGAAAAACTCGACTCTAGTGTCGGTCAGAAACGAAAGATCGGTAACTCGACTGTTCAAAACGGCCGCCAAGACACGAGCGCAGGTCATTTGGCCTGTCGACGTCACTGAAAATTCGACATAAAAGTTGCCGTCCGACTTTTGAACGATCAGGCACCCGAACCGGGCAAGCGCCAAACATTGGGAAATGCCTCGCTTTGCAGCCAATGATTGAACCGTACTATCTGCCGCGTCGCATGGCGATCACCGAGCCGTGCGGCAAGCAGCCGCTTGATCCCATCTTCCGTGAAGCCGCGAAATCTTTTTCCGGGAACGAGGCCGTACTCTCCGCCGAGTTGCCGTCGTTCGCCCTCGGTGATTGCCTGGAGCAGGATACCAGCCACGTCGGACTCGGCTACCCAAACGGTGCCGTTAACGACGAAGAACCGAATTCGCTGCTCATCGAAGCTGTAGTACCTTCCCTGCATGGCGCCGAGCGCCGAGCTTTCGGAAAAGTCGATGAATCTTGATAACAAATCCATGAAAATCGGTGCGCAAAGCCGCGCCATCAATGGAGCGCAAACCAATACAAGGATCACTGCGTAGGCAATACCTGACTGCTTCAGGTACTGGAACGCAAGCACGAGAGCAGCTGCAAGAATGATGGTAATCAGGTAACGCCGCATACTTGAAATGTCATGCAAATCATCAGTGTATGCCGACGTTGCCGTGGGAGCAACCACCGTCATTTCAAGAACAACGCGGCCCGGCGCGCCGGCGTGAGGCGCCCTCTTCGTTTTCTTATTGAGTTCAGGCCTGGGCGACCCATATAGGGAGCACGAAACGCCCCAAGCCTTGGAGGAGAACGCCTTGAAACGCATCTTTGCACTGTGGCGCATGGTCGCCAGCCAGGACCTGCGCCTGCTTTGGTTCGCTATCCGGCATGAGCGTCGCCCGGCGTGGTTGCTGCCCGGGCTGGCTGTCCTGGCGCTGTTCGCTGTCGAGCCGGCCAATTTCGCGCTGCCGGTACTCGGCGCCGTCGACGAGTTGGTGCTCGTGCCGCTCATCCTGCACGGCATGGTGAAAATGCTGCCCACGCAGGTCCTCGACGGTTTTGCGCGGGCTTACGCCGGCCGCCTGCGTCGCCGGGCTTGAACGGGACGGCGGCGCCAGATCCACACGTACAGAACAGCATTGATGGCCAGCACGCCCATCCCTAGCCCGATCTGCATCTCGCGCGTCAAGCCCGCCGGATAGATCAGCGGGACCAGGTAATGGTCGATGAAACCGCCGTGGTAGCCGGCCTCCCCGGCCAGCCGGCGGAAATACAGCTCGGCCCAGGTCAGCGGGCAGACGGCGCCCGTGGCCTCGATCAGCACGCCCCAGCCGGCCGCCGCCAGGTGCACGGGCAGCCAGCGGCGCCGGCGCGCAACCAGCAACGCGCCGAATACGACGAAGAGGATAAAGCCGAGGTGCAACAGCAGAACCCCATCGGCGAGCAGGCGGTAAGGCATGAGCGCATGCTAGCGCAAGCCGGGCCGGGCCCGCAATTTGTTGACAGGAACTGTCTTTGAAGCCAAACATTTGGCCGACCTCAAGCGCAAGCGTCATTCATCCGGACGCCGATTGGAAGGCCCGCAAGCATCGCGTACATTTGCACTCTTCCTGAATGAGACGAGGCTGTCATGTATCCGACCAACTGGAATTCCTTTGGCGCCATCGGTGCCATGGCCCTGAAGCAGATGGACCGCAGCCGCCAGGCGCGCGGCCAGATGCTTGAACGGGCCGGCTACGGCCCCAGGCCCACGCCGTCCACCATCCTGCACTCCGAGCCGGGCCTGAACCTGCGCCGCTACGGTCCGCATGCGGCCGAGGCTGCGCCGGTGCTGCTGGTGCCGGCGCCGATCAAGCGTTCCTATATCTGGGACCTGGCACCGGAGGTCAGCGTGGTGAAGCGCTGGCTGGAGCGCGGCTACCGGGTCTACCTGGCCGAGTGGCTCCCTCTCGACGACGACGCCACGGCGCAGGACTATGGCCTGGCCGACTACGCCGACCGCCTGCTGGGCGCCTGCCGCCAGGCGATCGCCGCCGATGGCGCCGAGGGCAAACCCGTAATTGCCGGCCACTCGCTCGGCGGCATCCTGGCCGCCGTCCACAGTTGCCTGTATCCGGACCAGTTGCGCGCCACCGTCCTGCTGGAGTCGCCGCTGCATTTCCAGCCGGCCTTCTGCTGCTTCAACAAGCTGGTGAAGGCGACGCCGGATGCGCGCCAGATCGCCGAGACCTTCGGCCACGTCCCCGGCGTCTTCCTGAACACGATGAGCGCCATGGCCGAGCCCCAGGCCTTCCAGTGGGAGCGCTTGCTGGATCGCTGGCTGTCGATGGCCGACCCGAAAGCCCTCGTCACCCATATGCAGGTGGAACGCTGGACCCATGACGAGTTCGCGCTGCCGGGCAGGCTGTTCGCCGAACTGGTCGAATCGCTCTACCGCCGGGATGCCCTGACCCAGGGCGAGCTGGACATCGGCGGCCGCCGCATCGGTCCGCGCGAGCTCAGCACGCCGCTGCTGAGCGTGATCGATCCGCGCAGCAAACTGATCCCGCCGGCGGCGGTGCTGCCCTTCCACGAGGCGGCTGCCAGCCCGCGCAAGCAGGTGCTGCACTACGAAGGCGATATCGGCGTCAACCTGCAGCACGTCGGCGTGCTGGTCGGCCGCAGCGCCCATGCGCGGATCTGGCCGGCGATCTTCACCTGGCTGGACCCGGACCTTACAAGGGCCGCAGGAACAGCCCGACCGTGAGGGCCACGCCGATGCAGACGATGGCGATACGCAGCGCCTTTTCGTTCACCCGCTGCAGCGCCCAGGTGCCCGCCAGTCCGCCGAGGATGGCACCGATC
This sequence comes from Massilia sp. 01N410, assembly GCF_056399665.1. Lineage (NCBI taxonomy): Bacteria > Pseudomonadati > Pseudomonadota > Betaproteobacteria > Burkholderiales > Oxalobacteraceae > Massilia > Massilia sp. 01N410. The sequence goes on along the minus strand of NZ_JBFTRV010000019.1, from coordinate 58,403 downwards.
GCCAGCACGCCCGCCTGCAGCCAGTGCAGTTCCGGCGAGGTCAAAAACAGCGCCACCGCCGACGCATTCATCACGCCCGCCAGCACGTTCTTGGTGCCGCCGGCATTGCGGGCCGAAAGTCCCGCCATGGTCAGCGCCGCCATCATGAGGATGCCGATGCCGCCGCCGAAATAGCCGCCGTAGACCGCGATCAGGAATTGCGCGGCGCCGGTGGCGATGGGCCCCAAATGCGCCGCCTTTTCGGCGGACGCCTTGCGGAAGAAGCTGCCCCAGGTGAACACGGCGGTGGCGAACAGCACCAGCCAGGGCACCAGACGCGCGAACACCTTCGGCGAAGTATGCAGCAACAGCAATCCGCCTACCGCGCCGCCGAGGATGCTCAGCACGAACAGCGTGCGGAAGCGCAGCCCGGCCGCCCCGCTCACCAACCTGCGGCCGGCATAGCCCGCCGTGAGCTGGCCGGGGAACAGGGCGACCGTGGAAGTGATGTTGGCGGCCAGCGGCGACATCCCGGACAGGATCAGCGCCGGCAGGGTGACGAAGGAGCCGCCCCCGGCCAGGGTGTTCTGGACGCCGGCCCAGAGACCCGCGAAAAAGACCAGGAGCAGCAGCATGGCGGCGGCTCCCGTCTATGCGGCCAGCAGGTGGGGACCGATCTCGCTCACGCTCTTCACCCCGGTCAGGACCATGTTCGTCCGCAGGTCCTTTTCCATGATCGCCAGCAGTCGCTCGACCCCGGCCTGGCCCTGGGTCGCCAGCGCGTAGATGAAGGCGCGGCCGATCAGGACGCCGTCCGCGCCCAGCGCCAGCATGCGGAACACGTCGGTGCCGGTGCGCACGCCGCCGTCGGCGAAGATCGTCATCTTGTCCTTCACCGCGTCGGCGATCGCCGGCAGCACGCTGGCCGACGAGGGCGCGCCGTCGAGCTGGCGGCCGCCGTGGTTCGAGACCACGATGCCGTCGGCGCCGAAGGCCAGGGCGTCGCGCGCGTCTTCGACGTCCAGGATGCCCTTCAGGACCAGCTGGCCTTTCCACTCGTCGCGGATCCACTGCAGGTCCTGCCAGCTGATGCCCGGATCGAAATTGGAGCCGAGCCAGCCGATATAGTCTTCGAGCCCGGTCGCGTGGCCGCGGTAGGCCGAGATATTGCCGAGGTCGTGAGGGCGGCCGAACAGGCCCACGTCCCAGGCCCAGCGCGGGTGCAGCATCGCCTGCCACATGCGGCGGCGCGGTCCGGCGTCCCCGCTCATGCCGCTGTGGAGGTCGCGGTAGCGGTTGCCCGGCACCGGCATGTCGACGGTGAAGATCAGCGTCGTCGCGCCCAGCTCGCTGGCGCGGCGCATCACGTCGCGCATGAAACCGCGGTCCTTCAGTACGTACAGCTGGAACCAGATCGGCTTCGGCGCCTTGGCCGCCACCTCCGCCAGCGGGCACACCGACACCGTCGACTGGATGAAGGGGATGTTGAAGCGGCCGGCCGCCTGCGCCGCCTGCACTTCGCCGCGGCGCGCATACATGCCCGCCAGGCCGACCGGCGCCAGCGCGATCGGCAGCGCGTGGTCCTGGCCGAACCAGTGGGTCGTCAGGTCGAGCTGCTCGGAGCCGCGCAGCACACGCTGGCGCAGCTTCACGCGCTGCAGGTCGTCGACGTTGGCGCGCAGGGTCTGCTCGGCGCCGGCGCCGCCATCGAGGTAGTGGAACAGGAAGGGCGGCAGCTTGCGCCGCGCGGCTTCGCGGAAGTCGGTTGCGGATGAGATGATCATGGGTCGCGAAAGGCTGGTGGGTGCTTGTTCTTATCGTATTGTCCAGTGTACGACGAAATCATCCCGCATGGGCGGGCCGGGCGCTTGATTTCCCGGCTGCGATGCTATAGTGTTCGCCCCCTTTGACTGAACAGTAAAGACGTCCCGATGTTCCCCGCAGTTTCCCTCGACGTGGCGGCGGCCCTGAAAACGCTGGTGCTGACCCTCGACCTGGTCGGCACCTTCGTGTTCGCCCTGAGCGGCGCCACCGCCGGCGTCCGGCGCAGGCTGGACATCTTCGGGGTGCTGGTGCTGTCTTTCGTGGCCGCCAACTCGGGCGGCATCGTGCGCGACGTGCTGATCGGCGCCACACCGCCGGCCGCCTTCAGCGACTGGCGCTACCTGGTGGTGTCGGTGCTGGCCGGCCTGCTGATCTTCTTCTGGTATCCGAAGCTGCGTCACCTGAAAAGCCCGGTGATGGTGTTCGACGGCGCCGGCCTGGCACTGTTTTGCGTCGCCGGCGCCCAGAAGGCCCTGGTGTTCGGCCTCGAGCCGATGATGGCGGCCCTGCTCGGCATGCTGACCGGCGTCGGCGGCGGAGTCGCGCGCGACGTGCTTTTGTCGGAGGTGCCGGCCGTGCTGCGCGCCGAGGTGTACGCGGTGGCCGCCCTGGCTGGCGCCAGCGTGGTGGTGATCGGCCATGTGCTCGGGCTGCCGTCGGCGCCGATGGCCTGCGCCGGCGCCGCCCTGTGCTTCGGCCTGCGGATGGCGGCCATCCGCTACGACTGGCACTTGCCGGTGGCGCGCACGCCCGAAGATTGATTCAGCTCAGTTGCCCCGGAACATCGTTGACGCATGCTGAAGCCTTGTGTCAATACCGGGAGCGGCTGACATGAAGTTTGAAACCGTGGTTACAGTTCCATCCGCCGCCAGGCGGTCGCCGGCGAACCTTGCTTTCGCCGCCCTGCTGTTTTCCTTCCTCGGCTGGGCCATCCTCGAGCGCTGGAGCTTCGGCGCCCGCACCGGCCCCCTGCCCCACCTGATCAATACCCTGGCCTGTGCGCCGCTGCTGGCCTGCTCGCTGCGGCGCTTTCGCGCTGCCTGCCCGCCCCACATGCGGGCGCGGACGCGGCGCCGCGGTGGGATCAAAGCCGGCGGCCTGGCGCTGGCGGCCTTGTTCGGGCTCGGGGCCGTCTGCGGGACGGTGGCCGGCAGCGGTTCGATGACCCTGCTGGTCCTGCCGGCCCTGCTGTGCTGCTGCACGCCCTGGACCCGGCTGGGCGCCCACCAGCTGCACCTTTTCCTCTCCTTCCTGGCGGTGACGGCCGGCTCTACGCTGGCCCAGGCCCTGGCCGGCCAGCCGCTGCACCTAATGGCCGCCCTGCCCGCCGCATGGTGCCAGCTGGCGGCGGCCGCCCTGCTGTGCATCGGCCTGTGCGGCGACGAGCTGCTCAGGAAGAAAGGCGGACGCTGACGCGACCGGAAGGATCCACGCCGCGCTCCTTTAATAATCTGTTCATTGTTCGATCCGTAAGCTGGGCATCGATGCTATTCATGTCCAGTTACGATGGCCCAACGATTCGTTTCAACTATTCTTTGCCTGGCCCTGGCCGGCTGTGCGGACTACCGGCCGCTGCCCCTCGGACCGGTCCCGGAACTGCCCGGGAATCCGGGCCTGATCCAGGTCGACACGCACAGCCTGCCGTTTGCCGTATTGGCGGCGCACCCCTTCGACCCGCGCGACGGCCTCGATGAAATCGAGGTGGCCACGCTCGCGGTGGTCAACAATCCCGACCTGAAACTGGCGCGCGCCGATCTTGCGGTGTCGCGCGCACAGGCGTTCGCCGCCGGCCTGCTGCCCGATCCGCAGCTGGCGCTGGCCGGCGACCTGTCCAACAGTGCCGGCGGTCCCGGCGCCACGCGCGCCTTCAGCTTCGGCCTGAGCTATGACGTCGGCGCCCTGATCAGCCATGCCGCCGGCCAGCGCGCCGCCCAGGCCGAGGTGCGGAAGACCGATCTGGCGCTGCTGTGGCAGGAATGGCAGGTCGTTTCGCAAGCGCGCCTGGCCTTCGTTCGCCTGAGCCATGGCCGGCGCCTGCTGGCCGTGCTGGAGGAGAACCGCAAGCTGTTCGCCGACCGTGCCGCCCGTACCGAACAGGCGCAGCAGCGCGGCCTGCTCACCAGCGACGCTGTACTGCCCAATCTCACCGCACTGCAGGACATCGATAAGCAGATGTTCGACCTGCAGCGCCAGCTGAACCAGACCGCGCACGAGCTGAATACCTTGCTGGGGCTGGACGCCCGCTACGAACTGCGCCTGCAGGACGGCGCGCCGGACGCCTTCGCGGACGAGGATGCGGCGCAGGCCGCACTGGCCGAGCTGCCGCAGGGCCGTCCCGACCTGCGCGCCCTGGTGGCGGGCTACGCGGCCCAGGACCAGCGTTACCGCGCCGCGCTGCTGGCCCAGTTCCCTGCCCTGAACGTGGGCCTGACCCGCTCGCGCGACAACAGCAACGTCTATTCCAACAGCCTGGGCATCACACTGAGCTTGCCGCTGCTGAACCGCAACCGCGGCAACATCGCCATCGAACAGGCCACGCGCCAGAAGCTGCACGACGAGTACCAGGTACGCGTCCAGGCCGCGCGCAACGAGATCCGCGCCATCCTCGACCAGCAGCGCCTGGACCGCCGGCAGCTCGAATCCGTCGACGCCGCGCTGGCCCGGCTGGAGCCGCTTATCCGGAACAGCCAACTCGCCGGTCGCGCCGGCCTGGTCGATGCGCTCGCCTACGCGAATGCACGCGCGGCGCTGCTGGCCAAGGAGGCCGAGCGGATCGCCCTGCGGCAGCAGATCGCCGAACAGCGCGTCGCGCTGCAAACCCTGCTCGGGATCGCCCCCGATGCATCCACGTCAGGACATCAACAACAATGAAGACTTCCACTCTCGTCATCGGCACCCTGGCCGTGGCGCTGGGCGCGGGGGCCGCCTGGCACTGGCATGCCGGTGCCGCCGCGCCTGACACCGCGCCCGAAAAGGCGGCCGCCCCCAGCGTGCTGGTTCAATCGCAGGCGGTGGCCCAGAAGGCCCTGGCCAGGACCCTCGCCACCTTCGGCGAAATTGCCAGCGCCAAGCCGGAAACGCTCAGCTTTCCGCAAGCCGGCCAGCTGCTGCGCTTGCCCCTGGTGCTGGGTCAGCGCGTACGACGCGGCGATACGCTCGCGGTGATCGGCACCGATCCGAATGCCGTGGCCGCCTATACGCAGGCAAGCAATGCGGTCGGCTTCGCCCAGCGCGAACTGAAACGCCAGCAGGAACTGGCAGGCTTGCAGCTTGCGACGCAATCCCAGGTCGACGCGGCGCGCAAGCAGCTGGAGGACAGCCAGGCCGCGCTGGCGGCGCAGGCAAGGCTGGGCGGCGCCCACGCGACGCTGAGCTTGACGGCGCCGTTCGACGCCGTCGTAGCCGCGCTGCCGGCAGCCCAGGGCGACCGGCTCGCCGCCGGAGCAGCGGTCGTCCAGCTTGGTCCGACGGGCCACCCGCGCGCGCTGCTGGCGATCGAACCGGCGCGCAGCGCGGCCGTGAAGCCCGGCATGGCGGTGAACATCAAGCCGCTGCTGGACGGCGCCGTCCCGATCGCGGCGCGCATCGCCACGGTCGACGGCATCGTCGATCCGAAGACCCAGATGGTGACCGCGAACGTCGAGCTGTCGGCCAGCCAGGCCGCGGGCCTGGCGGTCGGCACGCGCGTGGAGGCGGCCATCACGCTCGGCGAGGACAATGCCTGGAGCGTCCCGCGCCAGGCGGTGCTGAGCGACGACCGGGGCAGCTATCTGTTCCAGGTCGCGAACGGCCATGCGCGCCGCGTCGCCGTGACGGTGGCGGGCGAGAACGGCCCGAGCTATGGCGTCGACGGCAGGCTCGATCCACAACTGCCGGTGGTCGTGCTCGGCAACTATGAGCTGCTGGACGGCATGCCGGTACGCGAGGGCGCGCGATGACGGTGGCCGGATGGACCCAGGCGCATCGGCGCTCGATCCTGTTCCTGCTCGCGATGCTGGCGCTGGCCGGCCTGGTCGCGGCGTTCCGGCTGCCGGTATCGCTGTTCCCGACCGTGGACTTCCCGCGCGTGGTGGTCTCGATCGATGCCGGCGACCAGCCGGCCGAGCAAATGGAAATGCTGGTCACCCGTCCGGTCGAGGAAGCGGTGCGCCGGGTGCCGGGGGTGCGCAACGTGCGCTCGACCACCAGCCGTGGCGCGGCCGAGGTCTCGATCAACTTCGACTGGGGCCTCGACATGGCGGCCGCGGCACTGCAGGTGAACGCCGCCATCGCCCAGGTCCAGGGCAGCTTGCCGCCGTCGGCCCAGGTGCTGGTGCGGCGCATGGACCCGACCGTGTTCCCGATCATCGCCTACAGCCTGGTCTCGCGGACGCTGTCGGCGACCGCGCTGCACGACCTGGCGCAATTCCAGCTGCGTCCCGCGCTGTCGAGCGTGGACGGCGTCGCCCGTGTGCAGGTGCAAGGCGGCGCGGTCGAGGAGTACCGGGTGACGGTCGATCCGGCTCGCCTGGCGGCGGTCGGCCTGGCGCTGGACGACGTCGCCAAGGCCGTATCGAGCGCCAACGTGATCAGCGCGGTGGGCCGCCTGGAAGACCACTACAAACTCTACCTCGCGGTGTCGGACACCCGCCTCGACTCACTGGCGCGGCTGCGCGCGCTGGTGCTGCGCAACCCCTCCGGCGCCCTGGTGCGGCTCACCGACGTCGCCAGCGTCGAGCTTGGGGCGGCCCCGAACTGGACCCGCGTCACCGCCGACGGCCGCGACGCCGTGCTGTTCTCCGTCTACCAGCAGCCCGGCAGCAACAGCGTGCAGATCGCGAAAGACATCAAGTCCCGGCTGGACGGCTTGCGCGCCCAGCTGCCGAAAGGTGTGCAGATCGCCAGCTGGTACGACCAGAGCGAGCTGGTGACGGCGTCGGCCTCCAGCGTGCGCGATGCCGTCCTGATCGGCATCGGCCTGTCGGCGGCGGTGCTGCTGCTGTTCCTGCGCAACCTGAAGGTCACGCTGATCGCGATCGTCGTCGTACCCGCCGTGCTGGCCAGCACCGTGGTGCTGCTCTACGTACTGGGCATGAGCTTCAACATCATGACCCTCGGCGGCATGGCGGCGGCCGTCGGCCTGATCATCGACGATGCGATCGTGATGATCGAGCACATCATGCGGCGCCTGCAGGGCGGCGACGGCGAGGTGCACAAGCGCGTGATGGCCGCCGCCCTCGAGTTCCTGCGCCCGCTGGCCGGCTCCAGCGCCTCGACCCTGGTGATCTTCGTGCCGCTGGCTTTCCTGAGCGGCGTGACCGGCGCCTTCTTCAAGGCCCTCTCGCTGACGATGGCGGCGGCGCTGTTCATCTCCTTCCTCATCAGCTGGCTGGCGGTGCCGCTGCTGGCCGACCACTTCCTGAACGCGCGCGACGCCGAGCACGCGCCCGATTCGCGCCTGGTGCGCTGGCTGCACGCGCGCTACCGGCGCATCTTCGGCGCACTGCTGGCGCGCCCCTGGCTGGTGCTGGTGGGCGTGGCCCCGCTGCTGCTGGCCGGCTTCTTCGCTTACCGCGCGGTCGGCTCCGGCTTCATGCCGGCGATGGACGAAGGCGGCTTCGTGCTCGACTACCGCACCGCGCCCGGCACCGCGCTCACCGAAACCGACCGCCTGCTGCGCCAGGTCGAAGGCATCGTACGCGCCACGCCCGATGTCGCCAGCTATTCGCGCCGTACCGGCGCCGGCCTGGGCGGCAGCATCAACGAGGCCAACGAGGGCGACTTCTTCATCCGCCTCAAGCCCTCGGGACGGCGCCCGGTCGACCAGGTCATGGACGACATCCGCGGCCGCATCGAGCACCAGGTGCCGGGCATCGAGGTCGAGATGGCCCAGCTCATGGAAGACCTGATCGGCGACCTGACCGCGGTGCCGCAACCGGTCGAGATCAAGATCTTCGGCGACCGTCCTGACGCCCTCGCTGCAAGCGCGCGCGCGGTGGCGGAACGCCTCGGCAAGATCGATGGCGTGGTCGACGTCAAGAACGGCATCAACCCGGCCGGCGACGCCATGGATATCCGCGTCGATCCGGCCAGGGCCGCGCTCGAAGGCATGGATGCCGATGCGATCACCCGCTACGTCGGCAGCGTGATGAGCGGCACGGTCGCGACCCGGGTGCCGGGCGGCGTCAAGATGGTCGATGTGCGTGTCTGGGTGCCGCGGAACCTGCGCGCCACCGAGACCGACCTGCGCCAGCTGCGCGTGGTGGCGCCGGATGGGCACGTATTCCCGCTGCAGCGCGTGGCCGAGATCCATGCGCTCACCGGCCAGCCCCAGATCACGCGTGAAAACCTCAAGCGCATGGTGGCCGTCACGGCTCGCATCAGCGGGCGCGACCTCGGCTCGGTGATCGCCGACGTCCGCACGATGATGGCCCGGCCGGGTGCGCTGCCTTCCGCCAGCTATTACCAGCTGGGCGGGCTGTACGAGCAGCAGCAGATCGCCTTCCACGGCCTGATGGCGGTGTTTGCCGCCGCCAGCGCCCTGGTATTCCTGCTGCTGCTGTTCATGTACGAGAGCTTCCGCCTGGCCTTGTCGATCCTCGTTACGGCTTTGCTGGCGGTGTCGGCGGTGTTCATCGGCCTGTGGCTGACGAAGATCGAGCTGAACATCTCGGCCATGATGGGCATGACCATGATCATCGGCATGGCCACCGAGGTCGCGATCTTCTACTACTCGGAGCAGCAGGAACTCGCGCTTGACCGTCCGCGCGAACAGGCCTTGCTGGAGGCGGGGCTGAACCGCATGCGGCCGATCGCGATGACGACCCTGGCCGCCATCCTGACGCTGCTGCCGCTGGCCTTCGCGCTCGGGCGCGGCTCCGAGATGCAGCAGCCGCTGGCGATCGCCATCATTTCCGGGCTGGTCGTGCAGCTGCCGCTGGTGCTGCTGCTGATGCCGGTCCTGTTCAACGTTGTTCATCCCAAGGAGAAACCGTGAAAACCGTCCTGACCAAGCCCTTCCTCGCCGTCGCCACCTTGCTGGCCTGCCTGCCATCGGCAGCCCCGCTTGCCGCCGCCGCCGAAGCCGCCCGCTACGCCGTGCAGCAGCGCTGGGACCTCGGTCCCGCCACGCGCTGGGACTATCTCGCCCTCGATCCGCAGCGCGAACGCCTGTTCGTCACGCGCGGCGACCACGTGCAGGTGCTCGACGCCGGGACCGGCAAGCCGGTCGGCGAGATCGCAGGCACGGCCGGCGTGCACGACGTGGCCTTCGCACAGGACCTGAAGCTCGGCTTCACCAGCAACGGCCGCGCCAACAGCGTCACGGTGTTCGACCTCGACACCCTGCAGGTCAAGCGCGAGCTCCCGGTGAAGGGCGCGAACCCGGACGCCATCCTCTACGATCCCGCCACCCGCAAGCTGTACACCTTCAACGGCAAGAGCCAGGACGTGAGCGTGTTCGACGCCGCCAGCGGCAAGCCGCTTGCCACTATCGCGGTCGGCGGCAAGCCGGAGTTCGCCGCCACCGACGGCAAGCGCGTCTACGTCAACATCGAGGACAGGAACGAGATCGTTGCGATCGACGCCGGGACCGATCGCGTACTGGCGCACTGGCCGCTGGCCGGCTGCGAGGAACCGAGCGGGCTGGCGCTGGATACCACCCATGCCCGCCTGTTCTCGGTGTGCGGCAACCGCACGATGATGGTCACCGACAGCGCCAGCGGCAAGGTGGTGGCGCGCGTCGCGATCGGCGACCATCCGGACGCCGCCTACTACGATGCCGGCAGCGCCACCGTGTTTTCCTCGAACGGCGCGGGCACGCTGAGCGTGGTGCGCCAGCTGGACGCCGACCATTATGCGCCGGCGGTCGAGGTGCCGACCCTGAAGGGCGCCCGCACGATGGCCTTCGATCCGGCAAGCCGCAAGGTATTCCTGCCGACCGCGGTCGACAAGACCTTCACGATGGTCGTGGTCGGCCCGTGAGGGCGCGGTTTGCGGTAAGCTGGCGGCGCGATTTTCAACGTATCTAAGTAAAGGGGTTTCCATGCGCCTGCTGCTGATCGAGGACGACCCGATGATCGGCGACAGCATCGCCGAAGGCCTGCGCGGCGAACGCTATGCGCTCGACTGGGTACAGGACAGCCAGGCCGCGCTGCTGGCGCTGGTGACGGACGTCTACGACCTGCTGCTGCTCGATCTCGGCCTCCCGGGCCGCGACGGTCTCGAGGTGCTGCGCCAGTACCGCAGCCGTGGCGGCCAGACGCCGGTACTGATCATCACCGCGCGCGACAGCACCGCCGACCGCGTACAGGGGCTGGATGGCGGCGCCGACGACTACCTGGTCAAGCCCTTCGACCTGGAAGAGCTGTTCGCGAGAGTGCGCGCCCTGCTCCGGCGCGGCGCCGGCCGCACCCAGCCCGACATCGTGCATCGCGGCGTGATCCTGCGCATGACCGCCCACGAAGCCCTGCTCGACGGACAGCCGCTGCCGCTGTCGGCACGCGAATTCGCCCTCCTCGCGGCGCTGCTCGACCCGCCCGGGCGCGTGATGTCGAAGGCACTGCTCGAACAGAAGCTCTACGGCTGGAACGAGGAAGTCGAAAGCAATACCGTGGACGTCTACGTGCACCGCCTGCGCAAGAAACTCGGCGCGGACTTCATCAAGAATGTGCGCGGCGTCGGCTATCTGGCGCCGCTGGCCTCATGATCACCCGATGAGGACCGCATGAGGACAATCCGCAGCCAACTGCTGCTCGGCCTGGTGGGCGGGACCCTGGCCTGCACCGTCCTTGCGGGCGGCGCCATCTACTTCAAGGTCCTGGAGGAATCCAACGAGCTGTTCGACTACCAGCTGCGCCAGATGGCGACGACCTTGCCGACCACCCAGGCGGCGTCGCCGGCGCGGCGCCAGCACGGCGACCCCGAGGAAGAAGTGGTCATCCAGGTCTGGGACCGCAACGGCCGGCTCAAATACATCTCCACCGCCGAGCATGGCCTGCCGGCGGCGGCGCGGCCCGGCTATTCGACGCTGGCCGGCGGCGACGACAGATGGCGGGTGTATCTTGCCGAGCGGGAAGGCGACCGGGTACAGGTGGCGCAATCCGTGTCCGCGCGTGAGGAACTGGCGGCGCGCCTTGCCTTGCGCTCGCTGCTCCCCTTCCTCGCCATGCTGCCGATCCTGGGGGTGCTGATCTATGCCGTCGTCGGGCGCAGCCTGAAGCCCTTGAACCGGCTCGCGCAGGCGCTGGGCCGCCGTTCGCCGAGCGACCTCCAGCCGCTTGCGGAGCGCGACCAGCCGCCCGAACTGAAGCCCGTCGTGGCGGCGATGGACGACCTCCTGCTGCGCCTCGACCATGCATTGCACAGCCAGCGCGCCTTCGTGGCGGACGCGGCGCATGAACTGCGTTCGCCGCTGACCGCCCTGCAGCTGCAGTTGCAGCTGGCGGAGCGCGCCACCGACGGCGCGCAGCGCACAGTCGCCTTCACCAAGCTGCACCAGCGCCTCGATCGTGCAATCCGCCTGGTCCAGCAGCTGCTCACCGCCGCCAGGCAGGAAGGCGGCACGGCCGACGCGGCCCCGGCGCCGGTCGATCTGCTCGAGCTGGCGCGCGCCTGCATCGGCGAGCGCTACGACCAGGCCAGCGCCAGGCGCATCGACCTGGGCATCGTCGAGAGCGAAACGGACCCCGGCGGACCTTCCCTGTCCGGTAACGCCGACAGCCTGCATATCCTGATCGGCAACCTGCTCGACAATGCCTTGCGCTATACACCCTCCGGTGGCCGGGTCGACGTCACCGTCGCCCATACCGGCCAGGAGGTCTTGCTGCAGGTTGCCGACGACGGGATCGGCATCCCGCCGGCGGAGCGTGAAAGGGTATTCGACCGTTTCTACCGGGGCGCGGGCCATGCCGAATGGGGGAGCGGGCTGGGTTTGTCGATCGTGCGCAGCGTGGCCAACGCGCATGGTGCCACGGTCACGCTCGGCGATGGGCCGACCGGACGGGGGTTGCTGGTGACCGTGCGGTTCAGGATCTCAGGCACCCTCGTTCGCTGAGTGCAGGTCGGCATACTGGGCGCCGAACACGGCGCCCGCATCCAGCTCCAGCATCTCGCGCACCAGTTGGGCGAGCGAGCCCGCCCCCATCTTCTCCATCGCCCGCGCCCGGTGCACCTTGATCGTCTTTTCCGCGATGCCGAGGTCCGACGCGATCTGCTTGTTCAGGCGCCCGGCCACCACCTGCCGCAGCACCTGGCACTCGCGCCGCGTCAGCGAGTCGAGCCGGGCGCGGATGCGCGCCAGTTCGTACCGCACCGCGCGCTCGCGTGCGTCCCTTTCCAGTGCGCGCCGGACCGCGCCGAGCAGCTCCCCGGCTTCGCAGGGCTTGGTCAGGAAATCGACGGCGCCGGCCTTCATCGCGCGCACGCCCTGGCCGACGTCGCCGTCGCCGCTGACGAAGACCACCGCGCGCTCCAGCGCCAGGCCGTCCAGGCCGGGCATGCCGATGTCCACGACCGCGCAGCCGGCCGCCTGCGGATCGTGGGCGCTCAGGAAGGCGGCGGACGTTGCGAACTCGCGCGCAGCAAGACCTTCGGCCCGCAGCAGGCTCGACATGCCTTGCAGGGCACCGCGGTCCCGGTCGACCAGATAGATGAGCGGTACGGACCCGTCCATATTTTCTCCCATAGCGCTGTACTCATGATAGCCACAGATGGCCGAAAGTCCAATTGCGCGGCGGTGCGAGATGCCCTCAGACTGTCGCCACTTCCGGGCAAGCATTGCGAGGTCATCATGTTCAAGATGCGCGATCCCGGCATGAGCTGGTTCCGCGACCACGTGGGCGAGGCCAAGGCGGTCATGATCGGTCCGCGGATACTGCAGGCCGGCCTGATCGTCGGCGGCTCGGCCGGCTCGGCGCTGGTGATCGCCCATAACCGCAGCGGCACGGGCTGGAACGGTCCCGCCTTCTACCGGATGGCGACGGGCAGCCTCGGCCTGCAGGCCGGCGCCCAGGAAACCGAAATGGTGGCGCTGATCATGACGGACAAGGCGCTGAACTCCCTGCTCTCGACCTCGTTCAAGATCGGCGGCGACGTCAGCGTCGCGGCCGGGCCGATCGGGGTCGGCACCGCCGACTACGGCCGGGCCGCGACGCCGGTCGACATCCTCGTCACGCACAGCGTCAGCAATCCCTACGGCGCTTCGCTGGTGCGGATGGTTTCGCACGCGGTCGCAGAGGGGCGCTGACTCAGACGACCGCATGCCGCAGCAGGATGCCGATACGTTCGAGCTTTCCGATCCGCACCGGCTCGCGCGGACTGTCCCAGCCGCGCGCCAGCAGCCGCGCCAGCAGCGCCTGGTAGATGGCGCCCATCAGGCGCGGCGCCCGCGAACAGGCACCAGGGTGGCGGCGCAGCACCTGCCGGGCGGCGCCGTAATGTCCGCAGGCCTGGGCCGCCAGCCCGGTGCAGGCCGCCGCCAATCCCGGATGGGCCGCGATCGCACCGGCCCCCCAGGCGCAGGTGATGTCGCCGATGCCGGCGTCTTCCAGCAGCTCGCGCGGCAGGTAGGCGCGGCCGATGGCGGCATCCTCGTCGATGTCGCGCAGGATGTTGGTCAGCTGCAGTGCGCGGCCGAGGTGGTGGGCCAGCAGGATGCCGTCGCCGGGCGGCAGGCCGAACACCCGCACCGACAGCCGCCCGACGGCGCTGGCGACGCGATCGCAATACAGGTCGAGGATGGCGGCCGGCGGCGCGCAGATCGGGCTTGGCTGGGCATCCATCAGCATGCCGTCGATGATGGCGTGGAAGTCCTCGCGCGCCAGCCCGTAACGCCGGATGTGGCGCGTCAGCGACGCCAGCGGCGCCGGCCCGGTGCCCAGGAAGCAGGCGTCGACATCCTCGCGCCAGCGCTCCAGCGCCACGCATTTCTCCCGCGGCGCGCCATCGCCGTCGGCGACGTCGTCCACGGCGCGGCAAAAGCCGTAGATGTCCTGCATGGCGGCGCGCTGCGCGGCGGGCAGGATCCGCATCGCCATCGAGAAGGAGCTGGCGGCCGGCTGCACCGGCAGGCTGGCAGTGGCATCGGGGAGCATCGCGGTTTGCCTCAGTCAGCGTTCACCACAAGCCGCGATTCCGTGATGCCGAACCGCTGCCGGATCGCTGCGGCGATGCCGCCGGCGTCCAGTCCCACGGCAGCCAGCAGCTGGGCCGGGTCGCCATGCTCGATGAAGGCGTCGGGCAGGCCGAGGATCAGCAGGGGCTTGGCGATGCCGGCCGCTGCCAGAGTTTCCGCCACCGCCGATCCGGCCCCGCCCATGGCCGCGCCCTCTTCCACCGTCACCAGCTGTTCGTGCTCGCGCGCCAGGCGCAGGAGCAGGTCGACGTCGAGCGGCTTCACGAAGCGCATGTTCGCCACCGTCGCACCGAGCTCGGTGCCGGCAGCCAGGCTGGGCGCCAGCATCGAGCCGAAAGCCAGGATGGCGGTATCGCGTCCGCGCCGCCGGAGTTCGGCCTGGCCGATCGGGATCTCCTCCAGTTCCGCCCCCGCCCCGACACCGGTGCCGCTGCCGCGCGGATAACGCACCGCGGCCGGTCCGGGATGCCGATAGGCGGTGGTCAGCATGCGCCGACATTCGCCTTCGTCCGAGGCGGCCATCAGCACCATGTTCGGGATGCAGCGCAGGAAGGCCATGTCGTAGTTGCCGGCATGGGTGGCGCCGTCCGCACCGACCAGGCCGGCGCGGTCGATGGCGAAGGTCACGTCCAGGTTCTGCAGCGCGACGTCGTGGATCAACTGGTCGTAGGCACGCTGGAGAAACGTGGAGTAGATCGCGACCACCGGCTTCATCCCCTCGGTGGCGAGGCCGGCGGCAAAGGTCACGGCATGCTGTTCGGCGATGCCGACGTCGACATAGCGCTCCGGAAACAACTGCTCGAAGCGCACCATGCCGGAACCCTCGCGCATCGCCGGCGTGATGCCGACCAGGCGTGGATCCAGCGCCGCCATATCGCACAGCCAGTCGCCGAAGACCTCGGTATAGGTCGGTTTGGCGCGCACCGGCGCGGGCAGCCCCAGTCCCGGATCGAACTTGCCGGTGCCGTGGTAGAGGGTGGGCGCGTCCGCGGCCGGTGCATAGCCCTTGCCCTTGCGGGTCAGCACGTGCAGGAATTGCGGTCCCTTGCGCCGCCCGGCGGCCTCGAGGGCGGGGATCAGGGCATCGAGATCGTGGCCGTCCACCGGCCCGGCGTACCCGAACCCGAAATCCTCGAACAGGGCCGGCCGCGACCGTGCCGGATCCAGGGCGCGGCTCAAGCCGCCTACCGAGGGCGAAATCGACATGCCGTTGTCGTTCAGGATCACCAGCAGGCGCAGGTCGGGGTCGTGGCCGGCGTTGTTCAGGGCTTCATAGGCCATGCCCGCGCTCATGGCGCCGTCGCCGCAGACGGCCACCGTGAGCCAATCCTCACCGGCCAGCTTCGCGGCCTCGGCCATGCCGAGGGCGGCCGAGATCGCCGTCGACGAATGGGCGGTGCCGAAGGTGTCGTAGATGCTTTCGCAGCGCCGGGGAAAGCTGGAGATGCCGCCGAACTGGCGCAGCGTGTGCATACGGCCGCGGCGGCCGGTCAGCACCTTGTGGCCGTAGGACTGGTGGCCGACGTCCCACACCAGGCGGTCGCGCGGGGTGTCGAACACGTAGTGCAGCGCGATCGTCAGTTCGACCGAGCCCAGGTTGGACGACAGGTGGCCGCCGGTGCGCGACACCGATTCGAGCAGGAACTGGCGCAATTGGCGGGCCAGGGGCGCGAGCCGGGACCGCGGCAGCCTGCGCAGCTCGGCCGGATCATTGATGGCATCAAGCAAGTTCATGCGTCATCCTCCATGTCGGCGGACCGGCAGGCAGATAATTCTAGAACATCCAGCACTTCCGTTCAGGAGCACGCGGCAAGCGTGCGCTGGCCCCGGTTGGAGAAATGGTTCAGGCGAAAGTGTAGAATCCGCTTTTTGCCCAGCCCGCGCCCATGACCACACGACCGCCGCTCCACGCCACGCATCCACATCCCACCCCTGACCTGGTCCTCGGACTCGAAGACAAGCCACGCGCCATGGTCGGCATCCTCGCCGCCCTCCAGCACCTGCTGGCGATCATCGTCCCCATCGTCACCCCCGGCCTCCTGATCTGCCAGTCTCTGGGCGTGTCGGCGCGCGACACCAACCTGATCGTCTCGATGTCGCTGGTGGTGTCCGGCATCGCCACCTTCGTCCAGTGCCGCCGCTTCGGCCCCTTCGGCGCCGGACTCCTGATCGTGCAGGGCACCAGCTTCAACTTCGTCGGCCCGCTGATCGCCGGAGGCACCCTGATGGTCAAGCAAGGCACGCCGGTCGAAGCCGTGATGGCGGCGATCTTCGGCGTGGTGGTGGCCGGCTCCTTCATCGAAATGGGCGTGTCGCGCATCCTGCCCTTCATCCGCCGCATGATCACGCCGCTGGTCACCGGCATCGTGGTGCTGATGATCGGCCTCACCCTGATCAAGGTCGGCCTGATCAGCATGGGCGGCGGCTTCGCGGCGATGTCGAACGGAACCTTCGCCAACGGCGAGAACCTGCTGCTGTCCGGCGTGGTCCTGGCCATCATCGTGGTCCTCAACCGTATTCCGGTGGTGTGGATGCGCAGCGGCGCCATCATCATCGCGCTGGCGGTCGGCTATCTTCTGGCCGGCTCGCTGGGACGCCTGGACTTCACCGGCATGCACCAGGCGGCCTGGTTCCAGGTGCCGCGGCCCCTGCACTTCGGCCTGAGCTTCTCGTGGTCGCTGTTCATCCCGATGATCGTGATCTACCTGGTCACCTCGCTCGAAGCGATCGGCGACGTCACCGCAACCAGCAAGGTCTCGCGCGAACCGGTCGAAGGCGAGACCTGGATGCGCCGCATAAAGGGCGGCGTGCTGGTGAACGGCGCCAACTCCCTGCTGGCGGGCCTGTTGAACACCTTCCCCAGCTCGATCTTCGCCCAGAACAATGGCGTGATCCAGCTGACCGGCATCGCCAGCCGCCACGTCGGCATGTGGATCGCCCTGTTCCTCGTCGTGCTCGGCTTGTTCCCCAGCGTCGCCGGCGTGATCCAGGCGGTGCCGGAACCGGTGCTGGGCGGCGCGGCGATGGTGATGTTCGGCGCGGTGGCCGCGGCCGGCATCAACATCCTGGCCAGCGTGCACCTGGACCGCCGCGCCCTGCTGATCATCGCCGTGTCGCTGGCGCTGGGCCTGGGCGTGTCCCAGGTGCCGGAATTCCTCGCCCACATGCCCTCGGCCCTGCGCCAGGTGCTGGAGTCGGGCGTGGCGACCGGCGGCATCTGCGCGGTGCTGATGAACTGGTTCCTGCCGGCCAGTCACGTCGAACTCGACGGCCTCACCAGCTGACGGCGCCCATGCGGCGCCCCGGTATCCAGGTGTAGTACAGGCCAACCGAGTCGTAGCGCTGCTGCCGCTCCGCCACGTTCGGGAAGGAGAACTTGCGGCGCGAGGTCAGGTACTTGAGCGTGAGCGCATGCGGTCCCGAGATCCGGTAGGTCAGCGCAGCGTCGCCGCGCAGCACGCGGTCGCTGCCGCCGGTATCCGGGCTGGTGATCTTGCCGTCGACGAAGGCGCTCGAATTCAGGTCCAGCGAGAAGCGCTCGCCGCCGATCAGGCGCAGGCCCAGATTGGTCTGGGGCGCGACGCCGTAGTGGTACTGGCCGCTCGAGCTGGCGCGGATGGTGCCGGTGGCGGTGTAGCCGACGCCGGCCGAGAAGTGGCCCTGCAGCGCCAGGCGGTCGGTCAGCCACAGCTGGGCATTGCTGCCCAGCGTGACCCCGGTGCTGGCGATCCGGAACAGCTGCGGCGACAGGTAATCGTAACTGCCGTAGATGCCGGCGACGCCGCGCAGGATCGAGCCGGACGCATACGGCGCGCCGAACAGCAGGCCGCGCGAGCTCAGGCTTTCGACGCCGTTCACGTTCGAGACGCGGGCCCGGAACAGGAAGTAGTCGAAGGGCTTGTGCCAGGTGTAGCCGTCCTTGCCGGGCAGGCCGTATTCGAGCGCGAAGTCGGCCGCCACCTCCCGGCGCTTGGTCGCCAGCGAGGGGCCGACGTTGCTGCTGGTCGGACTGCTGGCGCCCAGCTGCAGGCGGCCGTAGGTGGCCGGGACGGCGCCGGCCCACAACGCCGCGGCGCGCCGTGCGCGGCCGCTCTGGCGGTTGTAGCCCAGCGCCGGCGACACCACGGCGGCGCCGGTCTCGCGCAGCAGCGGCGCCGAACCGTCGCCGCGGTCCAGCACCAGGTTCGCCATCCGGTACAGGGCTTCGCCGAGGAAGCTGCCGCCGAAACTGGTGGTGATCTGGTCGTTGCGGGACGGCTGCGTGGTCTCGCCGGCGATTTCCCACACGGCGCTGCCGCCGAAGGCGTAGCCGAGCGATTCCCAGAAGGTCAGACCGTTGCTGCGCGCGATGTTGAAGTAGACCGAACCCTGGTAAGGGTGGCCCAACTGGTTGATCTCGAAGGGATCGCGGTCCTCGACCCAGCTGCCGTGCAGGTTGCGGCGGATCGAGCCGACGCTGACGCCGTAATCGTCCGGCTTCACGAAGGCATGGTCGATCCGGTTCAGGGCGACCTGGAAGGCGAGGATTTCCAGCGCCGCCGCGCCATAGCTCTTGTAGGGGCGCGGGTCGACCTCCGGCGGATGCTGGATGGTGGCCGGCTTCGGCACCGCGAGCGGATCGGCGGACGGATCGGCCGGCGCGACCAGCTGGGCCCGGGCGCTGCCGGTGGCCAGTGCCAGCAGCAGCAGTGCCTGGGCACGGCCGCGCGGCCGGCAGGATGTGGCGGATGCGTTCATTTCCCTCCAAATACGGTACCATGCAATATATTGATATAAATATAACGTTTTCAGGCGGATCGTGTCGCACGCGCCGTCCGTGATACAACGACCGGGCCGGAACTGGCCGGGTGATCGATGGGAGACAACATGCTGAAGCTGGGGAATATGGATGGCGAGCGGGTCGAGCGCCTCGGGACGCTGACCGCTCACGTGGTCGAACGGGCGCTGGCGTCGGGACTGAACCGGGACGAAGCCGTCCTCGCCTTCGGGATCGCGGCCAAGGCCGGACGCCGCCTGAAATCGGGCATGGAACAGAGCGCCGACGTGCTGCGGGCCTGGCTGCGTTGAGCGCGCCTTCCCCTCTGCTGTGCGTGCGCGGCCTGCGCTCGCACTTCGGCGGCCCCTTCGATTTCGAGGTCCAGGCCGGCGAATGCGTGGCCATCCAGGGACCGTCCGGGGCCGGCAAGAGCGTCCTGCTGCGCATGCTGGCCGACCTCGATCCGCACGAGGGCGAGGCCGTGCTCGACGGCCGCGCCGGCAGCTCGATGCCGGCGCCCGCATGGCGCTCCCAGGTGGTCTACCAGGCCGCCGAGCCGGCGTGGTGGGAAGCCAGCGCCGGCGAGCATTTCGCGCCTGCGCAGCGCGGCTTCGTGGAGGAAGCGATGGCCGCGCTGGGCCTCGCGACAAGCCTGCTCGACACCGAGATCGAGCGCCTGTCCACCGGCGAGCGCCAGCGCCTGGCGCTGGTGCGCTCGCTGGCCACGCAGCCGCGCGTGCTGCTGCTGGACGAGCCGACCGCGGCCCTCGATCCGGACTCGGTGGCGCGCGCCGAAAGCCTGCTGGCCGCGCGCCTGAAAGACGGCATGGCGATCCTGATCGTCACCCACTCGGCCGAACAGGCGCGCCGCATGGCGCACCGCATCTTCCGCCTCGAACAGGGAAAGCTGAGGACCCCATGAATGCCATCCACCTGGGCGCCTGGGACCTGCTGGCGGCCGCCCTCCTGATCCTGCTCGACGCCGTCCTGTCGCTGGCGCTGCGCCTGGGCGTACACCGCCAGATCCTGGTCGCGGCGGTGCGGATGGTGGTGCAACTGGCCATCGTCGGCCTGGTGCTGCGCAGCGTGTTCGCCAGCGCCTCGCCGGCCGCGACCGCCGCCGTGATCCTGTTCATGATCGGCGCCGCCGCGCGCGAAGTGGCGACCCGCCCGAAGCAGCGCCTGAAGCGCCACATGAATTACCAGATCAGCGCGGTGGTGGTCGCCTGCGCCGGCTTCGCGACAGTGCTGCTGGCCCTGACCACGGCGGTGCGGCCCGACCCCTGGTATGCGCCGCGCTATGCGATTCCGCTGATGGGCATCGTGCTGGGCAGCGTGCTGAATGCGGCCTCGCTGGCCCTGGACGGCATCCTCGACGGCGTGGTGCGCGAACGCGGCCGCATCGAGGCGCGGCTGGCGCTGGGCACGCCCTTCCGCGAAGCGATCGGGCCGCTGGTCCGCAACGCCACGCGGCGCGGCATGATCCCGGTGGCGAACCAGATGTCGGCGGCCGGCATCATCACCCTGCCCGGCATCATGACCGGCCAGCTGCTGGCGGGGATGGATCCGATGGAAGCGGTCAAGTACCAGATCCTGCTGATGTTCCTGCTGGCCGGCGCCAGCGGCCTGGCCTCGGTCGGCGCGGCGCTGCTGGCGGTGCGGGCCTTGAGCGACGAGCGCCAGCGCTTGCGGCTGGACCGGCTGCGCGGCTGACCCGGCGCCCGCGCCGCGGTGCGCAAACGGCGGCTAAGCCGGCATGGCCGCCGCCAGGGGCAGCCGCACGTCGACTTGCAGTCCGCTGCCCTGCTCCGGCGTGCCCAGACGGATCTCGCCCTGCAGCGAATCGCAGATCTCCTTGACGATCGAGAGGCCGAGGCCGAAGCTGTTCGGCTTGCCCGGATCGGCACGGTAGAAGCGTTCGAACACGCGGTCGAGATGCGCCGGTGCGATGCCCGGGCCGGTATCGACGATGCGCAGCAGCGCGAATTCGCCGGCCCGCCGTACCTGCACGCTGACCACGCCTGGCCCGTCCATGTACTTGATGGCGTTGTCGATCAGATTGAAGGCGATCTCGCGCAGCAGGTGCGGCGGTGTCGGCAGGGCCAGGCTGGCGTCGGATGCGTCCAGGCCCAGTTCGACGTCATGGCGCTGCGCCAGCGGTGCCAGCTCCTCGATCACCGAGGTCACGATGTCCCCCAGCGTGGTGGCCGGGGACGCGGGAGCACGGGCGGCGTGCTGGCGCCCCTGTTCGATGCTGGCCAGTATCAGGAGCTGGTTGATCACCTTCGCGCCCTGCACCGTCGTGTTCTGCATCGCGGCGAGCAGCGTCTTCTGTTCGGGCGTCACGCGCTCGTCGCGCATGCCGTAGTTCAGCTGCGACGTCAGGATTGCGAACGAGGTACGCAGGTGATGCGCCGTACTGGCGACGAAGCGCTCATAGGCGGACAAGGTCTGGTCCAGCCTGACCACGTAGCCGTTCAGGGCGCCGATGACGGGCAGCAGCTCGCGCGGCACGGCATCGGCGTCGAGTTGCTCGAGCGACCCCGGCTGGCGCTGCGCGACCCGTTCGCTGAATCGCATCAGGGGGCGCAAGGTCGAGCGGAAGGCGACGACCAGCGCCGCCAGCACCATCGCCAGCAGTATCAGATGCTCACGCGCGGTGATCAGGAACAGACGCTTGCGGAATGCCGCATGGCCGCGCATGGTCTGCGCCACCTCGACCGTGATGCGGCCGCCATCCCGCAGTTCCTGGACATAGGCGACGACGCGCACCGCCTGGCCGCGGACCCGGCTCTTGAAATAGATGTCCTGCTCGCCCCGGCCGATTTGGAAGGGCGCGGCCAGCCCGGCGTCGCCATCGACCAGGCGGCCGTCCGCATCCCGCACCGCATAGAACACGCGGTCCTGATTTTCGTCGGCGAACAGCTCGAACGCGGCCGGCGGGACCCCGGCCGGGCTCGCGCCGCCGTCGGCGGCCAGTTGCTCGGCGATGATGCGGGCCGATCCTTTCAGCAACTGGTGCTGGACTTCGGCCGCGACGCGGTCGGCGCTGCGGTAGGTGACCACCAGGTCGATCGCCGAGCAGGCCAGGATCGGCACGAAAACCCATGCCGCCAGGCGCGATTTGAGGCTGTGCATCCGCTCAGCCTTCGACCGCGCTCAGCATGTAGCCAAGGCCGCGCAAGGTAATGATGGCGACACTGCTGCCTTCCAGCTTCTTGCGCAGGCGCACGATATACACCTCGAGCGCCTTCGGCGTGACCATGTCGTTCAGCGGCACCAGGCTGTCGGCCAGGTCGCGCTTCGATACCGTCTTGCCGACCTTGCGCATCAGGGTCTCCAGCACCGCGTGCTCGCGCGGGGTCAGCTGCAGGTTCTGCTCGCGCACGCAGAAGATTTTCGAGTTGCTGTCGTAGCACAGGTTGCCGCAGCGGGAGATCGGGTTGGCCGTGCCGCTGGCGCGTCGCAACAGGCAGCGCAGGCGCGCTTCGAGCTCCTCGATGTCGAAGGGCTTGGCGAGGTAGTCGTCGGCACCCAGGTTCAGGTGCTCGACGATGTCCTGCAGCGAATCCTGGGCGCTGATGATCAGCACCGGCACGCCGTTGTCCTGGCTGCGCAGCCGGCGCAGCAAGGTCTGCCCGCTCAGCAGCGGCAGGGTCAGGTCGAGCAGGATCGCATCGTAGGTCTGGGTCCGCAGCAGCAGGTCGGCTTCTTCGCCGCTGAAGGCCTGTTCGACCGCATAGCCGGACTGGTTCAGGAGCCGGGTCAGCCAGGCCGACAGGTCGCGATTGTCTTCGGTGAGCAGGAGTTTCATCTTAACAATAATGGCCCTTGCGGCCACGCACATCAAGTCTTGAAGATTACTTTTTAGACAGAAAGTTGATTGTAGGCATTCTGTAGGGTTGACCTCCCTATAGTGGGTTCCGTATGCCTGAAACAACAAAGGCTACAGCCACCCACACCTATAACAACGATGGAGTCCGTATGAAAAAGCTGATGGCAATCGCCGTCCTCGGTACCCTGGGCGTCGCCGCGCAGGCGCAGGCCCAGTCTGTTCAGGAATTGCAGGATGCCTTGTCGAAGGCGCAAAAAGCGGCCGCCGATGCGCAACTGGCGGCAACCCAGGCGCAACAGGCATTGGTGCAAGTGCAGCAGGCCGCGCGCGACGCCCAGGCGTCCGCGGCGGCCGGCGCTGCCACGGCCAAGGACGAGCCCAGCCATCAGGCCGACCCGCTGGGCTCCGCCTCCGCGGGCCCCAGCGGCCTGGTCTACCATCGCGGCGGTGATACCGTGCGCCTGTACGGCTTGATCGACCTGAGCATGAGCCGCCAGACCAATGCCGACGCCGCCGGCCACAGCCAGAACGACATGTCGGTGGCCTGGTTCAGCGGCAACCGCTGGGGTATCGAGGGCGAGCACCTGCTCGCCGATACCGATGGCCTGAAGGCGGTCTTCAAGCTCGAAAGCGAATACGAAATCCCGACCGGCAATATGGACACACCGGGCGTGCTGTTCAACCGCGATGCCTGGCTGGGCTTGCAAAGCCCGACGCTGGGCAAGCTGACCTTCGGCCGCCAGAACACGCTGGCGCGCGAATTCTCGAAGATCTACGGCGACGCCTACGGCAGCGCCGGTGTGACCTATGACGAGGGTGGCTACACCAACAACAACGATTTCAAGCAGTTCATCTTCTACTCGGGCAGCGCCACCGGCACCCGCTACGACAAGGGTATCGTCTGGAAGAAAGCCTACGGCAAGATCATGGCAGGCCTGGCCTACCAGGTGGGCGGCGAGCCGGGCAACAATCGTGAAGCCACGACCAAGTCGGTCGCCCTGGCCTACAACGGCGGCGCCCTGAACGTGTCGGGCTTCTACAACACCGCCGTGGTCAGCGACTATACCCACACCTCCTGGTCGATCGGCGGCAACTACAAGATCGGGATGGTGCGCCTGAATACCGGTTACGTCCACTATACGGCCGAACAACCGAAGGCCATCGGTGACCGCCACGACAATGCCTACACAATTTCCGCCAAGTTTGCCCCGGGCGGCCACGTCGACTACGAGCTGGGCTGGCAGACGATGAACGCCACCAACGCCGCCGTCAACGGCGCCGGCTACGTCCTGAACGCGTATGCCGACACCTCGGCCGCCAAGGCCACCGGCACCGGCAAGCGCAAGACCTGGTATGGATCGGTGTTCTACCACTTCGACAAGCGTACCGAACTGTACCTGGCGTCCGACTACCTCAGCACCGACGGCAGCTACAAGGCCGCGCAGGCGCATGGCGCGGACTCGCAGTTCCAGCTCGCCACCGGCTTGCGCTTCCGCTTCTGAGCCGCGGCAAGTACGTATCGACGAGCCCGACGGGCGGCGGCAGAATCGCTGCTGCGCCGTCCCGGCCTGACAACAATAAACAAGGAGACTTCATGAACGTTCCGTACAAGACCCTGGCTGCCGTCGCGTTGGCACTGCTGGCCGGGCAGGCAGCCGCCGCCGACAAGATCACCATCATGGTGGGCGGCATGGAAAAACAGATCTACCTGCCGGCCAAGCTGGCCGAGCAGCTTGGCTACCTGAAGGAAACCGGACTCGACATCGAGCTGCTGAGCGAACCGGCCGGCGTCAACGCCGAGACCGAAATGCTGTCCGGTGCGGCCCAGGGCGTGGTCGGCTTCTACGACCACACGATCGACCTGCAGGCGCGCGGCAAGATGGTGGAATCGGTGGTGCAGTTCAGCCAGGCACCGGGCGAAGTGATCCTGGTGTCGAAGGCGGCGGCGGACCGCATCAAGTCGCCGGCCGACTTCAAGGGCAAGACCCTGGGCGTGACCGGCCTCGGTTCGTCCACCAACTTCCTGACCCAGTACCTGGCTTCGCGCGCCGGCGTGAAGTACAGCGAATTCACCACGCTGCCGGTCGGCGCCGGCTCGACCTTCATTGCCGCCATGGCGCAAGGCAAGATCGATGCAGGCATGACCACCGAACCGACCATCGCGCGCCTGGTCTCGACCAATGCGGCCAGCGTTCTGGTCGACCTGCGCAGCCTGAAGAGCACCACGGCGGCGTTGGGCGGTCCGTATCCGGCCGCTTCGCTGTACATGCAGACGTCCTGGGTCAACAGCCACAAGGAGCAGGTGCGGAAAATCGCGGCCGCCTTCGTCAAGACGCTCCGCTACATCAACACCCACAGCGCGAAGGAGATCGCCGACAAGCTGCCGCCCGAATACTATGCGGGCAACAAGCAGCTCTACATCGAGGCGCTCGAAAGCGGCAAGCAGATGTTTACCGCGGACGGCGTGATGCCGGCCGACGGTCCCCCCACCGTCCTGAAGGTGCTGTCCAGCTTCGACAAGGCGGTCGAAGGCAAATCGATCAACCTGGCGGCGACCTATACGACGGAATTCGTGAAAGCAGCCAGGTAATGAGCACTCCCGTCATCGAACTGAATAATGTCGGACGCAGATTCGTCAGCCCGCAGGGCAAGGTCACGCAGGCGCTGCGCGACTTCAGCCTGGACGTGAAGGAAGGCGAGTTCTGCGCCATCGTCGGCCCGACCGGCTGCGGCAAGTCGACCACGCTGGGCATGATCACCGGGCTCAATCCGCCGTCGTCCGGTTCGGTGAAGGTGTTCGGCAAGCCCGTCACCGGCATCGATCCGCGCATCGGCTTCGTGTTCCAGGCCGATGCGGTCTTCCCCTGGAAGAGCGTGCTCGAGAACGTGGCGTGCGGCCCGATCTTCCGCGGCCTCGACCCCGGCGCCGCGCGTGCCAAGGCGGCCGATTGGGTGCGCCGGGTCGGCCTGGAAGGATTCGAGCACCATTATCCGCACCAGCTGTCGGGCGGCATGCGCAAGCGTGTAGCCCTGGCGCAGACCTTCATCAACGAACCGGCCATCCTGCTGATGGACGAACCGTTCTCGGCGCTGGACGTACAGACGCGCGCGATGATGCAGGAAGAGCTGCTCGGCCTGTGGTCGGAACGCAAGGCCTCGGTCGTCTTCGTCACGCACGACATCGACGAGGCGATCACCCTCGCCGATCGGGTGGTGGTGCTCACCAGGGGGCCAGGTTCCGTCAAGAGCGTGTACGAGATTCCCTTGCCGCGTCCGCGCGCGGCGGAAGCGCGTTACACCCCCGAGTTCGTCGCGCTGTCCCGCCAGATCTGGGCCGATCTGAAGGCCGAAGTCAGCATCTAACCGAAGCACATCATGAACACGACAACAACTAGCATGACTTCCGCCCCGCCGGGCACCGAAGAGCGCCATGCCCTGCGGCGCGCACGGAATTACAGGCGCCTGGTGATCGGGCTGCGGGGCGGCCTGGCAGTGGCGACAATCGCGGCCTGGGAAGCCAGCGTCCGGATCGGCTGGCTCGACCCCTTCTTCTTTTCGCAGCCGAGTGCGATCTACGAGCAGTTGCTGGCCTGGTTCACCGAAGGGACGGCGCAGGGCCCGCTGTGGCACGAACTCCTGGTGACGATGGAGGAAACCGTGCTCGGATTCCTGATCGGCAGCGTGCTGGGCATCGTCTGCGGCATTGCCCTGGGCCGCAACAAGCTGGCGGCCGACGTCTTCAGCATCTACATCAAGGTCGCCAACGCGATACCGCGCGTGGTGCTGGGCTCGATCTTCATCATCATGTTCGGCCTGGGCATGGGCTCGAAGGTGGCGCTGGCCGTCGTGATGGTGTTCTTCGTGGTGTTCGGGAACGCTTTCCAGGGCGTACGCGAAGCGGACCGCAACATGATCGCCAACGCCTACATCCTCGGCGCCAGCGCGCGCCAGGTGACCAGCTCGGTGGTTCTTCCCTCGGCGCTGAGCTGGATCCTGGCCAGCCTGCATGTCAGCTTCGGCTTCGCACTGGTCGGCGCCGTGGTCGGCGAATTCCTCGGCGCGCGCCATGGCATCGGCCTGCTGATCTCGACGGCGCAGGGCACGTTCAACGCCGCCGGCGTCTTCGCGGCCATGATCGTCCTGGCGGTAGTGGCGCTGGCGGCCGAGTACCTGCTGACGGCCGTCGAAAACAGGCTGCTGAAGTGGAAACCGCCGCAGTTCGTCGAGATGGGAATGTAGCCGCCCTGGTCCAGGCGGCCAGCCTGCTGCGCGAGCTCAGTGGCCGGCGCGGCGCCGGGCCCGGCGCGCCAGGTCCCGCAACACCTCGCGCGCCGCGTTGTGCCCCGGCGCCCCCGTGACGCCGCCGCCCGGATGCGTCCCGGCGCCGCAGGTGTAGAGCCCCTTCACCGGCCCGCGGTAGTCCGCATGGCCCAGCATCGGCCGCGCCGCGAACAGCTGGTCGAGCCCCAGCGCGCCGTGGAAGATGTCGCCGCCCACCAGGCCAAAGGTGCGTTCGAGGTCGAGGGGGCTCATGATCTGGCGGCCCAGCACCGAGCGCCTGAAGTTGGGCGCGTAGCGGTCGACGGTGGCGATCATCAGGTCGGCCACCTGCTCGCGGTGCTGGTCCCAGCTGGCGCCGTCGGGCAGCTGGGGCGCCACGTGCTGGCAGAACAGGCTGGCCACATGCTGGCCGGGCGGCGCCAGGGTCGTGTCGAGGGTCGACGGGATCAGCATTTCGACGATGGGTTCGCGCGCCCAGCCGAGGGCGCGGGCGTCGTGGTAGGCACGCTCCATGTAGTGCAGCGTCGGCGCGATGACGATGCCGCTGGCGTGGTGTTCCGCCATCTGCCGGCCCGGCAGGCAGCTGAAGTCGGGCAGCTCGGACAGCGCCACGTTCATGCGGAAGGTGCCGGAGCCGCAGCGCCAGGCCTGCATGCGCCGCAAAAAATCGTCCGGCAGCGCGGCGGGGTCGACCAGCCGGGTGTAGAGCAGGCGCGGGTTCAGGTTCGACACGACCACGCGCGCATCGAGGCGCTCGCCGGCGGCGGTGACGACGCCGGTGGCGCGGCCCTGGTCCAGCAGGATTTCGCGTACGGCGCAGCCGGTGCGGATCTCGACGCCGCGCGCCTGCGCCGACTTCGCCATCGCCAGGGTGATGGCGCCCATGCCGCCGATCGCATGGCCCCAGGCGCCCTTCTTCCCGTTCACTTCACCGAACACGTGGTGCAGCAGCACGTAGGCGGATCCCGGCGTGTAGGGACTGGCGTAATTGCCGACCACGCTGTCGAAGCCGTAGGCCGCCTTGATCGGCGCGCTCTCGAACCAGCCGTCCAGCACGTCGCCGGCCGATTTGGTGAACAGGTCGAGCAGTTCGCGCTGGGTGGACAGCGGCAGCTTGCGCACCCGGTTGCCGAGCCGTCCCGCCTTGAGCAGTTCCGGCAGCGCGTCCAGCCAGCCGCCCTGCACCCGGTTGGGCGGCGTCTGCAGCACCAGTTCGCGCAGCAGGTCGGCGGCGGCGTCGAGGTGCCGCGCATAGTCGTCGAGGCGTTCGGCGTCGCGCGGCGAGAATTTCGCCACCTCGGCCGCCGTCCTGCCGGCGCCGACCTTCAGGTAGCGCGACTCGTCCAGCGGCAGGAAATTCGAGAGTGGGCGTTCGACCACGCGCAGGCCGTGGCCGCCCAGGTCCATCTCGCGGATCACCTTCGGGTTCAGCAGGGAGACGGTGTAGGACGCGACCGAGTTGCGGAAACCCGGATGGAATTCCTCGGTCACCGCCGCGCCGCCGACCACGCCGCGCTGCTCCAGCACCGTCACCTTCAGCCCGGCGCGCGCCAGGTAAAAGGCGCACACCAGGCCATTGTGGCCGCCTCCGACTACGATCGCATCGCGCATTCTCGCCTCCGTGGCACGCGGGGTCTTGAAAATCCGGCAATGTGGGCTAATATACAGGCTGCTCAGCAGATGGCAAACCACCTACCCGGCCAACATGACCTTCAGTCACGCATTTTCCTCTTCGAGCGGCCTGTCCTTCCAGACGCCGCGTCACCTCGCCCGGCTTCATTAAGCTCGGCAAGGGCCTGTTGCGCCGCTTGCCGAGCTCCAGACAAACAACGTTTCGTGCCGCCCGATCCGTAGGGCGGCTGTCGACTATCGTCCTGCGGGACCGGATGGAGGTAAGCACATGAAGAGTTTTCGTAAGATGCGACATATCGGCGAGCGCATGCCGTCGATGCGGCGGCCACTGGGATACCGCTCCCTGAACGACCTGCTGGCGCGCCGGCGCCGCATACGCAAGCGCATCGGCGTGGCGGTGGCCATGTTCCTGTCGATCGGGCTGTTCCTGGTCGAATTCTGATCACGGCGCAGCGGCAGCGCGCCGCTCAGCCGTGCGGCAGATCGTCCCTGCGCGTCCCGTACATCCGGCATTCGGCCGCCAGCGCCAGCAGGTTGGGGTCGCGCTCGCGCGAACGCGACAGCAGCAAGGTGATGGTCTGGCGCGAGCCGTAGCGGGCGTCCAGCGGGATCAGGTCGATGCGGCTGCTGAAGCCGGCCACGCGGCCGGGCAGCAGGCTGTAGCCCATGCCGCCGCCGACCAGGTTAATCAGCGAGAAGATGTCGCCGACCCGCATGATGGTCTCGGGCACGTAGCCGGCCTGCTGGAAGGCGTGGTCGAAACTGTCCGAGGTCACGAAACCGCCGCCCAGGGTGATGAATTTTTCGCCGCGCAGCTCGCGCAGGTCGACGTAGTCACGGCCGGCGTAGGGCGACTCGCGCGGCGCCGCCAGGTGGACCTCGTCGTCGAACAGCGGCACCGCCAGCAGCTGCGGATCCTCGACCGGGGCCTGCAGGCCGATCACGATGGCGTCCAGCTTCCCTTCCGTCAGGCTGCGCAGCAGTTCCTGGTTCGAGCCCAGGGTCAGGTCGATCTGCAAGTCCGGACGGCGCATCTTCAGGCCCATCAGCAATTGCGGCACGCAGCGCAGGGTCAGCGAATACAGCGAACCGATCTTCATCCGGCTGCCGGCCACCCCGGCCAATTCCCGCGCCCTGCGGATGCCCTCCTCGGTTTCCTCGACCGCGCGCTGGGCGTGACGGGCGAAGACGAAGGCGGCCGGCAGCGGCACCAGGTTGCGGCCTTCGCGGCCGAACAGCGGGCAGTGCAGGCCCTCCTCGAGCGAATGCAGGGCGCGGTGCACGCTGACCGTGCTCTGGCCCAGCGCTTCCGCCACCTTGGCTAAGCTGTGCAGGCGCATGAAGGCCAGGAAGACCTCGAGCTTCTTGAGGGTGATTTCGTCGTCGATCATGGCTGCAAGCTTAGCGCAAATCGTTAACCTGAGAGTAAACGTTCGTTATGCATGTTGATTGAAACGCCAGCCCGGCCTCCCTATGCTGGGACCAGACTCTCAAATTCGAATGCAAGGAGACACCATGGGAAGCATAGCCCCTCAGCCGCGGCAGTGGGACACGCGGCGCCAGGAAAAGCAGCGCCGGATGGCCAGGGTGGCCCACCTGGCCGACGGCCCGGTGCTGCAGAGCAGCCGCCTGGTGGAGGCGCTGGAACAGCTGGTCGTCAGCGGCGACCGCGTGGTCCTCGAAGGAAATAACCAGAAACAGGCCGATTTCCTGGCGCGCAGCCTGGTACAGGTCGACCCCGGCCGGGTCAGCAGGCTGCACATGATCATGCCGAGCGTGAGCCTGCCGGAACACCTCGACCTGTTCGAGCGCGGCATCGCCAGCAAGCTCGATTTCGCCTTTGCCGGTCCGCAGAGCCTGCGCATCTCGCAATTCCTGCAGGAGGGCACGCTGCAGGTGGGCGCCCTGCACACCTACGTCGAGCTATACGCCCGTCTTTACGTCGACCTGGCGCCGAACGTCGTGATGGTGGCCGGCTACAAGGCCGACCGCGCCGGCAACCTGTACACCGGCCCCAGCACCGAGGACACGCCGGCGCTGGTCGAAGCGGCCGCCTTCCGCGACGGCATCGTGATCGCCCAGGTGAACGAGATCGTCGACGATCCCAAGGACCTGCCGCGGGTCGACATCCCCGGTTCCTGGATCGACTTCGTGGTCCAGTCGGACAAGCCCTTCTACATCGAACCGCTGTTCACGCGCGACCCGCGCCTGATCAAGCCGGTGCACATCCTGATGGCGATGATGGCGATCCGCGGGGTCTACGAGCGCCACCAGGTGCAGTCGCTGAACCACGGGATCGGCTTCAACACGGCGGCGATCGAACTGCTGCTGCCGACCTATGGCGAGCAGCTCGGCCTGAAGGGCAAGATCTGCCGCAACTGGACCTTGAACCCGCATCCGACCCTGATCCCGGCCATCGAATCCGGCTGGGTCGAGAGCGTGCACTGCTTCGGCGCGGAACTCGGCATGGAAGCCTACACGGCGGCCCGGCCCGACATCTTCTTTACCGGCCGCGACGGCTCGATGCGCTCGAACCGCGCCTTCTGCCAGCTGGCCGGCCAGTACGCGGTCGACCTGTTCATCGGCTCGACCCTGCAGATGGACGGTCTCGGCAACTCCTCGACCGTCACCCACGGCCGCCTGACCGGCTTCGGCGGCGCGCCGAACATGGGCCACGACCCGCACGGCCGCCGCCACGCGACCCCGGCCTGGCTCGACCTCGTCGAAACCGACGATCCCCTCGCGCGCGGCAAGAAACTGGTCGTGCAGATGGTCGAGACCTTCCAGGACGGCAGCGCGCCGACCATCGTCGAGTCGCTGGATGCGGTGGAGGTCGGCAAGGACTGCGGCATGCCGCTGGCGCCGGTGATGATCTACGGCGACGACGTCACCCACGTGCTGACCGAGGAAGGCATCGCCTACCTGTACAAGGCGCGCTCGCTGGAAGAGCGCAAGGCGATGCTGGCGGCGGTGGCCGGCGTCACGCCGATCGGCCTGCGCCACGATCCGAAGCAGACCGCCCGCATGCGCGAGCAGGGCCTGATCGCCCTGCCCGAGGACTTGAAAGTGCAGCGCAGCCAGGCCACCCGCTCGCTGCTGGCGGCCAAGAGCATCGCCGAGCTGGTCGACTGGTCCGGCGGCCTTTACGATCCGCCGGCCAAGTTCAGGAGCTGGTAATGACGGCGCTTAATCCATTGCGGCAGCATGGCGCAACCGGTCTGGCGGACGGCTTGGCCAAGCGCTTGGCCGCGCTGGCCGTCGACGCCCTGGTCGACGAAGCCATGCTGACCCCGAAACCCGGCCTGGTGGACATGCGCGGCAGCGGCGCCCACAGCGACCTCACCTGGCTGCTGATGTGCCGCTCGGCTAATGCCCTGCGGCCGGCCTTCTTGCGGATGGCGCAAGCAGGTGCGGCGATCCCGGACGCGACGGCGCTGCGCCGCGAGATCGGCGCCATCGGCCGCGAGGCGGAAGGACTGATGATGACGGCCACCGGCGGCGTGAACACCCACCGCGGCGCGATCTGGGCACTGGGCCTGCTGGTCACCGCCGCCGCGCGCCACCCGGGCAAGGCGGACGCCGCGGCGATCGCCGGCGGCGCCGGCCTGCTGGCCCGCATCGAGGATCCCGATGCGCCGGCCAGCACCGGCAACAAGGGTGAACTGGCCTGCCGCGAACACGGCGTCGGCGGCGCCCGCGGCCAGGCGAAAGCCGGCTTCCCGGCCGTGGTAGGACAGGCGCTGCCGATGCTGCGGCTGTCGCGCGCACGCGGCGACAGCGAAGCCCAGGCGCGCGTGAACGCCCTGCTGGCCGTGATGGCCCGACTGGACGACACCTGCCTGCTGGCGCGCGGCGGCCGCAAGGCCCTGGACGCCACCCAGGCCGGCGCGCGGCGCGTGCTGGCGCTGGGCGGCATCGGCACGCCGAACGGCCGCAAGGCCCTGCGCGCCCTGGAGACGCGCATGCGCCTGCTGCACGTGTCGCCGGGCGGCGCCGCGGACCTGCTGGCGGCGGCGCTGCTGCTGGACGCCATTGAACAAGGCAGCGAAACAGAACAGTCGCAAGGAGACGAGTAAATCATGGAAAGACTGCAATTCGAATTCGGCGCCGGCCAGCCGCTCGGCGGCCGCACGGTGGCCGGGGTCGTGGCCTCGGGCGACCTCGAGGTCCTGCTCGAGCCGGGCGATGCGGGCCGCACCACGGTGGCGGTACAGACCTCGGTGGACGGCTATGGCGGCACCTGGAAGGCGCTGCTGGAACGCGTATTGGGATCCGGCAGCCTGCCGGCCGCACGCATCGAGATCAACGACAACGGCGCGACGCCGGGCGTGGTGCGGATGCGCATCGAGCAGGCTTTCGAAGAGCTGACGCAAGGAGGAACCACGCCATGAGCACCGACATCGACCCGAATATCGACCGCCTGCTGAAGCGCGACAGCTTCATCGAGCGCGGCGCCCGCAGCCGCGCCCAGGCGCTGCTGGATCCAGGCAGCATGCGCGAGCTGGCAGGCCCCTTCGATCGCCTGCACTCGCCCTGGCTGGCGATGCAGAAGCTGGTGACCCAGGCCGACGACGGCGTGGTGGTCGCCAAGGGCAGGCTGGATGGCCACCCGACCGTGGTGCTGGCCATCGAAGGCGCCTACCAGGGCGGCAGCATGGGCGAGATCGCCGGCGCCAAGATCGCGGGCGCGCTGGAACTGGCGGCGCGCGACAACCGGCGCGGCATCCCGACCCGCGCCGTGATCCTGTTCGAGACCGGCGGCGTGCGCCTGCAGGAAGCCAACCTGGGCCTGGCCAGCATCGCCGAGATCCAGTCCGCCATCGTCGACCTGCGCCGCTACCAGCCGGTGATCGGCGTCAGCGCGGGCACGGTGGGCTGCTATGGCGGCATGTCGATCGCCGCCGGCCTGTGCTCCTGGCTGGTGCTGACACGGGAAGCGAGGCTCGGCCTGAACGGACCGCAGGTGATCGAGCAGGAAGCCGGCGTCGCGGAGTTCGATTCGAAGAAGCGCGGCCTGATCTGGGGCCTGACCGGCGGCGAGCAGCGCGTCGCCAGCGGCCTGGCCGACGCCTGCGTGGCGGATGACACCGACGAAATCCGCGCCACCGTGCTGCGCCTGTTCGCCCGGGGCGTGCCGGCGCGGCACCGCAGCGAACGCGCCGACCACTACCTGGCCTGCCTGCGGCGCGTCGACACGCGCGAACAGGCGACGCCGGAAGACGTGCGCGCAATCTACAACCCGATCCAGGGAGACGCATGATGGAACAACAGAAGCTCACCCGTGGCGACACGTGGCTGCGCCTGCTCACCGGCGGCGCCCGCACCGCGCATGACTGGGCCGCCGTCCAGGTCTGCGATGCCGTGCTGGCCGGCCAGCCGGCCCGCTATATCGCCGTGGTCCCCGATCCGGACAACCGCTTCCCGCGCGCCCGCAACGGCGAAGTCGGCCTGGTCGAAGGCTGGCAGCTGGCCAGCGCGGTGCAGGAAGTGGTCGCCATGGACCGCGACGCCCCGGTGAAACGCCCTATCGTCGCCGTGATCGACGTGCCGAGCCAGGCCTATGGCCGGCGCGAAGAAGCCTTCGGCATCCACCAGGCCCTGGCCGGCGCTGCCGGCGCCTATGCCCAGGCGCGCCAGGCCGGCCATCCGGTCATCGGCCTGATCGTCGGTCTGGCGATGTCGGGCGCCTTCCTGGCACACGGCTACCAGGCCAACCGCCTGATCGCGCTGGACGACCCGGCGGTGATGGTGCATGCAATGGGCAAGGCCTCGGCGGCGCGCGTGACCCTGCGCTCGGTCGAGGCGCTGGAAAAGCTGGCCGCCACCGTGCCGCCGATGGCCTACGACATCCAGAGCTTCGCCTCGCTGGGTATTTTGTGGAAGGTGCTGCGGTTGAACGACCTGGCGCTGCCCGGAGAGCGCGACATCACCCTCGTCCAGGCCGCACTCGAAGCGGCGCTGGCCGAGATCCTGGAAGACCGCGAACGCGATCTCTCCGGCCGGTTGAACGGACAGCACCGCCAGGCTTCGCGCCGCGTGCGCGAACTCCTGCAAGCGCAATGGGAGGACGCCGACTGACGACCGCCGCGTGAACCCGCGGGACGCCTCCAATAACAACATCCGGCGCCCGCCCCCATTTCTTGGACGAAGTACAGGAGACAGACATGATTATCTATGGAACCGCTTTGCTGGCCGTGTGCCACCTGCTCGGCATCTTCCTGGGCGACCTGCTCGGGGCGCTGCTGGGCGTCAAAACCAACGTCGGCGGGGTCGGCATCGCAATGATCCTGCTGATCTGCGCGCGGCTCTGGCTGCACAAGCGCGGACTGATGCCGCAGACCACCGAGATGGGCGTGGGCTTCTGGGGCGCGATGTATATCCCGGTGGTGGTGGCGATGGCCGCCACCCAGAACGTGGTCGCGGCCCTGCGCGGCGGCCCGGTGGCCCTGCTCGCGGCGTTCGGCAGCGTACTGGTGTGCGCCTGCTTCGTCTCGCTGATCAACCGTACCGAACGCAACGTGCCCGAGGCGGAAGCCAAGGCACACGCCGCGCCGCATCGCGCCTGAGGAGACGATCATGTTGGAACTGCTCGAAAAAACCGTCAAACACAATGGACTCGTACTGGCCTTCGCGCTGGTCGGCGTGGTGATGATCGTCTCCATGCAGCTGTCGAAGCGCCTCACCTTCGGCCGCGTGCACGGCTCGGCGATCGCAATCCTGATCGGCCTGATCCTGGCCTACTGGGGCGGCATCCAGACCGGCGGCCAGAAAGGCCTGGCCGACGTTTCGCTGTTCGCCGGCGTCGGCCTGATGGGCGGCGCCATGCTGCGCGACTTCGCCATCACCGCCACCGCCTTCGAAGTGCAGGTGGTCGAGGCGCGCAAGGCCGGCATGGTCGGCGTTGCCGCCCTGCTGCTGGGAACCGTGCTGCCCTTCATCGTCGGCGCCTGCGTGGCCTGGAGCTTCGGCTACCGCGACGCCGTCAGCATCACCACCATCGGCGCCGGCGCCGTCACCTACATCGTCGGCCCGGTGACCGGCGCCGCGATCGGCGCACCGTCCGACATCATGGCGCTGTCCATCGCCACCGGTCTGGTGAAATCGATCATGGTGATGGTCGGCACGCCAGCGGCGGCGCGCTTCCTGCGCCTGCGCACGCCGCGCTCGGCGATGGTATTCGGCGGCCTGGCCGGCACCGTCAGCGGCGTCTCGGCGGGCCTGGCGGCCACCGACCGCGCCCTGGTTCCCTACGGCGCCCTGGTCGCGACCTTCCACACCGGCCTCGGTTGCCTGCTCGGACCCTCGCTGCTGTTCTTCGCGACCCGTTCTCTGGTGGGCTGAGATGGACATGCCGCGGCCGCACGACCTGCTGTTCCTGCGCCATCCCGACGCCTTCGATGCCTGCGCCTGCGCTACCCGGCCCGGCTGGCTGGACGCGCTCTGGCTGGAGCAGGCGCCGGTGGTGGTGCGGCGCGCGGCGGCCGGGCCGGAGCGTGTGGCGGTCGGCGCGCGCGGCTTGCAGCGCAACGAGCGCTGCGCCGGCCACATCGCCCTGGCCGACATCGCACGCAGGATCACGCCGCGGCAGCTGGCCCATGAGCTGCTGCGGGCGCCGGGCCGCGTAGAAGGTTTCGCGGATGCCCTTCCCTGCATCGCCGCCCTGCTTGCGCTGGCGCCGCGCCTGCGGGACCTGGACCTGGACTGGGGTCCGGCCGGCGGCGCCGGTTTCTGGCTGGCCAGCGGCCTGCCCGTGCTGCGGCCCACCAGCGACCTGGATCTGCTGGTGCGGTCGCCGCAGCCCTTGTCGCCTGCATTAACGGCCGAATTATGCACCCTGCATGAATACGACGGCTGCCGCATCGACATCCAGATCGACACCGGCGTCGGCGGCTTCGCGCTGATGGAATACGCGCGCGGCGGCAAGACCATGCTGAAAACCGAGCACGGCCCGCAACTGGTCGACAACCCTTGGGAGCCGCAGCCGCAGCCGCAGTCGCAGCCGGCGGCGAGCGAGGCGGCATGAGCGTCCTGTTCACCTTCCCGGGCCAGGGCGCGCAAAAACCCGGGATGCTGCACACGCTGCCGGATCATCCGGAAACCGCGCGCACGCTGGCCGAGGCCTCCGCCGCACTGTCGCGGGACGTACTGGCGCTGGACAGCGAAGACGCGCTGCGCTCCACGGTGGCGGTCCAGCTTTGCCTGCTGGTGGCCGGCGTCGCGACGGCGCGGGTACTGGCGGCCCACGAAGCGGCGCCGAAGATGGTGGCCGGCCTCTCGATCGGCGCCTGGCCGGCGGCGGTGACGGCCGGGGTCCTGGCTTTCAGCGACGCGGTCCGCCTGGTCGAACTGCGGGGGCGCCTGATGGAAGACGCCTACCCGTCAGGCTACGGCATGACGGCAATCGGCGGCCTGACCCGCCAGCAGCTCGAGCCGCTGGTGGCCCGGGTCCATGGTCCCGGCAGCGAAGTCTATCTGGCCAACCTGAATGCGCCGCGCCAGGTCGTGATCGCCGGCGCCGGCGCCGCCCTCGATGCGGTGGCCGCACTCGCACTCGGCCAGGGCGCCCAACGCGCCGAACGCCTGGCGGTGCCGGTGCCCTCGCACTGCGAACTGCTGGACGAGCAGGCGCGCACCCTGGCCTGCGCCATGGACCAGGTGGCGCTGGAACGTCCGCGCATCGCCTGGATCAGCAGCAGCCTCGCGCGCGCACTCTTCGACGGCCGCCGCATCGGTGCCGACCTGGCCGCCAACATGGCAAGGCCGGTCCTGTGGGCGGACACGGTGCGCCACGCCTGGGAGCGCGGGGCGCGGCTGGCGGTGGAAATGCCCAGCGGCTCGGTGCTTACCAAACTGACCGCGCCGGCGTTCCCGGACGGGGTGGCGATCAGCTGCGAAGGAACGCGGCTCGACAGCCTGGTCGCGGCCGTGCGGCAGGCAGGAAACGCCTGATAGCGGAAAGTCCAGGGGCGCCCAAGGAGCGCCCAAGACGCGCGCCAAGTGCTAGAGTTCGGACATGGATGCCGACTCGAAAGCTGTGCAGGATGACGGCCAGGCTTGCGCGCCGGCGGCGCGGGTGTGGGTGCTGGCGAACAGCATCCTGGCTTCCGGCATGGTATTCATCGACGGCACCGTCGTCAACGTGGCCCTGCCCGCCCTGCAAAGGGAGTTCAACGCCGGGGTGGCGCAGGCGCAGTGGGTGATCGAATCCTATACCCTGCTGCTGACCGCTCTCCTGCTGCTCGGCGGCAGCCTGGGCGACCGCTACGGGCGGCGCCGGGTATTCGCCATTGGCGTGGTCGTCTTCGGCGCGGCCTCCGCCGTGTGCGGGCTGGTGAACGGCATCCAGCAGCTGATCTGGGCCAGGGCGCTGCAGGGAGTCGGCGGCGCGTTGCTGGTGCCGGGCAGCCTGGCGCTGATCAGCGCCTCCTTCCCGGAGAACATACGCGGCCGCGCCATCGGCACCTGGTCCGGCTACAGCGCCATTACGGCCGCCCTCGGCCCGGTGCTGGGCGGCTTCCTGATCGAACACGTGTCCTGGCGCCTGGCCTTCTGGATCAATCTGCCGCTGGTGGCGATCGTCCTCTTCCTCACCTTCCGGCATGTGCCCGAAAGCCGCAGCCAAGATGCGCCGCGGCGCCCGGACTGGCTCGGCGCCCTGCTCGTCAGCGCGGCCCTCGGCTGCCTGGTGTTCGGCCTGATCGAGTCGTCCACGCGCGGCTG
The DNA here is from genome assembly GCF_056399665.1 of Massilia sp. 01N410. Lineage (NCBI taxonomy): Bacteria > Pseudomonadati > Pseudomonadota > Betaproteobacteria > Burkholderiales > Oxalobacteraceae > Massilia > Massilia sp. 01N410. The sequence continues at coordinate 20,264 of NZ_JBFTRV010000019.1, read as the reverse complement.
GGGCGCGCCAAGCGTGGTCGCGGCCCTGCTGCTGGCGCCGCTGGCCTTTGCCGCCTTCGTCCTCGTCGAACTGTGGCATCCGGCGCCGATGCTGCCGCTGGCCCTGTTCCGTTCGCGCGATTTCAGCGGTGCCAACCTGCTGACCCTGCTGCTGTATGCGGCGCTGGGGGGCCTGATGTTCTTCCTGCCGCTGAATCTGATCCAGGTGCAGGGCTATTCGGCCACCGCGGCCGGCGCCGCCCTGATGCCTTTCGTTTTGCTGATGTTCTCGCTGTCGCGCTGGGCGGGCGGGCTGGTCGACCGCTTCGGCGCCCGCGGTCCGCTGGTGGCCGGACCGGCGATTGCGGCCGCCGGCTTCGCCCTGTTCGCCCTGCCCGGCATCGGCGGCAGTTACTGGAGCGCCTGGTTTCCGGCCGTGCTGGTGCTGGGCTTTGGCATGACGGTCACGGTTGCGCCGCTCACGACCATGGTCATGAACACCCTCGATGCGGGCCGCGCCGGCCTGGCCTCCGGCGTCAACAACGCGGTGTCGCGCGCGGCCGGCCTGCTGGCGATCGCCCTGCTGGGCATGGTGATGAGCCAGTCCTTCGACCGCGCCCTGGCGCAGCGCTTGAACGAGCTGACGCTGCCCGCCCCGCTGCGGGCGGAAGTCCAGGCCCAGCGCGGCAAGCTGGCGGCGATCCGCCTGCCCGACTCGACACCGCCGAGCGAGCGGCAAGCCGTCGAGCGCGCCGTCGCGGAATCCTTCGTCGCCGGCTTCCGCCGGGTCATGGCGCTGTCCGCGCTGCTGGCGCTGGCGTCGTCGCTGGGCGCCGGGCTCACGATCGGCAAAAAGCCGCGGCCTTAATCCAGTGCGCGCTTGCGGGATTCGACGTCGACGCACAGCACCGCGACCGCGCCGGCCGCCAAGAAGGCCGCCAGCATGACCAGCGACAGCGTGAATCGGGTCGCCATCACGGGCGCGACGATGGCCGGCGCGAACAGGCCGCCGAAGCGCGCCAGGGCGCCCGCCGTGCCCATGGCGCTGGCGCGCAGGCCGGTCGGATACACTTCCGGCGTGAAGGCATACAGCGCCCCCCAGGTGCCCAGCAGCGCAAAACTCATCAGCAAAGTCGATCCGACGACCACCAGCGTGGAACTGCCGAAGCTGTAGAACATGCAGCCGGCGGCGCTCAGCAAGAGGAAGCCGACCAGGGTGGGCTTGCGCCCCCAGCGTTCGACGCCGTAGGCCGACAGCGCAAAGCCGGGCAGCTGCACCAGCGCCAGCAGGATCAGGAACTCCTGGCCGCGCATGAAGCCGAAACCCTGGCCGCTCAGACGGACCGGCAGGTAAACGAACACGCCGTAATACGCAATCGAGATCAGGGCCCACGCAAGGAACAGGCAGATGCTCCTGCGGCGCAGGCCGGCGGAAAACAGTGCCAGCAGCGAGGTCGGCGCCGGCTGTTCGGGATGCAGCGCTGGAATCGCGCCCTCTCGCCCATTCACCCTGGCGACCCGCTCCAGCACCATGCGCGCCTTGTCCGGCATGCCGTTGCGGTTCAGGTACATCGGCGACTCCGGCACGTAGAGCCGCAGGACGACGCCGATCAGGGCCGGAATGCCGGTGACGAAGAAAATCACGCGCCAGGCGTCGTCGCCCCAGCGCAGCGCCACCAGGGCCAGCACCGCCAGCAGCAGGGTGCCGACCGCCCAGAAGGATTCGAGCAGCACCAGCCAGCGGCCGCGCCGGTCGCTGGGCAGGAATTCGGCCATCATCGTGTAGTCCACCGGCAGGGTGCCGCCGACGCCGATGCCGGTCAGGAAGCGCAGCGCCAGCAACCAGGCGAAATCGGGCGCGAAGCTCGACGCCACGCCGAAGCAGGCATCGATGATGACCGCGCCCATCAGCACCGGGCGGCGCCCGATCCGGTCCGCCAGGCGGCCGAAGACGAAGGCGCCGACCAGCATGCCGATGAAGAACAAGGTCCCGCTCTCGAGCGCCCGCGGCATGGCGATGCCGAAGGTCCGGGCAATCGATGGCGCGCTGAAGCCGATCGACAGCACCTGCATGGCGTCGGCCATCCAGACCAGGCCGAAGATGACGAACAGCCGGTACTGGAACCGGCCGACGCCGGCGGCCTGGATGCCCTGCTCCACGGTCGCGGGAATGGTGGACATCTGCTGACTCCCCAAAGTGCGCTGGTGCGCGATAGCTCTTAGTTTGCCAGAAATATCCGCGCGAAAAAAAGCCTGCCGAAGCAGGCTTTTCAATGTGGCGGAGCTTCAGCGGATCAGCGGCTGGCCGTCTGCGTCGCCGCGCCTGCCGGTGCGGCATTCTTCACGTACTTGTCGAACCAGCGCAGCATCTCGTACACCAGCTGTTCGTTCGACTCGCGCGCCGCGTACCAGTGCGGCTCGTGCGGCAGCATCACCAGGCGGGTCACGCCGCCGTTGCCGCGGATCGCTTCATACAGCTTGACCGACTGCAGCGGCGTGGTGCCCGGGTTGGCATCGTCGGCGCCGTGCACCAGCAGCAGCGGGGTCTTCAGCTTGTCCGCGTAATAGAAGGTCGAGGCCTTGGTGTAGACGTCCGGCGCTTCCCACACCGAGCGGCGCTCGTTCTGGAAGCCGAAGGGGGTCAGCGACTTGTTATAGGAGCCGCTGGTGGCCACACCGGCCTTGAACAGGGTCGAATGCGCCAGCAGGTTGGCGGTCATCAGGGCGCCGTGGCTGTGGCCGGTCACGCCGATGCGGTCCGGATCGGTCACGCCCAGGCGCACGGCTTCGTCGACGGCCGCCTTGGCGTTCGCCACCAGCTGCTCGGTATAGGTGTCGTAGGCCTTGCGCGGATCGCCGACGATCGGGAAGGCGGCGCTGTCGATGATGGCATAGCCCGACAGCAGCAGCAGGCGGTACTGGCGCAGGCGGGTGAAGGTGGCTTGCGAGCCGGTGGTCTGGCCGGCCTTGGACGCGTCCGCGTAGTCGAGCGGATAGGCGTTCAGGATGGTCGGCAGGCGCGTGCCTTCCTTGTAGCCCGGCGGGGTGTACAGGGTGAAGGACAGCTCGATGCCGTCGGCGCGCTTGTACTTGACCAGGCGCTTCTTGATCTCGCGGACCTGCGGGGTCGGGTCGAGCAGATGGGTCAGCGCCGCGCTCGACGAGGCGTAGCCTGGCTCGCCGGCGGCGGCCGTGGTGCTCGCGCCCAGGGTACGCACGAAGGCGTTCGGGGTCTCGGTGGCCGACTGGTACCAGGTCAGCAGGCGGCCGGTGTCGTTGCCGGCAAAGCCGATGAACTGCTCATACGAGGTTTTGCTGCTGCGGAACAGGCGCTCGGCCTGCTGGGTCTTCAGGTTGAACCTGTCGAGGAAAGGACGGTCACCGTCCGGCGACGAACCCGTGCCCGACAGGAAGATGGTGTCGCCGTCGACGCGGATCACCGGGAAGCCGTTGGCCAGCTGCCGGCGCACCGGGCGGCCCGGATCGGCGTACTTCTCGTCGCTCGACATATCCCAGAGCAGGCGGCGCGAGTTGTTCGCATCGTCGACATTGATCTGCCAGGTGCGGACCCATTTGCGGTTGACGTCGTAGTCGCTCAGCAGGGCCACGCCCGGCTGCTCGCTCCAGGCCAGGCCGCCGAAGCGCTGCTGGGTGCGGGTGATTTCGCTAGGCGCGCCATTGAACGGCGCCTTCAGCATCATCAGCTTGTCGCGCTCGGCCGCCTGGACGTTCGGATTGCCGCCGTCCAGCGCTTCGGCCCAGACCAGGGTCGCGGGATCAAGCGGACGCCAGCTGAAGTTGCGCGGACCGGTCGGCACGCCGCGGTTCGGCACGCGGTCGGCCAGCGGCAGCGCGGCGATTTCGCGCACCACCGGGTTGGCGCCGTTGGCCGTACGCTGGCTCAGGTCCCAGATATCGATCTGTTTCGGGAAGCGGTCGAAGGTGGTGACATAGGAGTACGGGGTGCGGATCTCGACCACGACGGCGTGGCGGCCGTCCGGCGCCACATCCAGTTCCTCGTACATGCCGGGCTTGCCGACCGGCGTGAGCTTGCCGCTGGCGGCATCGACCAGCGCCAGCTGGGAGGTGCCGTAGTAGTTGAACAGCTCTTCGTCGTAGCGGTTGCGCAGGGTGTCGCGGTTTTCGTAGGTGCTGCTCTGGCCCGTCGCACCGATGGATTCCTGGATGCCGGGGCCGGCGGCGCCCGGCGCTTCCGGCGGCGGCGCCTTGCGGGCCGGCACCAGCTTGACCAGCAGGGTCTTCTGGTCGGGCATCCACTGCATCTGGTCGCCGAACATCTGGTTCAGGCGCACGCCAGGCAGGCGGCGCACGGCGCCGGTTTTGGCGTCGCCGACCCACAGTTCAGCCGCTTCGTTGGTGATGTTCTCGAAGGCGAAGCGCTGGCCGTCCGCGCTCCACACCGGGCGGCGCGGGCAGGCGCCGGCCGGCAGCTTCACCTTCGTCTGCCTGCCGTCGGCAACCTGGACCAGGTCGATGGCGCTCACGCAGGGTGGGATGCCATAGCCGCCCGGGGTGTCGTGCTGGCTGTGGTTGCCCGGTTCGATGCGCACGCCCGCCAGGCGCAGGAAGGGCGTGCCCACCTTGGCGATCGACGGGTATTCCTCCATCGTGATCAGCATCAGCTTGTCGCGCGTCGGGCTGAGCGAGGGCGACGGCGGCGGCGGCGCGCGCATGACGTCGAGGATTTCCTTCGGCGGCTGGTTGTAGGCGCTGGCGGCGGCCGCGCTGGCCGGCGACTGGGCCGTATTGGCCGGCGCGGCGATCGCGGCGGTCGTCATGCCGATCGCGAGCGTCGTGCTCACGAGGGCGTACGCGAGGTGTTTTCCCTGCATGGGGTTTCTCCGTCTTATCAATTCATGGATACACGGAAAAGCTTGCCATCCGCGCACGTGAAATCGCACATTGCCATAAAAATATCTCACAGGCAAGACTGGGCAAGTCCGTCATCTTTACTGATAATAGGTAAGTTCTTTACTCCGCCGCGTGCCATGGCCACCGTTTCTCCCCACCTGCTTCCTCCCCTGCGCATCGACGGCGGCCGCTTCCGCGAACTCGAAGTCCTCGAGCGCCTGCGCGACCACCTGCCTGCCGGATTCGACGTCTTCCACAACATCGCCCTGCATACGCTGAACGGCGGGCGGGATTGCTATGGCGAGATCGACATCGCCGTGCTGTCGCCGGCCGGCGCGCTGCTGCTGCTGGAGGTGAAGGCCGGCGCGGTGGTGCTGCGCGATGGCGGGATCTTCAAGCTCTACGGCGACGGCGAATCCGACGTCGCGCGCCAGGGCCGCCTGCAGCGCGTCGCCATGCAGAGACGCCTGCAGGAAGCGGGACTCGACGGCACCCTGATGAGCTGCCTGGTCCTGCCCGACTACGAACTCGGCGACAGCCAGGTGATCTCGATGCCGCGCGAACGCATCATCGACGCCTCCCGCTACGGCCAGATGGTGTCGACCGTCCGCGCCTGGCTGGACGAGGCGCAGGCAGGCGCCGACCGTGAAGCCTTGCGGCGCCTGCTGCTGAACCAGTTCCGCGTCACGCCCGACCTGGCGGCGATGCGCGACCAGCTGCAGGGTGCCGTGCGGCGCCTGTCGGACGGCCTGGCGACCTGGGTGCCGCGCATCGAGGCGCCGTCGGGGGTCTTCCGCATCCAGGCCACCGCGGGTTCGGGCAAGACCCAGCTTGCCCTGCAATTGCTCGAAGACGCGGCCGGCGCCGGCCTGAATGCCGCCTATGTATGCTTCAACCGGACCCTGGCCGACCACGTGCGCCGGCTGGCCTCGCCGAAAGCCGAAGTCGTCAACTTCCACGAACTCTGCGTCGACCATGTTCGCCGCGTGCACGGCGAGCCGGAGTTTTCTCCCCAAGGTTTCGAGCGCACCACCGCGGCCTACCTGGAGGCCAGCGCAGGCTTCGCGCCCTCCCTCGACCTGCTGGTCATCGACGAGGCCCAGGACTTCGACGCCGCCTGGGTGGCAAGCCTGTGCAGCCGCCTGCGCCCCGGCGGCAAGCTCTACGTGCTGGAGGACGAATCCCAGCGCCTGTACCAGCACGAAGGCTTCGAGCTGGGCGAGGCGGTCACGATCCGCTGCAGCGACAACTTTCGCAGCCCGCGCGCGATCTGCGACACCATCAATGCCTTCTCCCTGGTCGATCCGCCGGTCCGCAGCCTGAACCCCTATCCGGGCGAGCTGCCGGGCATCCGTCGCTACGGCTCCGACGAGGAATTGCTGGCCCAGACCGAGGCCGCGGTCGCCGCGCTGCTGGCGCGCGGCTTTGCGCTGGCCGACATCGCGGTCGTCGGCGGACGTGGCCGCGAGCGTTCCGCCCTGCTCAACCGGGTCGCCATCGGCCCGTGGCGCACCCGCCGCTTCACCGGCGAATACGACCGCAACGGCGAGCCGCGCTGGAGCGAGGGCGAGCTGCTGGTCGAATCGGTCTACCGCTACAAGGGCCAGAGCGCGCCGGCGGTCGTGATCGCCGAGTTCGATTTCGCGTCGCTGGACGACGCCGCGCGCCGGCGCCTGTTCGTGGCCCTGACGCGAGCGCAGATGGCGGCGGAGCTGGTGCTGTCGGTTGCGGCGGAACGCTGCCTGGCGGCGATGCTCAGCCAGGCTGCCGGTAACTAGGCTGCGCCCAGCACCGGCGCCGGTGCTGGCTCCGCGAGATCGTAACCCCACATGAACAGCGCCGCCTCCAGTTTGCGGCTGGCGTCCGGGCCGGTGCCGAAAGGCGTACCACGCTGCGTTTGCAACAGTTGCTCGACGATCCAGCTGGCCCGCAGGTTCCAGCGCATGTGGGCATAGGGGTCGTTCCGCAGCGGCGGGAACTGCAGGGTATCGGTGCGCGGGTTGCGCAGCTTGCGCCGCGCCGCGTTCGGCGCTTCCTTCGCATCCATGCAAACAAACTGCAGCAATGCGGGGACAACGCCCCTTCCCGTCTCGGTCGCCCATGCCGCCACGAACCAGGCCAGCGCGGCGGCCACCCGGCTGTCGTAGATGACGAAATAGTCGACCAGCAGCGAATACACTTTCGTCATGCCCGCATTGAAGCGCAGGCCTGGACAGAAGTCCGCCGCGTCGTCCTGCTGCCCGATCGCCACCCTGACCCGACCGATCAGCGCGGCGAGGCCGTTCTTATTGACGCGCAACCACTCCTCGTTATGCGGCGCGACGCCGCCCCAGCGCACCACTTCGACGGCCGCATCGCGAACCAGGGCATCGTCCCCCGCTTCCAGCGCAGTGCGCAACTGTGCCTGCAAGACGTCGAGCACCGCCTTGCTTTCCGCGAAGCTCATGCCGGAACAGCGCCGCCCGTCGAGGCGCAGGAAATTGAAGCGCCATGCGTACAGGGCGAATGCATCGGCCAGGTTGCGAAACCACAGCCGCTGCTCGCGCGGAAGGACATAGCCGTGGCCGCGCGTCGAGTCGGCCCCCAGGTTAGCTCCCATCCATTCGACGAAAGCAGCGACTTCGGGATCGCGCAGGTATTCGTGTTTCTTCATCTCGATGCGCCGTCAGATCTGGCGCCGCGCATGCGCCTGAAACACCTGCCCACTCACGTTGCGCGCCTTGTATCCCTGGCCGGCAGGCTGGACCACCGCTTGCAACGAATCTTTCAAGGTAACCGGACGGTCCTTGCCGTCTTCGCCGATCGGATAGCTGGCCGAGAATGGCGCCAGCGCTTCCGCCAGCGCCTCCGTCAGGCGGTCCGCATCGCGGTGGTCCGCCTCCGTCAATTCGCTCATCACGGAAAGAATGGCGCAGTCGATCAGCGTGCCTTCCATCCACTTGGCGCTCGAGGCATAGCCGACACACCAGCGAATCGCACTCTCTTCGATGCAGGCCTGCAGCGTGCTCGATGCCTTGCCGGCATAGCAGGCGCCGAGCAGCACGCCGGTGATGTTGTAGTCGCGCGACCTGCTGTTGATCTGGACGAGCGCTTCCAGCAGATCGACGTTGCCGACACGCCGTTCGCTGCCGTGGGCGGCAATGTAGACCGTCGTGTTGCGGTAACGGGTCTTGCACAGGCAGTCGAGCGCCTTGGCGAAACTCGATTTGTCATAGAAGTTCGCGTGGAACACCTCGGTGTCGCCGGCGAGCTTTGCCACTCCCTCGATGAACGGGATGACGCTGCTGCGGTTGGCGTCCGCGTCGTCGAGCCCCCAGGGCGATTCGAGCACCAGGATGGCGCGGTGTGCGTGTGGTTTCTTCATCTATCAGTACTTTCGGGTTGAGAGTAATCGAGGCGCTGGCGCGTCTCAGGCATAGGCCGCCGCCATCCGCTGCGCAATCCCGGCCAGTTCCTCGCGCAGGCCGGCCGGCTCCTGGATCACCACGCCGTCGCCGAAGCCGAGCAGCCACCACACCAGTTCGCGGGTATTCGGCACCGTGGCCGTCAGTTGCAGCCGGCCGTCGCCATCGCCCGTGAGCACCTGGTCGGCGCTGAGCGGCGTCTCGAACAGGTGTTCGCCGGCGGCGCGCGTGAAGACCGCCCGCAGCCTGACCGGGGCGCCGGCGATGACGCCGAACTGGCCGGAAGCGATATAGGCGTCGATGTCGAAACCGGCATTCCGGCGCGCCGGCTCGTACAGCACCTCGGCCTGCTGCACCCGGTGCAGCGCGAGGGTGCGCACGTCGTCATAGCCGGCGAACATGCAGACCAGGTAGACCAGGCCGCCGCGCTGCACCACGGCCAGCGGATGCACGGACGGGTAGACGGTCGCGGCCTCTGCGTCGCGCTTGCGGTAATGCAGCTTGAGCTGGCGGTCCTGCATCAGCGCCAGGTAGATGCCGCGCTGGCAGTCGTCGTCCAGGCGCGGCGGCAGCAGCGGCTGCTGGGGCGGCACGCTGCGCACCTTGTCCAGCCAGGCGCGCGAGGGCGTGCTGTCGGCCACCGTCGACAGGGTGCGGGCGGCCGACTGGAAGTGCGGGCGCAGGGCGTCGACCGCGCTGGGCGGCAGATGGTGACGCAGGTGCTGCTCGACCAGGGTCAGGGTCAAGGCTTCCGGCAGGGTCAGGCCCGGCAGGTCGAAACTGGACGCGTCGCGCAGCCAGCTCCAGCCGTAGGGCTTGTCGCGGTTGTCGACGGCGATCGGGAACACGTTCGACAATTCCTTCAGGTCGCGCTCGACGGTCCGCTTGGTCACGTTGAAATCGGCTGCGCACAGGCGTTCGCACAAATCCTTGGCCGAGACCTTGGCGGGCGCACGCGGCACCATGCGCAGCATATGCCACTGGCGCAGGAGCGATTGCTGGTTGGTCGGCATCAGAAGTCCTCCGCCCAGCGTTCCCAGAAACCGGGTTCGTCGTGCGCGGCGTTGCGCATCGCGTGGTCCAGCGGCATGGCGTAGAAGCGCACTCCTTCGTGACGGATCGTCCCGTCAGGATGCTCGAGGTAGTCGCACAGCACGCGGTAAGCGGGCAAGGACTCGTCGTAGGGCACGTCCAGGTAGACCTGGCCCAGCCAGGGCGCCATCACGTTTGGATTGGCAAAGGGACCGCATGGGGTCCAGGGCACGGCGTGCGCGTCCAGCCAGGCCAGCACGGTGGCGCGCATCGGATCCTTTTCATAGCGATAGTCGCGCCATTCCTCGAAAGGCTGGGGATGGAATTCGAGATACAGCACGGCGCGCCCCTTCCGGCGTGCGATGGCGTCGATGTGTTCGATCTGTCCGGGCATGGTGATTGAGTGGCGCCGGGCGTGCCAGCGGCCATCGGTTCAAAATCTCATGTTACCAAAAATATTGCCAACGGGAAATCCCATGCAATCAGGATGAGGCGCCGCCATATACGACCGTCCGCGGCGCGGCCGGATCCTGTTCGCGCACCAGTTGCGCGATCACAGCGGCGATCTTCGCGCCGCCCTGCGCCGAGGGCTCGATCGGCGAGACCGTCGAATAGTCGCCGGCCTCGCCGCAGACCAGGCGCAGGTCGAGTACCGGCAACCGGTGCGCAACGGCCTCGCGCAGGATCACGTCGTTGAAGGGCGCCAGCGCGGTGCGCAATCCCGGCTCGAGGCCGGGCACGCCATCGTAGATCGTGGCCACTGCCACCGGCCTCCGCCTGGACAGCACGACGTTCAGCATGCGCCGGTAGTCGCGTCGGAAGCCGGTCTGCCAGTCGGCCAGCAGGCTCGCCGCCTCGATCACCGAGCCGACCCTGGACTGCATCGCGCCCACCAGGCCGAGCACGTCGTTGCCGCCGCAGCTCACCACCAGCCAGTCGGCCGCCTGCGGCAGCGACGGCAGGCACGCCACCTGCTCCAGCATGTCGGCCAGCACCGCGCCGTCGCGGGCCAGCAGGGAGACGCGGTGGCTGCCTTCCAGCAGCGACTGCAGGCGGGCCTGGACCTCGGTCCCGGCGGGCACGTAGGGGGCGTTGTCGAAGATCGAATCCCCCAGCAGGACGATATGCGCCATCTCCGTCTCCTTATCGCTGTATCGCCTGCGACAGCACCTGCCGCACCAGTTCGCCGATTCCCGGCGCCGACGATTCGCGCTTGCCGGCCACGTTCAGCACCTTTACGCCATGCCGCGCCAGGAAGCGCGCCACGTATTTCGGATGGACGCCGGGACGCACCTGCAGCCAGGGCTTGCCCAGGCTGTCCGCGAAGGCGGCGGTGCGTTTCGAACCGCCGTCGAGGCGGTCGTCGAGCGTGAAGATCAGGGTGGCGTCGCTGTCGCGCACATTCCATTCGGTGCGCTGCAGGTAGGCGCTGGCCGGGGTCTCCTTCAGCCGGTAGCGCTCGGGCAGCACGCCGTCCTCGGTCTTGCGGCCGCGCGGGCACCAGCCGCCGTGCGGGATGCCCTGTTCGATCGCCCAGTCGAGCGCCGCGCGGTCGGCGCCGGTCTGTCCGCCGGCAACCACCATGAAGCCGTCGCCGGCCACGTAAATCTCATCCATGCCTGTTCCTTTCGATTCGACGAGGCGACAGTCTGGGGCCGGCCGCGACAGGCGGCGTCGCAGGCGCGCTGCGACATCGCCTGTCGCCGCCGGCCCTACCTTGGCCGCACCACGACACCACCAGGAGAAACGATGAGCAGACAAACCCTGACCGATGCGCGCTACCACACCATCGGCTATATCGACACCGCCGCCGACGGCAAACAGACCGCAAGGGACGCACGCCACCACGTCGTCGGCTATTATGACCCGCGCAGCGACACCACGCGCGACGCGCGCCACCACCTGGTCGGCCATGGCAACCTGCTGGCATCGCTGATCGCCGGCCGCTGAAGGAGACATACCGATGACCCGAGGACTGGTCCATTTCATGCACGGGAAGGAAAGCGGCCCGGCCGGCAGCAAGATCGTCGCCCTCGCCGCGGTGGCGCAGCAGCACGGCTGGGACACCGCCTCTCTCGACTACTCGCACACCACCGATCCGGCGGCCCGGCTGGCGCAATTGCTGGACGCCTGCGCCGGCGTGCGCGGTCCGCTGCTGCTGGTCGGGTCGAGCATGGGCGGCTGGGTCGCGGCCGAAGCTTCCATGCGGCTCAACGCGCGTGGCGTCTTCCTGCTGGCGCCGGCCTTCGGCATCCGCGCCTACCCGAGCCAGGAACCGGCGGTGCCGGCCGCGCACACCGAGATCGTGCACGGCTGGGACGACGAGGTCATCCCCTGCGGGAATGCGATCCATTTTGCGCGGCTGCGCGGCTGCACCCTGCACCTGGTGCAGGGCGACCACCGCCTGAACGCCGGCATTCCCCTGCTGCGCGAGCTGTTCGGCGCTTTCCTAGCACGCTGCGGCGCGCCCGCCTGAGGCCTGGTCCGCCAGCGGATGCAGGATGAAGGCCTGGCCTTCGTCCAGCTCGAAGAAGACTTCGCCCTCCGGATGCGGCGCCGCCAGCGGGGTCCAGAGCGTGACCCTGGCCGCGGCGCTCTCCACCACCTCGGCCAGCAGCGGCTCGCGCGCTATCGCCGCGCGCAGTTCCTCCCGGCTCAGGCCCGGCACGAACAGCGGCGCCAGCGCCAGCTTGCGTTCGAGCGGCGCCTCCGCCCAGCCATCCTTGCGCAAGGCGCCCAGCACGGCCTGCTGCACCTTCTCGACATCCGGGTGGTAACGCGCATCCTTGACGCCGATCTGCAGCAGGCGCGGGCTGCCCACCAGCTCCAGCCGGCAGGCCACGTAGTCTTCGCGCCTGGTCTCGCCCTGGCTCGCACCCTCGAGCGCCAGGGCCGGCGTCGGGCTCGCACACACGCAGTGGCGGCGCGACGGCATGCCGTCCGGGCGCGTGAATTCCCAGATGTTGTCGACCACGAAGGGCACGTTGGATGGCAGGCGGCGGCCGGCGCGGCGCGTGAACGGGACACCGGTCCTGAGGGTGCTGCGCGCTTCGGCGCGGTAGAGGGTAAGTTGCGACATGGGCGCTCCTGTGCTTGAAGAAGGCGGCCAGCATAACTCGGCGCCGGCGCCGCGCACATCCCGATGCGCATCCGCTGCGACATGGCCTGTCGCAGCGCGCTGGAGAATGGCGGCATCAAAGGAGGAAATGCATGACCTCATATCGCCGCCGTACCGCCCCTGCCGCCCCGCGCACCCTGGTGCCCCTCACCCGCCTGTGGATCCTGCGCATGATGGTCCCGCTCGCCGGTCACCGCGAGCTGGTGGGCGCCCGTTCCTTCATGGACGACGCCCTGGCCCTGGCCCTGGGCCTGGAAGAATGGATCGACCCCGAGGACCGCGACTTCGACCCGGCGGCCGTGCGCGCCCGCCTGCGCGAACTGCACCGCCAGGCCGAGCGCGGCAAGGACCACGGCCTGCCCGCGATCCTGGAGACGAATATCGCGCGGCTGGCCGAACTGGTGGGCCTCGGCGACGCCGAACGCGCCATCCTCAGCTTCGCCACCATGCTGCACCACGAGCCCGCCCTCGACCGCGCCGCCGACAAGCTCGGCCGGCTGTCCTCGGTGGCCGTGGTCGACGTGCTGGCCCTGCTGCTCGGCCTTCCCGCCGACCGGGTGCGCGCCGCGCTGGCCGGCCAAGGCATCCTGGCGCGCTCGGGACTGCTGAGCGTCGACCACGCCAGCACCGGCACCCTCACCTCCAAGCTCGACCTGCTGTCCAAGCAGTTCGCCGAATCGATCGTCGGATCCGAGACCGATCCGATCACGCTGCTGCGCGACACCGTGGCGCCGAGCGCGCCGGCGCGCCTGACACTGGACGACTTTCCCCACCTCGGCGAGGCGCTGGCGATCCTGCGTCCCTACCTGGCCCAGGCCCTGGCGGCCAGCCGCGAGGGCGTGAACATCTTCGTGCACGGCGCCCCCGGCACCGGCAAGAGCGAACTGGCGCGCGCCCTCGCGGCGGCGCTCGGCTGCGAGCTGTTCGAAGTCGCCAGCGAAGACGAGGACGGCGACCCGGTCAACGGCGAACGCCGCCTGCGCGCCTACCGCGCCGCACAGAGCTTCTTCGACCGCCGCCGCGCCCTGCTGCTGTTCGACGAGGTCGAGGACGTATTCAGCGACTGCGCCAGCCCGCTCGGCGGCCGCGGCCTGGCGCAGCGGCGCAAGGGCTGGTTGAACCGCGCGCTGGAACAGAATCGCGTACCGACCTTGTGGCTTTCGAACGAGATCGACGGTATCGATCCGGCCTTCATGCGCCGCTTCGACGTGCTGGTCGAGGTGCCGGTCCCGCCGCGCGCCCAGCGCGAACGCATCCTGCAGGCCGCATGCGGCGACCTGGTGGATGGACCGACCCTGGCGCGCCTGGCCCAGGCCGAGGCGCTGGCCCCGGCCGTGGTCGACCGCGCGGCCTCGGTGGTGCGTGCGATTCGCGGCGGCTTCGACGCAGCCGGCAGCGCCCGCGCCCTCGAATGGCTGGCCAGCCGCACCCTCGAGGCCCAGGGCCATCCGGGGCTGGAAGCCGGCGCCGCCGTGCAACTGCCGTCCCACTACGACCCGGCGATCCTGAATGCCGACACCGACCTGGCCGCGCTGGCGAAGGGTCTCGCCGCCGGCCGCAGCGCCCGCCTCTGCCTTTACGGTCCGCCCGGCACCGGCAAGAGCGCCTTCGGACGCTGGCTGGCCGGGCACCTCGGCATGCCGCTGCTGTTGAAAAGCGCCTCCGAACTGATGTCGAAGTGGGTCGGCGACAGCGAAAAGGCGATCGCCGCCGCCTTCCGTCAGGCCGAGCGCGAAGGCGCCCTCCTGATGATCGACGAGGTCGACAGCTTCCTGCGCGAGCGCGAGGGCGCGCGCCACTCCTGGGAGGTCACCCGGGTCAACGAGATGCTGACCCGCATGGAGCGCTTCGGCGGCGTCTTCATCGCCTCGACCAACCTGATGGACGACATCGATCCGGCGGCGCTGCGCCGCTTCGACATCAAGATCCGCCTCGATTACCTCGGCGCCGGCCAGGCCGCGCTGATGCTGGCGCGCCAGTGCGCGGCGCTGGGCCTGGACGCGCCGCTGCCCGCGGACCTCGAGCGGGTGCGCCGGCTCGAGCGCCTCACGCCCGGCGATTTCGCCGCCCTCGCGCGCCGCCACCGCTTCGCGTCCTTCGCGGACGCCGCCCGGCTGGTGGCGGCCCTGGAACAGGAGTGCGCGCTCAAGGGCGGCAAGCCGGCCTCGATCGGCTTCCTGGCCTGATGAAAAGCCATGCAATTTTATTTCATTTTAGCAACAAAAATGCAATAATCGGTCAACCAACTCAAGCTACCAGATCATGCCCATCCGCCTGTCGAAATCGAAACTGCTGGCCTTCCGCCAATGCGAGCGCCGTCTCTGGCTCGAACTCCACCGTCCCCGCTTGCGCCAGGACGACGGCGCCAGCCAGGCCGCCTTCGCGGTCGGCCACCAGGTCGGCGACCTGGCGCGCAGCCTGTACGATCCCGGCCGCCTGGGCGTGCTGCTCGACCCGCAAACCGAGGGCTTCGATGCGGCGCTGGCGCGCAGCCGGGAACTGCTCGCCAGCGCGCAACCGGTGTTCGAGGCCGGCTTCGCGGCGGCCGGCGCCCTCGCCTTCGCCGACATCCTGCTGCCGGTCGACGGCGGGGCGCGGCGCTGGCGCATGGTCGAAGTGAAGTCCTCGACCTCGGTCAAGGACTACCACCGCGAAGACGCCGCCATCCAGGCTTATGTAGCGCGTGCGGCCGGCGTGCAGCTCGAGGGCATCGCGCTGGCCCGCATCGACAGCCGCTGGACCTATCCGGGCAAGGGCGATTATCGCGGCCTGCTGGTGGAAGAGGATCTGAGCGCCGAGGCCTTCGCGCGCGGCGCCGAGGTCGCGTCCTGGATCGCCCGCGCCCAGGCCGTCGCCGCCCAGGAAGACGAGCCGGCAATCCAGCCCGGCGAGCATTGCGACAGCCCCTACGCCTGCGGCTTCGCGGCCCACTGCGGCGGCGGCGCCCCGGCGGCGGAATACCCGGTGCAGTGGCTGCCGCGGATTGCCAGCCGCGCCCTGAAGGAGCGCATCGCCGGCGGCGCCGCCGACATGCGCGAGCTGCCGGACGAGCTCCTCAACGACAAGCAGCGGCGCGTCAAGTCGCACACGCTGTCGGGCGAGGTGTATTTCGATGCCGCGGGCGCCGCCGCCGACCTCGCACCGCACCCGCTGCCGGCCTGCTTCATCGACTTCGAGACCATCAGCTTCGCGGTCCCGATCTGGCAGGGCACCCGTCCCTTCCAGATGATTCCCTTCCAGTTCAGCGTGCACCGGCTCGACGATGCGGGCGGGCTGGCGCACCGCGCCTTCCTCGACCTGTCCGGTGACGATCCTTCGCGCGGCTTTGCCGAAGCCCTGCTCGGCGCCTGCGCCGGCGAGGGTCCGGTGTTCGTCTACAACGCCGGATTCGAAACCGCCCGCATCGCCGAGCTCGCGGCGCGCTTTGCCGACCTGGCACCCGGCCTGCTGGCGCTCAACGCCCGCGTGGTCGACCTGCTGCCGGTGGCGCGCGAGCGCTATTACCACCCCGGACAGCAGGGCAGCTGGAGCATCAAGCAGGTGCTGCCGGCGGTGGCGCCCGAGCTGCGCTACGAGCAGCTGGACGGCGTGCAGGACGGCGGCGCGGCGATGCACGCCTTCATGGAAGCGATCGATCCCGGCACCGAGGCCGCGCGCAGGCAGCAGATCGAAGGCCAGCTGCTCGCCTACTGCCACCTCGATACGCTGGCGATGGTGAGGCTGTGGGAAGTCTTTTCGGGGAGGCTGGAGTGAAGGATTTCGAGCAGCGCCTGTTGCAGAACGAGGACCTGGTCCGGCGCATCCTGGAATCCGCCGAAGAGATGAGCGAGCCGATGACGGCCGAAGAGTTCATCGCCTGGCTGCACCAGCTCAAGGACGACACCGCGCCGCGCCACTGAAGCATGCCGCAGGGCCGGCACCGCATGCGACGCCGCTTGTCGCCCCGCCTCCTATCATGACCTCAAGCGTCGTGAAAGGAAAAGCATGAATACCGAAACCTCCAGCAGCGGCATCGGCGCCGCCGATCCGCTGCTGCCCCAGGCCTGCGCCTGGATCGCCCAGCTCCACGCAGCCGGCGAGACAGTCCTCCCCTATCCCGTATCGCGCCTGCAGCACCGATTCAGGCTCGGCTACAGCCGCGCCTGGGCGCTGGCGGAAGCGCTGGAGCAGCGCGGCGAATGGACCATCGCCCTGGACGCGGACGGCGCCCGCCATGCGCGCCTGCATCCCGGGAGGGCGGCGTGAACGCGGCCCTGCGTCGTGCTCCGCTGCCGGCAGCGGAGGACCACGCCGCCCTCGAGCGCGCCGCCGCACTGGTGGCCGAGGCCGATGCGCTGGTCATCGCCGCCGGCGCCGGCATGGGCGTCGATTCCGGCCTGCCCGATTTTCGCGGCAATGCCGGCTTCTGGAAGGCCTACCCGGCGCTGGCCGCCAACGGCACGGCCTTCATGGACATCGCCTCGCCGGCCGCCTTCCACGCCGACCCGCGCCGCGCCTGGGGTTTCTACGGCCACCGGCTCGCCATGTACCGCCGCACCGCGCCGCATGCGGGCTACCAACTGCTGCGCAAATGGGGCGAGTCGCGCCGCCACGGCTACTTCGTCTTCACCAGCAATGTCGACGGCCACTTCCAGAAAGCGGGCTTCGATCCATTGCGTATCGACGAATGCCATGGTTCGATCCACCGGCTGCAGTGCCTCGGACCGTGCTCGCCCGGGCTGTGGCCGGCCGCCGGCTTCGACCCGGCGGTCGACGCCGGCCGCTGCGAACTGCTCGGCCCACTGCCGGCCTGTCCGCGCTGCGGCGGCCCGGCGCGCCCGAACATCCTCATGTTCGACGACCGCGACTGGATCGGCGAGCGGCGCGACCTGCAGGCGATGCGCTGCCGGAGCTGGCTCGAACAGGTACGCCGCCCGCTGGTGATCGAGATCGGCGCCGGCCTGAACATCCCGACCGTGCGCCATTTCTCCCAGCGGGTGGTGCTCCGCCACGGCGGCTCGCTGCTGAGGATCAATCCGCGTGAATCGGAGGTCGGCAGGCTGCCGGGCGTCGGGCTCGCCGGCGGCGCGCTGGAGGTCCTCGGCGCGATCGACGGCCTGCTCGGCGCCCAGAGAGCCTGATCCGATGTCGAACATCATTTGGGACCGGCTCGAAGCCGGCGGGGTCGACTACGAGATCGACGCCTTTCCGCTCGACGCCCTGCTTGCCGCCTTTCCGGGCCGGCCGCGCGAAGCGCCGACGCTGTGGCGCCAGAACGGCTACGTGGCCGACTGGGCCATCGTCGACGAGGTGCTGGTGCTCACGCGGGTCAGCAGGGAGTCGATCGCCTCCCTGTTCGCCGAGGTGGGTTTGCCGGTGGGCGCGCGCTGGTTCAGCGGCTACGTTTGCGCATGGCGCGGCGAGCGGCGCCGTACCGGCTATCCGCCGCGGACCTTCTTCGACGACGAGATCGTGTTCGAGATCGAGGCCGGCAGGGTCAGGCGGTCGTGGACGCTGGACTTGCGCGGGGTCCCTGACCAGACCGCGGAGGAAGTGCGGCTCTCATTGCCCGCCTTCCTGTGGCCGCAAACCTGGGACTAGATCCCGGCGTACCACTCGTAGCCGAGGTCTTCCCAATACCCGCCCTTGCCGCCGCGGACAGGCTCGAGCCGCGCCACGACATCGATCCGCATCAGGTACTTGGCCTGCTTGTAGCCGAGCTGGCGCTCGACCCGCAGCCGCAGCGGGGCGCCGTTCTTGACCGGCAGCGCCTCGTCGTTGAGGGCGTAGGCCAGGATGGTCTGGGGGTGCACCGCCTCGACGAGGTCGATGCTTTCGTAATAGGTCGATCCCGGCGCCTGCAAGTCCGAGCCGTCCATCGGATCGGCGCAATGGAACACGACATAGCGCGCCGCCGGCAGCGGCCCCGCCCGCGACAGCAGGTGGCGCAGCGGCACCCCGGTCCACTTGCCGATCACGCTCCAACCCTCGACGCAGTCGTGACGCGTGATCTGGGTGCGCGAGGGCAGCGCCTGCAGCTCGGCCAGGCTGTATTGCGCCGGCCGCGCGACCAGGCCGCCGAGCTGCAGGCGCCAGTCGCGGAACTGGCCGGCGAGGAGACTGCGGTACAGTTGGCTGTCCGGCATCGCCGTGCCGTTGCTGCGGAACTCGGCGGCGATCTCGTCTTCGCCGAATTCCTGGGCCATGGCGTCGCGCCCCGTCAACAGCGCCTGTGCGCGCCGGCTGAGGAACTGGGCGCTGCGCAGCCTGCCGTTGAAGGCTTCGCTGTCGGCCAGGCGATCGCAGCCGGCCAGCACGCCCGGCAGGGCCGAGCCGGCGGCCAGGCGCAGGAAGCGTCTGCGGGTCAGCGTGTTCATGGCGCCCTCTCCTCCTTCCCTTCGTGCCTCTCGTGCCGCTCTTCCGGCAGGCGGTAGTAGCCAGTGATCATCGACCGCAGATTGTTCCACAGCCCGGTGACGATCACTTCGAACACATGCACCACGACGAAGGCCAGCAGCAGGAAGGCCGCCGCGAAGTGCAAGGTGCGCGCGGACTGGCGCCCGCCGAGGATGCCGACCCAGCCGCCGAACAGGGCGTCCAGCCGCGGCGACATGCCGAACCCCGCCAGGACGATCAGCGGGAGCAGGATGAAGATCACGACGAGGTAGCTGAGGTTCTGCAGCACGTTGTAGCGCTTCGCGGCTTCGCCGGCGGGATGGCGGAGCAGCAGGTGGTCCCTGAGCGAGCGGCCGATGCCGCGCAGTTCGGACCTGCGCGGCACCAGGTCGCGCCGCAGGTGGCCGCCGAGCACCGTATAGGCCACATAGACCAGGCCGTTGAGCACGAAGATCCAGGCGAAGAACAGGTGCCAGTTGCGCGCGGTGGCCAGGTATTGGCGGCCCGGGATCGTCGCCCAGGACGGGAAGGCGCGCTCCGTCTTGCGCGCCTGACCCTCGACGCGCGAGGCGCCCAGCACGCCGTCGGTAACGAAGACCCGGGCGCCGACCTGGGTGATGCCCTGCGGCTCGCCATCGGGACCGGGACGGGCCGTGATCGACAGCAGCGGCGCGTCGAAATCGGAGTCCGCGCCCCAGTAGAGGTGGGGATGGGCGTTGAAGATACCGAGCCCGCTCATCAGCATCAGGAAGAAGCTGAGGACGTTAATCCAGTGCAGGATGCGGACCGGCAGGCGGTGCCGGTAGAAGGGCCGGGACATCCGGATTCACAGGAAAGTCTTGGCCTGGCTGAGGACGGCATCGCAGACCCGTTTTGCGATCTGCGCCTTCAGCGCGCCGCTGCCCAGGTCCATCGACTCGCCGTTACTGCCGTGCAGAAGGCCCTTCATGCCATCGCTGTAGCCGGGGTCCCGGCTCTGGCCGCCTCCGGGCAGCTTGCCCAGCAGCTTGTCCTTGATTGCGGCCGGGTCGTCGCCACCCAGATAATTGTTGGTGATGCAGTATTGCAGCAGGCCCGCCACATTCCCGACGCTGCCGGACGTCATCGGCATGTCCGTCATGCCGGCCAGCCCCTTCAGGGCGTCGGTCTGATTGCCCTTGCCCAGCACCCCCTCGAGCTGGGCATTCGCGCCCGTCACCGGCAACACGGCTGCCAGCGCCAGCACGGCGAATCGCCAAATCGGACGTTTCATCATCCACCTCCGCATGTTCTCGCTGCCATGCTCAGGCTGGATTGCGGAAAGCGCAATTGGACTTTGGTCCTATATTTTTGCCTGCAGAAAAGCAAAAAGCCCGCTCAATCGAATTGAGCGGGCTTCTGCGAATAATTAGCCTGACGATAACCTACTTTCACACTGGTTGCAGCACTATCATCGGCGCAAAGTCGTTTCACGGTCCTGTTCGGGATGGGAAGGGGTGGTACCG